>NZ_CP078138.1:5867500-6167500 GCF_019212185.1 Pseudomonas fluorescens
CACCATCAACACGCACACCACCCGACCCCAACAAGTCGCGAGCGACTGCCGAGTTCTTCACCAATCCAGCCTGATTCAGCACGGCAGCAATCGGCATATCCTCTGTAGCAGTCAGCTCGATCTCCGGCAGGTCATCCGGCAGCTCACCATCCTTCATGCGATTGCCGGCAGCACGGTGAGCATTGGCCGCAGCCTCTTCACCATGGAAACGCGCCACAATCTCTTCCGCCAGCTTGATCTTGACGTCACGCGGATTGGCCCCGGCCTCGACATCCGCACGCAACGCGTTGATCTCTTCCATGGAGCGGAAGCTGAGCAATTCGAAGTAACGCCACATCAGCGCATCCGGAATCGATACCAGCTTGCCGTACATGACACCCGGTGCCTCTTGGATGCCAACGTAGTTGCCCAGGGACTTGGACATCTTCTTCACGCCATCCAGACCTTCGAGCAACGGCATAGTCAGGATGCACTGAGCCTCCTGGCCGTAACTGCGCTGCAGCTCACGCCCCATCAGCAGATTGAACTTCTGATCTGTGCCGCCCAACTCTACATCTGCACGCAAGGCTACCGAGTCGTAGCCCTGGACCAGCGGATAGAGGAACTCATGAATGGCGATTGGCTGATTGGTCGAGTAGCGCTTGTCGAAGTCGTCGCGCTCAAGCATGCGAGCCACGGTGTACTGGGAAGTCAGACGAATGAAATCCGCCGGCCCCATCTGGTCCATCCAGGTGGAATTGAATGCGACCTCGGTCTTGGCCGGATCGAGGATCTTGAACACTTGGGTCTTGTAGGTCTCGGCGTTTTCCAACACCTGCTCGCGGGTCAACGGCGGGCGAGTAGCACTCTTGCCGCTCGGATCACCGATCATCCCGGTGAAATCGCCAATCAGGAAAATCACCTGATGACCCAACTCCTGGAACTGACGCAGCTTGTTAATAAGCACCGTGTGCCCAAGGTGCAGATCGGGTGCCGTCGGATCGAAGCCAGCCTTGATACGCAGCGGCTGGCCACGCTTGAGCTTTTCGACAAGCTCGGACTCGACCAACAGTTCTTCCGCACCACGTTTAATCAGCGCTAGCTGCTCTTCAACCGACTTCATAACAGACCCGCAAGGCTCAGATTCAAAGGGGACCAACCATACAAGATCGCGCACCAAATACAAGTTTTGCCCGGCGCACGGACAGCATTCCGCGAACAGAGCACTCGCGGCTTGCTTAAGAGATGATTTGGTTATATTTTATACAGTTATTTCATCTTCATCATGTCATTCATCTTTTCCATTTCATCTTTTCCAAAGTCAAATTACCTATGACCACTGAACCGTCTAAAGCGCCACCGCTTTATCCGAAGACCCACCTGCTGGCCGCAAGTGGCATCGCCGCCCTGCTCAGCCTCGCGCTTCTGGTGTTTCCATCCAGTGACGTCGAAGCCAAAAAGACCACGCTGAGCCTGGAGCTGGAAAGCCCTGCCGAACAACTGACACAAGACCAAGACGCTGCCGACGCCGTTCAAGCCACAAACGAGCCGGTAGAGTCTCCCTTCGCGCAAATCGAAAACAGTGCCGACGACGTCCAGCAAACTGCGCAAGCAGCGCCTGCTCCAGTCGCTGAAGAGAAAAAGGCCGCGAACCATAGGGAAGTCATCGTTGCAAAGGGCGACACGCTGTCGACCCTGTTCGAGAAAGTCGGCCTGCCCTCCTCGGCAGTCAGCGAAATTCTCGCCAGCGACAAGCAAGCCAAGCAGTTCACCCAACTCAAACGCGGCCAGAAGCTCGAGTTTGAACTTGGCCCAGACGGCCAGTTGAACACCCTGCACAGCAAGATCAGCGACTTGGACAGCATCAGCCTGAGCAAGAACGCCAAGGGTTATGCTTTCACCCGCACAACCGCCAAGCCAACCGTACGCACGGCCTATGTACATGGGGTTATCAACAGCTCGCTCTCGCAGTCCGCGGCGCGTGCCGGCCTTTCCCACAGCCTCACGATGGACATGGCCAGCGTGTTTGGTTACGACGTCGACTTCGCCCAGGATATTCGCCAGGGCGATGAGTTCGACGTGATCTACGAGCAGAAAGTGGTCAATGGCAAGGCGGTTGGCAACGGCCCGATCCTCTCGGCGCGCTTTACCAACCGCGGCAAAACCTACACCGCCGTGCGGTACACCAACAAGCAAGGCAACAGCAGCTACTACACCGCAGATGGCAACAGCATGCGCAAGGCGTTCATCCGCACGCCGGTGGACTTCGCCCGTATCAGCTCGCGCTTCTCAATGGGGCGCAAGCATCCAATTCTGAACAAGATTCGCGCCCACAAAGGTGTTGACTACGCTGCGCCACGTGGCACACCGATCAAGGCGGCTGGCGACGGCAAAGTACTGCTGGCCGGCCGGCGTGGCGGCTATGGCAATACCGTTATCATCCAGCACGGCAACGCCTACCGCACTCTGTACGGGCATATGCAAGGCTTCGCCAAGGGCGTGAAAACCGGTGGCAGCGTCAAGCAGGGCCAGGTGATTGGCTACATCGGCACCACTGGTCTGTCGACCGGCCCGCACTTGCACTATGAGTTCCAGGTCAATGGCGTACACGTCGATCCGCTGGGCCAGAAGCTGCCGATGGCCGATCCGATTGCCAAGGGCGAGCGAGCACGCTTCCTGCAGCAGAGCCAGCCGCTGATGGCGCGCATGGATCAAGAGAAGGCCACGATGCTGGCTTCGAGCAAGCGCTAAGCCATGGCACTGTATCTAGGACTGATGTCCGGAACCAGTCTGGATGGGCTGGACATCGCTCTGATCGAATACACGACAGCAATCAGGCTGGTGGCAACACACTACATTCCCATGCCTGACGCCTTACGGTCGGAGTTGCTGGGTCTGTGCGCAAGCGGACCGGACGAGATCGCCCGCTCCGCGATTGCCCAGCAAAACTGGGTGACCCTAGCGGCGCAAGGCATCAATACCTTGCTTACAGCACAGCAACTCAAACCCGCTGACATCCGAGCGATCGGTAGTCACGGCCAGACCATTCGCCACGAACCTGCACGCGGCTTCACGGTTCAGATTGGCAATCCCGCCCTGCTCACGGAGCTCACTGGCATTACAGTTGTCAGCGACTTCCGCAGCCGCGACGTTGCTGCGGGTGGACAGGGTGCGCCACTGGTTCCGGCCTTTCACGAAGCCTTGTTTGGCGAGCGCACTGGTAATCGTGCGGTGTTGAACGTTGGTGGCTTCAGCAACCTCAGCCTGATCGAGACAGGCAGACCGGTCGCGGGATTTGATTGCGGCCCGGGCAACGTTCTGCTGGATGCATGGGTTCATCAACAACGTGGCGAAACCTTCGACCGCGGCGGCCAATGGGCGGCCAGCGGCAAGCTCGAACCGGTCTTGCTGAAGAGCTTGCTCAGTGACCCGTTCTTCAAGGCCTCAGGCCCGAAAAGCACTGGCCGTGAAGTCTTCAATCTGCAATGGCTCACCCAGCACCTCGCACATTTGCCGGCCTTCGCCGAACAAAACGTGCAAGCCACGCTGCTTGAACTGACCGCCCTGACCATCGTCGACTCACTGCAAGCCGCCCAGCGCAAGACCGAGGAACTGTTGGTCTGCGGTGGGGGCGCGCACAACGCAGCGTTGATGGCCCGTCTTTCTACCCTGCTACCCGACACAACCGTAACCAGTACCGCCACTTATGGGGTTGACCCAGATTGGGTCGAAGCCATGGCCTTTGCTTGGCTGGCACACTGTTGCCTTGAAGGCATCCCGGCCAATCGCCCCAGTGTCACCGGCGCTCGCGGCTTGCGGGTACTGGGCGCCATCTATCCCGCCTGACGCCAGACAGCAAAACGCCGCAAGGCTCTGAAGCCATGCGGCGTTGAGTACAACTACGAGTGCGCGCGACGATCAGATCGAGAACGAAGAGCCACAACCGCAAGTAGTGGTCGCATTAGGGTTCTTGATCACGAAACGCGAACCTTCCAGACCTTCCTGATAGTCCACCTCGGCACCAGCCAGATACTGGTAGCTCATCGGATCGACAACCAGGCTGACACCCTCGCGCTCGACGATGGTGTCGTCATCGGCCACTTCCTCATCGAAAGTGAAGCCGTACTGAAATCCTGAACAACCGCCGCCCGTAACGAATACGCGCAGCTTCAAGCGATCATTACCCTCTTCATCGACCAGGCTCTTCACCTTGTGCGCGGCACCGTGAGTGAATTGCAAAGCCGTGGGGGTGAAGGATTCGACGCTCATGCTGACTATCTCCCGGCGTTATGCCGCCATACTGCGTGATGACGCGCATTATCCGCTTCTCCCAGAAAAGCGGTCAACTATTGTTATGGTATAGCAATCAACATAATCATGCTGACAGACAGCAAAAAGGCCCGTTCAAGGGCCTTTTTGCTGTGAGCCACGTGGTTTAAGGCAACATACCCGCATGGGACAGACCCAAGCGCTCATCCAGGCCAAACATGATATTCAGGTTCTGTACAGCCTGACCCGACGCCCCCTTGACCAGGTTGTCGATCACCGACAAAACCACCACCAGATCGCCGTCCTGAGGACGGTGAACCGCAATACGGCAGACGTTGGCGCCGCGAACACTCCGAGTCTCCGGATGGCTACCAGCCGGCATGACGTCGACAAACGGCTCATTGGCATAGCGTTTCTCGAACAACGCCTGCAAATCAACAGAGCGATCAACGACTGTCGCGTACAGCGTCGAGTGAATGCCACGAATCATCGGAGTCAGGTGCGGAACAAACGTCAGGCCAACTTCTTTACCGGCAGCGCGACGCAGCCCCTGGCGGATCTCCGGCAAGTGGCGATGACCTTTGACTGCATAGGCCTTCATGCTTTCTGACGTTTCGGAATACAGCGAACCTACGGCGGCGCCACGGCCAGCCCCGCTGACGCCGGACTTGCAGTCAGCGATCAGGCGCGAGGTGTCAGCCAGCCCGGCTTCGAGCAGCGGCAAGAAGCCCAGCTGGGTAGCAGTCGGATAGCAGCCCGGCACAGCAATCAGGCGTGCTTGCTTGATCTGTTCGCGATTGACTTCCGGCAAGCCATAAACCGCTTCCTCCAACAACTGCGGGGCACCGTGAGGCTGGTTGTACCACTTGGCCCACTCATCCGCGTCCTGCAAACGGAAGTCTGCCGACAGGTCGATGACCTTGGTCCCGGCCGCGAGCAACTCGCCCGCCAGGGCATGGGCAACGCCATGGGGGGTGGCAAAGAATACGACGTCACAGGCACCGAGCGTCTTGATGTCCGGAACGCTGAACGCCAGACCGTCGTAGTGGCCACGCAGGTTGGGGTACATATCGGCAACGGCCATACCGGCCTCGGATCGGGAAGTGATCACCACCACTTCCGCTTGCGGATGCTGAGCCAACAAACGCAGCAATTCGACACCGGTGTAACCCGTGCCGCCGACGATACCGACCTTGACCATAAACCTGCCCTCAACGAACCCACTGGAAAGCCGTCGATAATAGGGCCCACCCAGCCCTGCGACAACCAGCAAGGTGACGTACGGAGGCTCAAGCCTCTACTATTCGGGCTACCGTGAACCTGGGAATAACCAAAAATGCTCTATCTGTGGCTCAAAGCCTTTCATATCGTCAGCATCGTCTGCTGGTTTGCCGGCCTGTTTTACTTACCGCGTCTGTTCGTTTATCACGCTCAAAGCGAGGACAACACCAGCAAAGAGCGCTTCAGCCTGATGGAGCGCAAGTTGTATCGCGGCATCATGGGTCCTTCGATGATCGCAACGCTGATCTTTGGTGGCTGGCTGATCAGTCTCAATCCGAGCGCGTACTTCACTCAGGGTGGCTGGATGCACGCCAAGCTGACATTGGTGGTACTGCTGATCGGTTATCACCACATGTGCGGCGCGCAAGTGAAGCGCTTTGCCCGTGGCGAAAACACCCGCAGCCATGTCTTTTACCGCTGGTTCAATGAAGTCCCGGTTCTGATGTTGCTGGCTATCGTAATTTTGGTTGTCGTACGGCCGTTCTAATCTTACTGACTGAACTGACTCGGGGGTATTTCCAATGTCGCTGCCCGCTTTGCTCGAACAACGCCTGCGCCTGCCCGTAGTGGCGGCGCCGATGTTCCTGATTTCCAATCCACAATTGGTGCTCGCCTGTTGCCGCAATGGCGTGGTCGGTAGTTTTCCGGCGCTGAATCAGCGCGAGAGCAGCGGCTTCAAAGCCTGGCTTGAAGAAATCGAGGAAGGGCTGGCGCTACTGGAAAACCCGGCACCCTATGCGGTGAACCTGATCGTGCATCAAAGTAATCCACGGCTGGAGGCGGACCTGGCAATCTGCGTCGAGCACAAGGTGCCTATCGTGATTACCAGCCTGGGGGCTGTCAAAGAACTGGTGGACGCCGTTCATGGCTATGGCGGCCTGGTGTTCCACGACGTGACGACGCGTCGCCATGCCGAAAAAGCCGCCGAAGCCGGTGTCGATGGACTGATCGCCGTCGCGGCGGGCGCCGGTGGACACGCTGGCACCTGGAGCCCCTTCTCGTTGATTGCCGAGATCCGCCAGTTCTTCGACAAAACCCTGTTGCTTGCCGGCTGTCTGAATCACGGCCATGAAATTCTCGCCGCACAATTGCTGGGCGCCGACCTGGCCTACTTTGGTACGCGCTTTATCGGCACCACCGAAAGTCACGCGCCTGACGCTTACAAAGAAATGCTGCTGACATCGCGAGCCGCCGACATTGTGCATACTCCGGCGGTCTCCGGGGTACCCGCCAGTTTCATGCGCCAAAGCCTGCTCAATGCCGGCTTCGATATCGAAGCGCTGCAAGGCAAAGGTGAGATCAACTTTGGCGCCAAGCTCAAGCCAGTGAGCGATGAAGCCAAAGCCTGGAAAACCGTATGGTCGGCCGGACAAGGCGTCGGCGAGATCAACGACTTGCCGAGCGTGGATGAGCTGATCGCCCGGCTGGACGCCGAATACCGCAATGCACAGCAAATTGCCGCTCAGTTGCCAAAACGCTGGCCACGCTGATCCCCCCCTCGGGCCAGGCGAGCGAGCTGGTCCGGATTGGGCTTACTGCCCACCTATTCGCGACAAGGATGTACAACTATGAGCGACGCCCGCTTCAAGATCGTCTTCGATGGAGCCCTGCAAAACGGAGTCGACATCACCACCGCCAAACTCAACTTGGCGCAGCTGTTCAAAAGCGATGTTGCAGCCATTGAACGACTCTTCAGCGGTAAACCCGTCGCCCTGAAACGCGATCTTACCCACGCAGATGCGCAAACCTATCTCAATGCTCTGATGAAAACCGGCATTGAAGCGCGGATCGAAGCCGAGCCCTCGATCGAGCTCGACTTGAGTGAAGTTGTCGCCACCTGCACCACACCGACACCACCGACAAGCACTGAGAACCCATCACCCTACGCCCCTCCCCGATCGCTTGTGGGTGAAGTGAGCAGCGAATACTCCGAGCTCAAAGTACTCAGCGTTCAGGGACGAATCGGTCGCTTGCGCTACCTGGCCTGGTCACTTGCCGCACTTCTGGTCGTAGGTGGCGTCGCCGGCATCCTGGGATTGACTCTGCTGGCTGGCGATCAAATGGTGCTGGGCGCAATTGTTTGTGTCGCCGGGGTGCTGGCTTACTTCTACTTGAATATCACCATCAGTGTGCAGCGTTTGCACGACCTGGGCTGGTCGGGCTGGCTGTGGTTCCTGAATCTGGTGCCGGTGCTCGGCAGCCTGTTTCCTATCGCCCTGGCAGTGATTCCCGGGAATGCCGCGAGCAATCGCTACGGCGCGCCCCCACCCGCCAACAGCACCGCGGTCAAAGTGCTCTGCGCGCTGTGGCTGGTAGTGATCGCGCTGATGTTTGTCGGCGGGCTGGCTGGAGGCCTCTCCACGCTCACCGAAGAATATGAAAGTGCTGTGGGTAGCCGTTACGAAACCAGTGAAACAACTGACAGTGTTGAAACAGATGACGCGGCGCAACCGGCTCAGCCCCCTGTAGACTATGAGAAAGAATAAACGCGCTCGTTTCCTGTGACCTCTCTGTCTACAGGTCCCGAGCCGTTGCGATGGAGAACCGCATGACCCGTTACGCTCTGATCACTGGTGCTTCAAGCGGCATCGGCCTGGCCATGGCCGAAGCACTGGCACGCCGAGGCCGCAGCCTGATACTGGTGGCTCGCCAACGTGATCAGCTGGAAAGCATCGCCATCGAACTCACCCAACGCTTTGGCGTCGAGGTGTTGTTTCGAGCCTGCGACCTGGGCGAGCCATTGCGCCTGTCCGGATTTCTCCTCGAACTGGAAGAAGGCGAGCGGCAGATCGACCTACTGGTCAATTGCGCGGGAATGGGCACTTGCGGCCCCTTTCTGGCGCAGGACTGGATGACTGAGCAAGACCTGATTGAGGTCAATGTCCTCGCTCTCACCCGACTGTGTCACGCGATTGGCAACAGCATGGCCCTACAGGGCGGCGGACAGATTCTCAATGTGGCCTCCGTGGCAGCCTTCCACCCCGGCCCCTGGATGAGCACTTACCATGCCAGCAAGGCGTACGTGCTGCACTTCTCGGAAGGCCTGCGGGTTGAGCTGAAAAAGTGCGCAGTCAAGGTTTCGGTGCTGTGTCCTGGACCGACCCGGACCGCATTCTTTCGCACCGCCCAGCTCGACGAAAGCAAACTGAACGCCAGCAATCGGTTGATGAGCTCCGAGGAAGTCGCGCTGTACACCGTACGAGCCCTGGAAAAAAATCGCGCCATCATCATCCCTGGACGGCGCAATCGCTGGCGTGCATTCCTGCCGCGCCTTGGCTCGCGCTGGCTGACACGCACCCTCGCCGGCATGTTCAACAAAGCTTATTGCCCGCGTTGAGTGTGGCCAAAGCAAAAGGTTAGGCGCAGGGGTATCCCCTTCAGTACACTCAGTGCGGCCCATCAACATGGAGAAATCGCTGTGGATACTCTGTTCACCAAGATCATCAACAGAGAAATACCTGCCAAGATCATTTACGAGGATGACCAGGTTCTGGCCTTCCACGATATTGCCCCCCAGGCACCCGTGCATTTTCTGGTGATTCCGAAAAAGCCGGTCCGCACCCTCAACGACCTGACCGAAGATGACAAAGCCCTGGCCGGGCATATTCTGTTCACCGCCCAACGCCTGGCCCTGGAGCTTGGTTGCGAAGAGGGCTTTCGGGTGGTGATGAACTGCAACGAGTTGGGTGGACAGACCGTCTACCACATTCACATGCACGTTCTGGGTCAGCGCCAAATGAATTGGCCGCCGGGCTGATTCACGCCGACGCGGATGCGGGTGGCAAAGGAATCTGCTCCTTCGCCTCCCCCTACTCTGCCGACGTGTGCAATGACCCAGCGCAAACCTTCCCCGGCCGATTGCGGTAAACTGGCCGCCGAGATTCTCCCGGAGGTCAGCATGACAACCCAACGTCACTATTCGCCCATTGATCGCCTGTTGCTACAGGCTGATACCGCAATGCGCACGTTGCTGCCGTTCAGTGGCCAGCCTCACCGCCCGTCGCCGGCCATCCTGCAGCCCGAGACGAAACTGAGCGATGAGGACACTCGTCACGTCGCCGGCCTGATGCGGATCAACCATACCGGTGAAGTCTGCGCCCAGGCGCTGTACCAGGGCCAGGCGCTGACTGCCAAGCTGCCGCAAGTGCGAGCAGCAATGGAACATGCGGCGGAAGAAGAGATTGATCACCTGGTCTGGTGCGAACAGCGCATCAAGCAACTGGGCAGTCACACCAGCATTCTCAATCCGTTGTTCTACGGCATGTCGTTCGGCATCGGCGCGGTGGCCGGATTGATCAGCGACAAGGTCAGCCTGGGCTTCGTTGCCGCAACCGAGGATCAGGTGTGCAAACACTTGAACGAACATCTGGTGCAACTGCCCGCGGAAGACGAAAAGTCCCGGGCGATTCTCGAGCAAATGCGCATCGACGAAGAACAGCACGCTGAAAGTGCCCTGGATGCCGGTGGCTTCCGCTTTCCGGCGCCGGTCAAATTTGGTATGAGCCTGCTGGCCAAGGTCATGACCAAGAGCACCTACCGTATTTGATACGGAAACTGAAAAGGGCGCTGAATCAGCGCCCTTTCTTTTTTGCCCTGTCGACTCAGCCTAACTCGATGATTTCGTAATCGTGAGTAATGGCGACGCCCGCAGCACCCAGCATGATCGATGCAGAGCAGTACTTCTCTGCCGATAACTCGATGGCTCGTTTGACTTGGGCTTCCTTGAGGGCCCGCCCCTTGACCACGAAATGCATGTGGATCTTGGTAAAGACCTTGGGATCTTCAGTCGCACGCTCGGCTTCGAGGAAGGCTTCGCAGCTTTCAACAGCCTGGCGCGACTTCTTCAGAATACTGACCACGTCGAAATTACTGCAACCGCCTACGCCGAGCAGGAGCATTTCCATCGGCCGAACACCCAGGTTGCGACCACCGGCCTCTGGCGGACCGTCCATGACCACGACGTGACCACTGCCGGATTCACCGAGGAACATGGCTTCGCCAGCCCATTGGATGCGTGCCTTCATCGCCGAGTCTCCACTGTAAAAAAAGGGTCGCCAGCTTAGCACAGCGTCAGCGATTGAAAGCGTGCCCCGTCGACTTGAGCCAGTAGCCTGCGTCATGGGTAAAATCTGCAATGACAACAGAGTGCGTCTGGTAAGCTGGCGCCAAATCAATGACGCCAATCCATCGTCAACAAAAAATAGACACCTCACCGTGCAGTCTTTTCGGGATACAACCATGGTTGCTATTGCCCCAACCCCAAAAATAAAGAATCTCGACAAACTGCTGACGCATTGCCAGCGCCGCCGGTATCAGGCCAAGAGCAATATCATTTGCGCCGGGGATCGTTCCGACACGCTGTTTTTCATTATCAAAGGGTCGGTCACCATCCTGATCGAAGACGATGACGGGCGAGAAATGATCATTGCCTATCTCAACGCCGGGGATTTCTTTGGTGAACTGGGCCTGTTCGAACAAGCCGGTCAGGAGCAGGAACGCAGCGCCTGGGTTCGGGCCAAGGTCGAATGCGAAGTGGCCGAAATCAGTTACGGCAAATTTCGCGAACTGTCCCAACAGGATCCGGACATTCTCTACGTGCTCAGCGGCCAGATTGCCCAGCGCCTGCGCAACACCACCCGCAAGGTCGGCGACCTGGCGTTCTTCGACGTTACTGGCCGGGTAGCGCGCTGTCTGCTGGAGTTGTGCAAACAACCTGACGCCATGACCCACCCCGACGGCATGCAAATAAAAGTCACCCGTCAGGAGATCGGGCGGATCGTCGGCTGCTCGCGGGAGATGGTCGGTCGCGTTCTCAAGGATCTGGAAGAACGCAACCTGGTAAACGTCAAAGGCAAGACCATGGTGGTGTTCGGCACCCGCTAGACAGCCATGACCTTAGCCAGCATCTCACGATACAAGGCATCCAGCCGCTCAATAGCCAGCGGGGCGGCAAATTGTTCATGCAGGGCGATATGGCTTTGCGCACGTACTCGTTGATCGAGGCCGCAGGCTTCGTTAAAGCGATTCACCGCCTGCACCATCGACTCACGTTCGTCATCCAGCAGCAGCGCACCGTGCACCAGGCCGACCGGTCGCTGACCACCCTTGCTTTGGCGCCAGCGTTGAGCGGTGCCGACCATCTTGCGACCATCCAGGTTGACGTTGAAACGCCCATCACAAAACGCTCCCTCGACTTCACCCAAGGAAGCATTGCCGCCCAGCTCTGTGAGCAGCGTGCAGATCGGATCGCACAGACGTCGATAACCTGTTTCGATACGCCCGTGATCCCCTTCGCTACGGGGCGGTGCGTAGACCAACGCAATGTTAACGGTCGCTGCCGATTGCGGCACAGGCTCACCGCCGGTTTCGCGCAACAATACCGGCCAACCATTTTCCGCCGAAGCCAGACAGGCCTCCTCGAATCCCGGCAGACGGCTCAAGCGCCGCGGCATGACCAGAGCACGATCACTGGGCTGCCAGAACAACAGGCCAAATTCCTGGTCGCCGGCACACACCGTAGCCAACAAATCCTGTTCAGCTTGCAGTCCCGCTTCGACGGTCAGGGCGATGGGTTGAGTCATGGCAGTGCGGATCCTTGGCTGTGGATACAAAAAAGCCGGCATCGCCGGCTTCTTCATTGAATGTACATCAGTCGAGTGTGGAACCACTGACCGGTACGCCGCGTTCCGGGAAGAACAGGCGCTGCAGTTCTGCCCCCGGCTGTTCGGCACGCATGAACGCTTCGCCAACCAGGAACGAGTAAACCTCGCTGATTTCCATCAGCTCGACATCGGCACGGTTGAGGATGCCACTTTCAGTGATCACCAGGCGATCACGAGGAATGCGCGGCAGCAGATCGAGTGTGGTTTCCAGGCTGACGTCAAAGGTATGAAGGTTGCGGTTGTTGACCCCGACCAGAGGCGTGTCGAGGGTTTTCAGCGCCCGCTCAAGCTCATCTCCGTCGTGAACTTCAACCAGTACATCCAGGCCAACGCTCTTGGCAACGGCCGCGAGCTCAGCCATCTTCACGTCATCCAGTGCGGACACGATCAGCAGCACGCAATCAGCGCCCAGCGCACGGGCTTCGACGATCTGGTACGGATCGACCATGAAGTCCTTGCGGATCACCGGCAACGCACAGGCTGCGCGAGCCTGTTGCAGATAAATATCAGCGCCCTGGAAGTAGTCGACATCAGTCAGCACCGACAGGCAGGTCGCGCCGCCCTTCTCATAGCTACGGGCGATGTCGGCGGGTACGAAGTTTTCGCGAATCACGCCCTTGCTCGGCGAGGCTTTCTTGATTTCGGCGATCACTGCCGGCTGCTTGCGCTTGGCCTGCTCAAGCAAAGCCTGGGCAAAACCACGAGGCGCGTCTGCCACCTTGGCCATGGCTTCCAGCTCGGCCAGGGTCACGCGAGCACTGCGCTCGGCCACCTCTTCAAATTTGCGGGCAAGAATCTTTTCCAGCACCGTCGGTACACTCATGCCTCATTCTCCACTTTGAATACCGCGGTAAACGCGCCCAACTCTTCAAGTTTTTCACGTGCTAGGCCAGTGTGCAGCGCGTCATGCGCCAGGGCGACGCCTTCTTTGAGGCTGCTTGCATGATCCGCGGCGTAGAGCGCGGCACCCGCATTCAGCACGATCATTTCTGCAGCTTTCTGGCCGTTTTCGGTCTTGCGGCGCCCCAGCGCATCGCGGATCAGCTCAAGCGAGGCTGCCGGGCTTTCAACCGCCAGACCGTGCAAGCTCTGGCTCTTCATGCCCAGGTCTTCCGGCTCGACCCAATACTCGGTGATCTGGTCATCCTTCAACTCCGCGACAAAGGTCGGCGCAGCCAGGCTGAATTCATCCAGGCCGTCCTTGGAGTGCACCACCAGGACGTGTTTGCTACCCAAGCGTTGCAGGACTTCGGCCAATGGTCGGCACAAGGCCTGACTGAACACGCCGACAACCTGATGTTTCACACCGGCCGGATTCGTAAGCGGGCCGAGCATGTTGAACAGGGTACGCAAGCCCAGGTCACGGCGTGGGCCCGCCGCGTATTTCATCGCACTGTGGTGGGATTGGGCAAACATGAAACCAATACCAACGTTGTCGATGCAGCGTGCAACTTGTACTGGCGTCAGGTTCAGGTAAATCCCGGCCGCTTCCAGCAAGTCGGCGCTGCCACTCTTGCCGGAGACTGCGCGGTTACCATGCTTGGCCACCGTGCAACCGGCTGCGGCGACGACAAATGACGAGGCGGTCGAGACGTTGAAGATGTTCGCGCCATCGCCGCCGGTGCCGACCACATCGACCACGCCGTTGAGGGTGTTCAACTCGACCTTGTCCGCCAGCTCACGCATGACCGATACGGCGCCGACAATTTCATCGATGCTCTCGCTCTTCATGCGCATGGCCATCATGAATGCGCCAATCTGCGCGTCCGTGCATTTGCCAGTCATGATTTCGCGCATCACATCGCGCATTTCCTCAGTGCTCAGGTCCAGATGGCCGACGATACGGCTCAGGGCAGTCTTGATATCCATGGAAAGTCCTTAGCGCGTGCCGCCGGTTTGTTTGAGGAAATTGGCGAACAGTTCGTGGCCCTGCTCGGTGAGGATCGACTCAGGGTGGAACTGCACCCCTTCAATGTTCAGCGTTTTGTGGCGCAGGCCCATGATTTCGTCGACCGAGCCATCTTCGAGCTGAGTCCAGGCGGTCAGTTCCAGGCAATCGGGCAGGGTTTCGCGCTTGACGATCAGCGAGTGATAGCGGGTGACGGTCAAAGGATTGTTCAGTCCCTGGAACACGCCCTTGTCCTCATGAAATACCGGACTAGTCTTACCGTGCATCACTTGCCGGGCTCGCACGACATCGCCACCAAAGGCTTGTCCGATCGACTGATGTCCCAGGCAAACGCCGAGGATCGGCAGCTTGCCAGCGAAATACTTGATGGCCTCGATCGACACGCCGGCTTCGGTCGGCGTGCACGGGCCAGGGGACACCACAATGCGCTCGGGCTTGAGGGCTTCGATCTGGGCGATGGTCAGTTCATCGTTGCGCACGACCTTGACCTCGGAGCCTAGCTCGCCGAGGTATTGCACAACGTTGTAAGTAAAGGAGTCGTAGTTATCAATCATCAGCAACATGGGGGCAAACCTCTTGAATTCACTGACTTTCAAAACAGCCTTCGAATGATTGGCCCGCAGGATTGCAGCGCTCGTTTAGTGGCTGGAACAGCCAACAACAACGGCGGGGCTTACGGGCAAAGAAGGCAAACAGGTACAGGTCCGGCCGGGCCGGCAGAGAATATTCAGGCGCGCCAACGCCAACGGGCGTGTGCCTTGACGACTTGATCCAAGAGTTTGCTGACGATCAACACGGGGAAGGTCTCATTCATACGTTCAGGCACAGTAACTTAGCTGAGCAGAGGGTGCAATATGGCGTAGCAATAGCGGGAGATGCGGCCTTTAGCCATAGCAGAGGCGCAAAAGTTTTTGGTACTGTCGTTTTGTTCACTACAACAATAAATAAACGGACTTGATTATGATCAGACAGACGCTGTTTGTACCGCTGGCAGCCAGCCTTCTCGCGCTGGCCTGCGCCCAGGCGATCGCTGCTCCGACACCTTATTCGAACTTCGTGGTCTTTGGAGACAGCCTCAACGACGCCGGCCAGTTTACTGACCCGGGCGGTCCCGCAGGTGCCACCCAACGCTTCACCAACCGCGTTGGCCCCACCTACCGCGACGGTGCCGGGGAAGTCCGTTCTTCCAACTCGACACAGTTGCTGGGGGGGAAGCTGGGGTTTTCCGAAGACCAGACGGCTGCCTCGACCTCAGCCGTACGCGCCAACGAAGGCTTGGCGGACGGCAACAACTGGGCGGTCGGCGGCTATCGGACCGACCAGATCCTCGAGTCGATCACCACCACATCGGCCACCGGCGAACGTACGCGCGCCGGCTATCTGCCAAGCAACGGCCTGCGGGCCGACCCGAACGCACTGTATTACCTCTCCGGCGGCGGTAACGACTTTCTCCAAGGACGCATTCTCAACCTCGCCCAGGCTGACGCCGCTGCCGGCCGGCTGGTCGATAGCGTGCAGACCCTGCAACAGGCCGGTGCCAAATACATCATGGTCTGGCTATTGCCCGATATTGGCTTGACGCCAGCAATCAACGGCAGCCCGTTGCAAGGCTTCGTCTCCCAACTCAGCACCCAGTTCAACAGCGAACTGGTGCGGCAACTGCAGACCGTCAACGCCGAAGTCATTCCGCTGAACATCCCGGTGCTGCTCAACGAGGCCTTCGCCAATCCAGCGCAGTTCGGCCTGGCCACCGACCAGAACCTCACTGCCACCTGCTTTAGTGGCAGCGGCTGTACGGAAAACGCCCGCTACGGCATCAACAGCGCCACGCCCGATCCGACCAAGCTGATCTACAACGACTCGGTGCACCCTACCGAGGCCGGCCAACGACTGATTGCCGATTACGCTTACTCGTTGCTGTCGGCACCGTGGGAAGCCTCGCTCCTCCCGGAAATGGCCCATGGCACCCTGCGCGCGCATCAGGATGAACTGCGCAATCAATGGCAGGCCGACTGGGAAAACTGGCAAGGCGTCGGCCAATGGCGGGCGATTGTCGCCGGCGGCGGGCAGCACCTGGACTTTGATGGCCAGAACAGCGCCGTCAGCGGCGATGGCAGCGGCTATAACCTGAATATCGGCACCAGCTACCGCGTCAATGACGCCTGGCGTGTAGGTGTCGCGGCGGGCTTGTATCACCAGACGCTGGAAGCCGGCAGCAACGATTCGGACTACAAGCTCAATACCTACATGGGCACCGCCTTCGCCCAGTACCAGCAAAATCGCTGGTGGGCCGATGGCGCCCTGACAGCTGGGCACCTGGATTACGACAGCCTCAAGCGCAAGTTCGACCTGGGCGTCAATGAGCGCGGCGAGAAAGGCGATACCAGCGGCACCGTGTTGGCGGCCAGTGGCCGGATCGGTTATGACATCGCGCAACAGGCCAGCAGCCCATGGCACCTGTCGCCGTTCGTCAGCGCCGACTTCGCCAAGGTCAAGGTCGACGGCTACTCAGAGGATGGCAATGACGCGACCGCGCTGACCTACGACGACCAGACCCGCAACTCGCGCCGCTTGGGCATCGGCCTCCAGGGCAAATACCAGATCACCGCGCAAACTCAGGTGTATGGCGAGTACGCCCATGAGCGCGAGTACGAGGACGACACTCAAGAGGTGACGATGAACCTCAATACCCTGCCCGACAACCGCTACACCCTCGAGGGCTACACCCCACAATCCCATATCAACCGCCTGAACCTGGGCGTCAGCCACAAGTTGACCGCCGACCTGGCGTTGCGCGCCGGGTACAACATCCGCAAGGATGATGACTTCACTCAACAAGGGGTGAACGTTGGCGTGGTGCTGGACTTCTAAATCCGCGAGCGAAAAAAACGCTGCCCCCTCACAGGGACAGCGTTTTTTTGGCGCTGAACCACAGCTACAGATTCAATCCTGCGGCGTTTGCTCGGCCAGGGCGACTGCACGAAACATCGCGCGTCGCTTGTTCAGAGTCTCTTCCCACTCCAACACCGGCACCGAGTCGGCCACAATGCCGCCACCGGCCTGCACATGCAGCTCGCCGTCCTTGATCACCGCAGTGCGGATCGCAATTGCTGTGTCCATGTTGCCGTTCCAGGCGAAGTAACCCACTGCCCCGCCATAGACACCGCGCTTGACCGGCTCCAGCTCGTCAATGATTTCCATCGCGCGGATCTTCGGTGCGCCGGACAAGGTGCCCGCCGGCAGAATTGCCCGCAGCGCGTCCATCGCCGTCAGCCCGGCTTTCAGCTGACCGGTGACGTTGGAAACAATGTGCATGACGTTGGAGTAGCGCTCGATAACCATTTTTTCGGTGAGTTTCACCGAGCCGATTTCCGAGACCCGACCGGTATCGTTGCGCCCCAGGTCAATCAGCATCAAGTGCTCAGCAATTTCCTTGTCATCCGACAACAGGTCTTCTTCCAGCGCCCGGTCCGCCTCTTCGTTGGCGCCCCGTGGACGCGTCCCGGCAATCGGGCGCACCGTGATCAGGTTGTCTTCGACCCGCACCAGCACCTCTGGCGAACTGCCCACCACATGGAAGTCGCCAAAATTGAAGAAGTACATATACGGCGTCGGGTTGAAGCAACGCAACGCGCGGTACAGATCGATCGGTGCCGCCTTGAAGTCGATGGACATCCGTTGCGACGGCACGACCTGCATGCAGTCGCCCGCCAGGATGTACTCCTTGATGGTGTCGACGGCGCGCTCGTAGTCGGCCTGGGTGAAGCTGGAACGGAATACCGGATCGGCGGCCTGCTGCTTGCTGAAATCCAGGCCA
This sequence comes from Pseudomonas fluorescens, assembly GCF_019212185.1. Taxonomy (NCBI): domain Bacteria; kingdom Pseudomonadati; phylum Pseudomonadota; class Gammaproteobacteria; order Pseudomonadales; family Pseudomonadaceae; genus Pseudomonas; species Pseudomonas fluorescens. Next base: position 5,885,418 of record NZ_CP078138.1, read on the forward strand.
CGGCGCGGTGTGATCGGCTGGCGCAGTTGTTCGAGCAGTTGCTCGAGACGCGCCTGGCCTTGTTCAAACGCGTTGTCCTGCGCCGGATCGGCCAAGACGATGGCGTGCATCTTGCCGGCCAGGTTGTCGAACACCACCACGGCGTCCGAGACCATCAACAGAATGTCCGGCACGCCCAATGGATCAGGGTTCGGACATTTGCCCAGGCGTTTCTCTACGTAGCGTACGCAGTCGTAGCCGAAGTAGCCCACCAGGCCGCCGTTGAAACGCGGCAGGCCGGCGATGGTCGGCACGTTGTAGCGCGCTTTGAAGTCTTCGACAAAGCTCAGCGGGTCTTCGACATCGTGGCTTTCGACCTCGACGCCATCCACCGTCACGCTGACGTGATGGTCATGCACCCGCAGCACGGTGCGGCATGGCAGGCCAATGATCGAATAGCGGCCCCACTTTTCGCCGCCCTGCACCGACTCCAGCAGATAGGAGTTGGGCTGGTCAGCCAGTTTCAGGTAGATCGACAGCGGCGTGTCGAAGTCGGCAAGGGTTTCGCAGGCCAGCGGGATGCGGTTGTAGCCGGCAGCGGCCAAACGCAGGAATTCTTCGCGGATCATGAGGTGCCTCGTGGCATGAGGAGCTAACGGTCAGGTATGCAAACGCGCCGGACAACCGGCAGGATCAAGTCAGGCGCGCCAACGCCAGCGGGCCAGGGCCTTGATGACTTTCATCCAGAGTTTGCGAGTGACCACCACGATGGCGTTTCCAGAAGGGGGTTGAACAGCGTCGGGCAACGTTATCCCAGCGGCTGAATCCAGGCAACCGGGAATTAGCTTGCGCAGATCGTCGATGACCAGCGCCGGCGACTCCTCGGCGATCGGCCGCCCGTGGTTGTAGCCGTAGCTCAGGGCCACGCACTTGACCCCGGCCGCCTTCGCCGCCAGCACATCGCTACGCGAATCGCCGACAAACAGCGACTGGGAAGCCGGTACGTTGGCCATTTTCATCACAAAGAACAACGCCGCCGGATCCGGCTTTTTCTGCGGCAGGGTATCGCCGCCAATGATCCATTTGAAGTAGCGACCGATCTTCATCTGATCCAGCAGCGGCGCGACGAAACGCTCCGGTTTGTTGGTGATCAGCGCCATTTCGACGCCCTGCTTGTGCAACCACTTGAGGGTGTCGCGCACGCCCGGGTAGACCACAGTCAATTCGTGGCCATCGGCGTAAGCCTCCATGAAGATTTCCAGCGCGTGCTCGGCCTCGGCATCATCCACGCCGCTGTGGTCGATGGCGCCCGCCAACGCACGCCGAACCAGCACCGGCGCACCGTTGCCGACCCACTCGCGCACCGCATCCAGACCGGCACGTTGCCGGCCCAGCTTGAGCAGCATGTTATCCACAGCCACTGCCAGATCCGGAACCGAGTCGATCAGCGTGCCATCCAGATCGAACATCACCAGACGCGGCAGTTGCCCCGGGAACAGCTGCTCAAAGCCACTCATGGGCGAGCCAGCGCCAGTTCGGCACGCATTTTTTCAATCACTTCCTGATAGTTCGGGGCGTTGAAGATCGCCGAGCCGGCGACAAAGGTGTCAGCGCCGGCGGCGGCGATTTCACGGATGTTGTTGACGTTGACCCCGCCGTCGATTTCCAGGCGAATGTCACGCCCCGAGGCATCGATCAGCGCACGTGCTTCACGCAGTTTGTCGAGGGTCGCGGGAATGAACTTCTGACCGCCGAAACCCGGGTTCACGCTCATCAGCAAGATCATGTCGACCTTGTCCATCACATACTTGAGCACGTCCAGCGGCGTCGCCGGGTTGAACACCAGGCCAGCCTTGCAGCCGCCTTCACGGATCATCTGCAGGGAGCGATCAACGTGAATGGTGGCATCCGGGTGGAAGGTGATGTAGGTCGCGCCCGCTTCAATGAAGTCGCCGACAATGCGATCAACCGGGGACACCATCAGGTGTGCGTCGATCGGTGCGGTCACGCCGTACTTGCGCAATGCCGAGCACACCATCGGGCCGATCGTCAGGTTAGGCACGTAGTGATTGTCCATGACATCGAAGTGCACGATGTCGGCACCCGCGGCCAGGACGTTGTCTACTTCCTCCCCCAAACGGGCGAAGTCGGCGGAGAGAATCGACGGAGCAATAGCGAAGGGCTGCATGACGCACCTTTTTTGAGCAGGATCACGATGGCGCGCATTGTATACCGCCAGCTTTGACCCGCGCACCGTGACAACGATGATCAGTGCGTCACGCGATAGATTTTCTCGAAATCAATGGTGCTCTATCGATGCTGCTTAACGCCCTGTAGGAGCGAGCCTGCTCGCGATGGCGTTCGTTCAGTCGACCTTTACAGTGACTGTCAGTTCGTCATCGCGAGCAGGCTCGCTCCTACAGAGGCGGCGAAGATTACACCTGTGCCGTACGCAGTTTCTCGCTACGACCACGCAACCATTCCAGGGTCAGCAGCAGGATCACCGAGAAGGCAATCAGCAGGGTCGCGGCGGCGGCGATGGTCGGGCTGAGGTTTTCGCGGATGCCGCTGAACATCTGCCGTGGCAAGGTCGCCTGCTCGGGGCCGGCAAGGAACAGCGTCACCACCACTTCATCGAACGAAGTGGCGAAGGCGAACAGCGCGCCGGAAATGACTCCGGGGGCGATCAACGGCAGGGTCACCCGGCGGAAGGCGGTCAACGGCGAGGCGCCGAGGCTGGCCGCCGCACGCACCAGGTTGTGGTTGAAGCCCTGCAAGGTTGCCGACACGGTGATGATCACGAACGGCACACCCAGCACCGCGTGCACCACAATCAGTGAGAAGAAGCTGTTGCCCAGGCCCAGCGGCGCAAAGAACAGGTAGCTGGCCACACCGATGATCACCACCGGCACCACCATGGGCGAAATCACCAGTGCCATCACCAGCGGCTTGCCGGGGAAGTCGCCGCGGGTCAGGCCAATCGCCGCCAGCGTGCCGAAGACCATGGCCAGCACGGTGGCTGCCGGCGCCACGATGATGCTGTTTTTGAGGGCGCGCATCCATTCCGCCGAGGCGAAGAAGTCCTGATACCAGTGCAGCGAGAAACCCTGCAGCGGATAGACCAGAAAGCTCCCCGAGTTGAACGACAACGGCACGATCACCAACACCGGCAGGATCAGGAACAACAGGATCAGCCCGCAGAGAATGCGCAAGCTGTAGAACCACACCCGCTCGACGGGCGACATATACGGACTCAGCATTTCGATTCTCCCTTTAGCTCAGGCGCAGGCGGCTCGCGCCCACCAGCCAGCTGTAAATCAGATAGAGCACGACGGTTGCCAGCAACAGCAGTCCGCCCAGCGCCGTGGCCATACCCCAGTTGATACTGGTGTTGGTGTAGAAGGCGACGAAGTAGCTGACCATCTGATCGTTCGGGCTGCCGAGCAGCGCCGGAGTGATGTAGTAACCAATGGCCAGGATGAACACCAACAGGCAACCGGCGCCGACACCGGCATAGGTTTGCGGGAAGTACACCCGCCAAAAGCTGGCGAATGGATGGCAACCTAGGGAAATCGCGGCTCGCATGTAAGTCGGCGAGATGCCTTTCATCACGCTGTAGATCGGCAGAATCATGAACGGCAGCAGGATGTGCACCATCGAGATGTAGACCCCGGTGCGGTTGAACACCAACTCCAGCGGCTTATCGATGATGCCCATGGCCATCATCGCGCTGTTGATCAAGCCACCCGATTGCAGCAACACGATCCAGGCGGCCACACGCACCAGGATCGACGTCCAGAACGGCAGCAACACCAAAATCATCAACAGGTTGCTTTGGCGCGCCGGCAGATTGGCCAGCAGGTAGGCCAATGGATAGGCCAGCAGCAAGCAAATGGCCGTAATCACTAGGCCCATCCAGAAGGTACGGGCAAAGATATCCAGGTAGATCGCCTGATCGGGGGTTGCCGGGGCGACTTCACCGAGATCGTCGATACGATGGTCAACGGCCGCCAGCAGGTAATAAGGGGTGACGCTGCTGGTGTTGCGACGCACCGCTTGCCAGTACGCAGGGTCACCCCAGCGCTCATCCAGCGCTTCCATCGCGTCCTTATAAGAAGTCGGCTCAGTCTTGAATGGCAATGCGCGGGCGGTTTTGGTCAGCAGGCTGCGATAGCCGGCCAACTCCATGTTCAGGCGCTTGGACAGATCGCCCAAGGTTTGATTCTTGCGGGCTTCGGCCAGATCTTCGCTGGCAGCCTTGTACACCGGATCAGCCGGCAGGCCACGGCCATCCCAGGCAGCGATGGCCGCCACCGTACGCGGCATGCCGCCGACCACTTCCGGGTTACCGACGCTTTTGTAGAGCAGCGCCACGATGGGCACCAGAAACACCAGCAACAGAAACAGCACCAGCGGCGCGATCAGGGCCTGGGCCTTCCAGCGGTTGACCCGCTCGGCACGCGCCAGGCGCTGCTTCAGGGTGCGATTGGTGCCCTCGTTCAAGGGAACGGCGATGGCCATGGCGAACTCCGAAAATCTTTGATCGTTGCAGGGGCGGCGAACCGCCCCGAACTTTTATAGGTGGGAGCGAGCGTGCTATCGATGGTGACTGACAGCTCAGCATTGATGCTGACTGACATACCGCTATCCCGAGCAGGCTCGCTCCTACAGCGTAAGGCCGCGGTGCGGTCTTACTTGGCAGCCCACGAGTTGAAGCGCTGCTCCAGTTGCTCGCCGTTGTCAGCCCAGAAGCTGACGTCGATCTGCACCTGGTTGGCGATATTTTCCGGGGTGGTCGGCATGTCTTTCAGAATCTCCGCCGCCAACAGCGGGACGGCTTGGGTATTGGCCGGGCCGTAGGCGATGTTTTCCGAATAGGTTTTCTGCTGCTGCGGTTGTACCGAGTAGGCGATGAATTTCTTCGCCGCTTCAGCACGCTTGGCGTCCAGACCTTTCGGGATGGCCCATGCGTCGAAGTCGTAGATGCCGCCGTTCCACACGACTTTCAGGTTGGATTCTTTCTGTACCGCAGCGATGCGACCGTTGTAGGCCGAGCTCATGACCACGTCACCGGAGGCGAGGTATTGCGGCGGCTGCGCACCGGCTTCCCACCACTGGATGCTTGGCTTGAGTTCATCGAGCTTCTTGAAGGCGCGGTCCTGGCCATCTTTGCCGGCCAGCACTTTATAGACGTCTTTCGGCGCGACGCCGTCGGCCATCAGGGCGAATTCCAGGGTGTACTTGGCGCCTTTGCGCAGACCACGCTTGCCCGGGAAGTTTTTGGTGTCCCAGAAATCGGCCCAGCTGGTGGGTGCGGTTTTCAGCTTGTCAGCGTTGTAGGCGAGCACGGTCGACCATACGAAGAAGCCGACGCCGCACGGCTGGATGGCGCCCTTGACGTAATCTTCGGTCTTGCCGAACAGCGCCGGGTCCAGTTGCTCGAACATGTCTTCATCGCAACCACGGGACAGTTCGGGCGATTCAACCTCTACCAGGTCCCAGGACACACTCTTGGTGTCGACCATGGCCTTGATCTTGGCCATTTCACCGTTGTACTCGCCGGCGACGATCTTGCCGTTACCCGCCGCTTCCCACGGTGCATAGAAGGCCTTGACCTGGGCCGCCTTGTTCGCGCCGCCAAACGACACCACGGTCAGATCAGTGGCAGCCATTGCGTGTGCGGCGCCCATCATGCCCAGTGCCAAAGCGGTGAATTTCAGGGATTTCAACATTTATTGTTCTCTCCACGTGCGGGGTTGGTGAAGCAAGGGGGCGATCAGTTCGCCTCTAGAAGTGGGTCGAGCGCGCGAACGTGTTCGACCTGCCAGCCAAGCGGAACCACGTCTCCGACGGCCAATGCCGGATCAAGCTCGGCAATTGGCTGTTTCACGAAGAAGTCGGTCTTGCCGCAGACTTCGAGGCGAACGCGAACGTGGTCGCCCAGATAGATGAATTCCGCCACCCGCCCGGAGAAACGGTTGGCACAGGACTCGCTGGAGCCGTTGAGACTTACGCGCTCCGGACGAATCGACAAGGTCACCGGCTCGCCGGTCTTGCCGACGTTCACCGCCAGCGCTTCAACCTTTTCCCCGCGCCCCAGTTCGACCACGCAGCGGTCGCCGGTCTGGCTGTGCAGCCGGCCGTTGAGGCGGTTGTTTTCGCCAATGAAGTTGGCGACGAAGGTATTTTTCGGTTCTTCGTACAGCGTGCGCGGCGGGGCAATCTGCTGGATCTCGCCTTGGTGGAATACTGCCACCCGGTCGGACATGGTCAGGGCCTCGCCCTGGTCGTGGGTCACGTAGACCACGGTCACGCCGAGGCGCTCGTGCAGGTGCTTGATCTCCATCTGCATGTGTTCACGCAGTTGTTTATCAAGGGCACCCAGGGGTTCGTCCATCAGCACCAATTGCGGCTCGAACACCAGGGCACGGGCCAGCGCCACACGCTGCTGTTGGCCACCGGAGAGTTGCGCCGGATACCGCTGGGCGAAGCTGTCCAGCTGAACCATGCTCAGCACACGCTTGACCCGATCGCTGACGTCGCTTTTGTTCAGGCCGCGCACAGTCAGCGGGAACGCCAGGTTCTCCGCCACCGTCATGTGCGGGAACAAGGCGTAGTTCTGAAAGACCATGCCGATGTCTCGCTTGTGCGGCGGCACGTTGTTGATCGAGCGACCGGCCAGGAGGATCTCGCCGGCGGTCGGTGTTTCAAAACCGGCGAGCATCATCAGACTGGTGGTCTTGCCGGAGCCGGACGGCCCGAGCAAGGTGAGAAATTCGCCTTTGCGAATGTCCAGGTTGAGGTCTTTGACGATCAGGTTCTCGCCGTCGTAGCTCTTCTGCACGCCACGAAAGCTGACCAGCACATCATTGGTCCCCGCACTTGAATCGACCGCGCTCATACCCACACCTTTATTGTTGATGACTGCCGTGGATTAAGCCTAGTGGCTACGCGCAGTCACGCAAATCGGGGCGCAGGAGAGAATCGCCTCAGCCGGATGGAAGGCCGGGGGTAGGGATTGCCCTACAAGGATGGCGCGTTTTGGCATGCTTTACGGCAGTTGGCCAGACACCTGCCGGAAGATCCGGCGACGGCGTCGGGCTGACCTGTCGTAAATGGATATGTCGGTGGATCAGAGCAGCTTGTGCTCCATCGCGTACTTCACGAGTTCCGCCAGCGAGGTGATGTTGAGCTTCTGCATCAGCCGCGCCTTGTGGGTACTGATGGTCTTGCTGCTCAAGGCCAGTTGTTGGGCAATATCGTTGACGTTGGCGCCCTGGGCCAGGCGCTCGAACACCGAGAATTCACGCTCCGAGAGCAGCGAATGCAAGGGCCGCGAATCGGTCAGCCCGACCTCGAAGACCATGCGGTCGGCCAGGTCCGGGTCGATGTAGCGCCCACCGCCCGCCACTCGGCGAATCGCCGTCAGGAGCAATGAGGGGGCGCTGTCCTTGGTGGCATAGCCGGCAGCGCCAACCTTCAACGCCCGCGCCGCCATCTGCGCTTCGTCGTGCATCGACAACACCAGGATTGCCGGCGGGTTGTTCAGGGCGCGAATCCGCGGAATCGCCTCCAGGCCATTGACCCCTGGCATCGAGATGTCCAGCAACACCACTTCACAGGGCACATGGCGCAGGGTCTCCAGCAGTTGCTCGCCATTGCTCGCCTCTCCCACTACCTGCAGGTCCTTGGCCATGCCAATCAACTGCTTGATGCCTTCGCGGACAATGGTGTGGTCTTCAGCTACCAGTACACGGATCACAGACTTCTCCCCCAAAACTCAGTTGCAGACTTCGCGCAACGGCACCCGCACCTTGAGCGAGGTGCCCTCTCCCGGCATGCTCTCGAGCACCAGCGTACCGCCCATGATCAACACTCGTTCACGCATGCCGACCAACCCGAAAGATGTCGGCCTACTCATTGATGCGACAAAACCGACGCCATCATCGCTGACCGTCAGGCATAACACATCGCTCTCAAGCGCCAGCGTCAGTTCCACAGTATGCGCCTGGGCATGGCGCATGACATTGGTCAGGGCTTCCTGAAGGATCCGGAACAAGCCAATGGCCTTGGCGTCACTGAGTACCGGCAGGTTGTCCGGCACCTGGACCAGGCACGGGATCTGGGTCCGCGCCTCGAAACGCCGCGCCTGCCACTCAATGGCGGAGGCTATACCGGCATCCAGAATCGGGGGACGCAACGCGCTAGCCACATCGCGCACCAACTGGAACAGCTGGGCGATCAGGCGCTTCATGCTGTTGAGCCGTTCACTCAGGCCCGGATCGAGCTCGGCGTAAGCCAGTTCGCACATCGACGTTTCAAGCTTGAGCACCGTCAGCATCTGACCCAACTCATCATGAACCTCCCTGGCAATACGTGCCTTTTCCTCTTCTCGCACGCTCTCCAGGTGCGCCGACAATTCACGTAATTGCTCGCGAGAGCTGGCCAGTTCCAGCTCGATTCGCTTGCTCTCGCTGATGTCCCAGACAATTCCGTCCCAGACGTAGGCGCCATCGTCGAGCTGACGGGTAATCGCCTTGATTTCCGCCCAGCGTTGTTGTCCCTGGCGCGTCAGGATTCGGCCTTGCCACGACCAGTCGCTGTCGGTGTCCAGCGCATGGTCCTGAGTCTGGTGATAGCTGGCCTTGTCGTCCGGATGCACCAGGCTGCGCAGCCCCATATCGCGATGGCTGAGGATGGTCGGCGAGTAACCCACCAGGCTCTCGCTGCCTTCACTGATGTAGGCAAAATCGATCTGTCCTGTCACTGGCGCCCGCTCAAGACGGAAGACCAAGCCTGGTACGTTGGCGGCAATCCCCTGCAAGCGTGCCTCGCTTTCACGCAAGGCGGCCAGGGCGCGACGGCGCTCGGTGACGTCATTGAGGTAGACCACCAGATACTCACTGTCGCGAAAGCGCAGGAAGCTCAGGCTCACATCGGCCGGCAGGATGCTGCCGTCGGCGCGCACGCAGTTGGTCTCAAAGCTCTGCGGCCCCTCTTCGCTGGCCCGTGCGCGCTTCCACAGGCTCAGCCAACGGTCCATGTGCAGATTGGGCTCGAAATCAATCAAGGGCCGGTCGATCACCCCGCCCGGTACGTAGCCAAGCATGTCCTCGGCGGCGCGGTTGGCGTAGCGCACATGGCTGTCCCAATTGACCCAGAGAATCCCCACCGTGCTTTGATCGATGGAGAACTGCGTCAGGCGCAACGCCTCCTCGCTGGCGGTGCGCAGGGCAATGTCTTCGCGGGCGGCGAGCAGTCGCTGTTCCAGCACATGTTGCTGGCGGCGCTGCCAAATCACAATGGCCATGGCACTGAGCATCAGCACCGCCAGCAGCAGGCAAAGGTTTTTCCAGAACACCGCAGACTCGGACAAGCGCGGGTATTTGGGTTGCAACCAACGCGCGTGCAACTGCTCCAGATCTTTGGCTGGGATGGCGTGCAGGGCACTCTCGATGATACCGGCCAGTTGCGGCCAGTCACGACGAGTGGCGACCCGCAGCAACTGCGGCAGACCGATATCGCCAACCACCGCCAGCCCGGCAAATTCCGCTTCAGCGGACAAGCGACTCAGTTGCGCCTCGTCGATCACCGCGTAGCGCGCCTGCTGGCTCAGCAGCAGTTGCAAAGCCTGACGCTCCAGCGGCACACCTTGCAGATTGAGATGGGTGTAATTGCTGCGCAAATAGTCGGCGATTGCACTGGGCATGCGCACCGCGACACGGGTTTGCGGGTCAAGCTTCTCCAGGTCAACCGCACCCGCGCCTTTCTGCTGGCTGACCACCAATTGCGGCACGCGCATATAAGGGTCGGTGAATTGCCACAAACGCAGGCCGGCGGGCGTCTGGGTCAGACCGGGAGCCAAATCGACCTCGCCCTCTCGCACCGCTTGTTCCAGTTGCGCCACATCCGGAAAGTTGCGCCAGCTCAGCTCAATCTTCAACGCGCTGGCCAGCCATTGCATCAATTCGACATTGGCCCCGGACAAGCGCTGCAAGCGCCGGTCGTACTGGGCGTAAGGGGCCTGCAGCACCACCCCCACCCGCAACTCGCTGTGCTGCGCCAGCCATTCGCGTTGTTCGCTGCTCAACTGCGCAACGCGCGCAGGTGGCGTGGAGACCGCCCACGCCATCAAGGGAAGGCAAAAACAGCCGATAACCAACAGGCAGCGAAGACGCTTCATCCGAACTCTCACACACTGACAAATACTGACCAACCCATTAGGCTGCCGGGATTACTTCTGGCCTGGAATATCCGATGCCCCCTGTCTACCGCACGGCACTGCCCGCATTGTGCCTGTCGCTGATATTGCCTTGCGCCCTTTCTGTGCAAGCCGCCGAACCGGCCCCCGCTTCCGTCGAGACACAACCCGAGCAACGCCAGGCTTTGTCGGAGCGTAGCCAGGAGGAAGCCGCAGCCCTGCAACGTACGGTCCCAGCCCAAGAGCAGCAACAGTTGCAGGTCGGCAGCGAAACCTTCCTCGCCCTGTGGAAGCCGGCCAACACCAGTGAAGCCCAGGGCGTGGTGATTATCCTGCCTGGCAGCGGTGAAACAGCTGACTGGCCACAAGCAATTGCGCCCTTGCGCCAGAAATTGCCCGATGCCGACTGGGGCAGCCTGAGTCTCACTCTGCCCGACCTGCAAAGCAATGCCCCGGTGCCACGCATTCTCGACAGCACTCCAGCACCGCTGACCAGCGCAACACCTGACAAGGATGCCAGTACCGCTGCGCCCATCGAGCAAGTGGCCGGCGGTGAGGACGAGGGGACTGATCACCCCGCAGCGCAAACCGCTGATGAGCTGATCAATGCCGACGCGCAGCGCATCTATGCGCGCATTGACGCCGCCGTGGCCTTTGCCGAACAACAGAATGCTCGCAGTATCGTCCTTCTCGGACATGGCACCGGGGCCTATTGGGCCGCACGTTACCTGAGTGAAAAACAGCCGGCGCAAGTGGCCAGGCTGGTAATGGTTGCGGCCCAGGTACCGCCCACACAGGCTAGCGGGCTGGCCGAGCTGACAGCCGGGTTGAAGTTGGCCACCCTGGACCTCTACTACAACGACAAACCGCTGCTGCAGCGTGCCGCCCAGGAACGCCAGCAGGCCAGCAAGCGCGTCAAGGAAGCGAACTTTCGCCAGGTGTCACTCAACGCCCTGCCCGGCAACAACGCTGCCGAACAGGAACAGTTGGTACGTCGGGTACGTGGCTGGCTCAGTCCACAAAAGTCGGAGTAAAGATCCGCGCAGGCCTAGCGAAAATCCCGGCGCTGGCGAATCAGTGTGTAGGCGTTATGCAGCTCGCGGGTTTTTTCCGTGGCCTCACGCACCTGCGACGGCGAAGCGCCACTGCCGGCAATTTTGTCCGGATGATGGCGACTCAATAGACGGCGGTAGGCGCGTTTGATCTGGCTAGGCTCACTGGTCACCGAGACACCCAGCATGCGCATCGCCTCCTGGTACGCTTCTCCACTGTTGGGCAAAGGTCGTTTGCGCGGCTCGTAATCACTGGCCAGTGCCTGCACCTGCTCGGGCGTCCAGCCCAACCATTTGCCCCACTGGGCCAGCAACTCACGCTCCGCGCTGCCGCCACGTCCGTCTGCCCAGACCATCCGCCAGCAAGCTCGCAACACCCCTTCAGCCGCATGGGGTTGCACACCTAATCGGCGCAAATAACCGCGCAAGCGATCATTTCCGGTCTTGCCGCGATTGAACGCAGCAATCGCCCGTTTCTGTGCAAAGTCATTCATCTCCAACGCGCGCATTTCCTGGCGCGCCTGATAGATATGACCATCCACCACCCGACCGTCACTCTTGGCCAAACGCCCGAGCAGCACAAACAACAGTTCGTCGTTGCGCAGCATCGGGCGTCCCCCCAAACGCTCACGCAGATGCCCAAGGCTTTGCAGTTGTAATCGGCGATCCAGCGCCTGGCCCAAGAGAGCGCCGAGCATGGCCCCCGGAATGCTGGCGATGGCAAAACCGGCTCCGGCTCCAATCAGAGTCCCTGGCCACAACATCTCAGCGACCCGCTTGCAGCAAATGTTCGACCTGCGCCAGGCGCTCGTGGGTGCCGACATCCACCCACTGCCCGTGCAATCGCTCGCCGCTGACCCGACCCTGTGCCATGGCCTCGCGCAACAGCGGCGCCAGCTTGAACGCGCCGTCGGTGCAGCCGGCAAAGAGCTGCGGATGCAACACGGCAATACCGCTGTAGGTCAGAGTTGCCGCATCAGGCAGGGCATCCCGCACTTGCCCGTCAGCCAGAGTGAAGTCACCACTCGGGTGATGGTCCGGGTTATCGACCAATACCAGATGCGCCAAGCCGGCGAGCGGCTGGCGCAGGCGAGTGAAATCGTAATCGGCCCAGATATCGCCGTTGACCACCACAAACGCCTGGTCGCCCAGCAATGGCAAGGCACGGAAAATCCCGCCGCCGGTCTCCAGCGGCTCGCCTTCCGGCGAGTACTGAATCGTCAGGCCAAAACGCGAACCATCGCCCAGGTGATCTTCGATCTGTTGACCCAACCATGCATGATTGATCACCACTTCAGTGAAGCCAGCCATTGCCAGCGCCTTGAGGTGGTACTCGATCAACGGCACGCCGCCCACGCGCACTAGCGGCTTGGGGGTAGTCAGGGTCAAGGGCCGCATACGCTCGCCCTTACCCGCCGCCAGAATCATCGCTTTCATTGCGCAGCTCCGGCGGATGGACGCAGGCTCGCCAGCAACTCGGCCAATGGCGCCAACTCCGGTCGCCGCGCCAGTACCGCTTCTATATAAGCAAAGAAACGCGGTACGTCAGTCAGGTAGCGCGGCTTGCCATCGCGATGGCAGATGCGGCCGAAGATCCCGATCACTTTCAAATGCCGCTGCACCCCCATCAGGTCGCTGGCACGCAAAAAGTCTTCGAAATCCGCCTGCACGGGAATATTCAGTGCGCCGGCCTGCTGCCAGTAATCCTCCAGCCAACCACGCACCCGGGCTTCTGGCCAACTGAGGAAGGCATCCTTGAACAGGCAGGTCACGTCATAGGTCACCGGCCCATACACGGCATCCTGGAAATCCAGTACGCCGGGGTTAGGCTGGCTGATCATCAGGTTGCGCGGCATGTAGTCACGGTGCACCAGCACTTTTGGCTGCGCGAGTGCGCTGTCGATCAGCAGATCACTGGCTTGCTGCCACAGCGTTTGCTGGTGCGAATCGAACTCCACGCCCAGTTCGCGCTTCACGTACCACTCGGGGAACAGCTCAAGTTCACGGCGCAACAGCGCCACGTCATAGCTGGGCAGTGGCGCAACCATCGGCAACTGCTGAAAAGCCAGCAGTGCTTGCAAGGCGTCCTTGAACAAGTCATCGGCATTTTCGCCGTTGATCACGTCCAGATAGGTCTGGTTGCCCAGGTCATTGAGCAAAAGAAAGCCGCGCTCGAGGTCCTCGGCGTAGATTTTCGGCACGTTGATACCGGATTTACCCAGTAAAAAGGCGATATCGACGAAGGGTTTGCAGTTTTCCTGGGGCGGTGGTGCGTCCATTACAACAAAGGTCCTGCCCTCGCCTTCCCAGCGGAAGTAACGGCGGAAACTCGCGTCGCTGCTGGCGGCAGTCAAGGTTCCCGGGGGGACGGCTCCCCAACCTTCATTGGCAAAAACCGTTGCCAACTGCTCATCGAGCCAAACTTTCAGGTGTTGCAAGCGTACATCTTGGTCAGGCATTGCAAGGGTCTCCGACGGCGCTAGCCGTCAAGCGGGTCATGCTTTATTATCCAGCATCTTTTTCAGACCATCGAGAGGCGTGCGGCCCACACCGCGGGCAGATGGCACGCAGGAAGCCCGGACTAATAAGATGGCATTGAAATCCCCCGCGTTTCGTAAAAAATTTCCGTTGTTGGTCACCGGCAGTCTGCTGGCCCTGCAACCACTCGCCACTTCCTTCGTGGTCGCCGCGGAACAGTATGACTGCTCAGTCTCTGCTTCGGGTGCCTGGAATTGCGCACCGAAAGCCAACGCCGCCCAACTGCCTCCTCGCCCGGTACACGATGCCAGCGCAGTCAGCTCGGAGAACGGATCGGCGACCGAGACCACTGTCGACAGCGATACCGCCGACAAGCCGGTACTGGTCACCGAGGCCAAGGGCCGCGGCCTGAAGTCACGCAGTGCCGACTACAGTCACCTCGACTGGGTCCCGCGTGAACAGCTCACCGCTGCGCAACTGGCCGAAACCGGTCCGTATTGCTCGGGTGCCTACGTCGAACCGACTCGTCCTGGCATGAATGACAAGACGAACAAAAGCGATGCGCCAACCTTTATCGGTGCCAAGGCCTCTCGTTATCAGCAAGACCAGCAGATCGCCAGCCTCGCCGGTGACGTAGTCATGCGTCAGGGCAGCATGCAGGTCGAGGCCGACGAGGCCAATCTGTACCAGGCCGAGAACCGTGGCGAACTGAATGGCAACGTGCGAGTACGCGACAACGGTGCGCTGATCGTCGGCGATCACGCCGATGTACAGCTCGACACCGGTGAAGCCAAGGTCGACAACGCCGAATACGTGATGCACAAATCCCGTGTCCGCGGTAACGCGCTGTACGCCAAGCGTGCCGAGAACGCGATCATCCGCCTCAAGGATGGTACGTACACCACGTGCGAGCCGAACAGCAACGCCTGGCAGCTCAAGGGCAACAACATCACCCTGAACCCGGCGACCGGTTTCGGCACCGCGACCAACGTGACACTGCGGGTCAAGGACATTCCGGTCCTGTACACCCCGTACATCTATTTCCCGATCGACGACCGTCGCCAGTCCGGCTTCCTGCCGCCGACCATCGGCAGCGGCAGCGATACCGGGATGCTGCTGGTCACTCCGTACTACTTCAACCTGGCGCCGAACTATGACGCCACGTTGTACCCGCGCTACATGAGCAAGCGCGGCCTGTTGATGGAAGGCGAATTCCGCTACCTGACCGAGTCCAGTGAAGGTCAGCTCGGTGCCGCCTACCTGAACGACGAAGACGACGACCGCAAGCTGCAGTCCGACTACGAAAAAACCCGCTACATGTACAACTGGCAGCACAAGGGTGGCCTGGATTCGCGGGTCATGACCGAAGTCGATTACACCAAGATCAGCGATCCTTACTACTTCCAGGATCTGCAGACCGATCAGTTGGGTGTGAAAAGCGTTTCCGATTTCGTCAACCAGCAAGGTGCCGTCAGCTACCGTGGCGACACCTACACGGCACGTATCAATGCCCAGGCCTTTGAATTGGCGTCGGTATCCAACCTCACACCGTACAACCGCTTGCCGCAGATCACCTTCAACGGTTTCCTGCCACAAACGCCAGGCGGGCTGAACTTCGCCTACCAGACAGAACTGGTGCGCTTTGATCGGGATCTGCAGAACGGCGATTTCGTGGATGAAGATGGCGTTGCATCTCCACGCCTGGACAACAACATCCAGGGCCTGGCGCGCGCCACCGGTGATCGCCTGAACCTGGCGCCTACGGTCAGCTTGCCGCTTGATTGGACATACGGCTTCGTCAAGCCGCAGCTCAAATACCAATACACTCAGTACCAACTGGACCTGGACAGTATCGGCAAAACCCAGATTGCGGCTCAGAATGCGGATGCCGCCGCCAATGGGATTGACAACGTCAACGGCCAATTCGACAGCAACCAGAACCGTGCCGTGCCAATCGCCAGCATTGACAGCGGCCTGTACTTCGACCGCAATACCCAATGGTTCGGCAAGAACTACCGCCAGACCCTGGAACCCCGCCTGTTCTACCTCTACGTCCCGGAGAAGAACCAGGAAGACATTCCAGTATTCGACACCAGCGAATACACCTTCAACTACGCCTCGCTGTTTCGCGACAACCGCTTCTCGGGCTCCGACCGTGTCGGTGACGAGAACAAGCTATCGCTGGGCGTGACCAACCGCTGGATCGAAGACAACGGCTTCGAGCGTCAACGCATCAGCGTCGGCCAGGCCATGTACTTCAAGGATCGCGAAGTCCAATTGCCGGGTATCGATGCAAAAGACCGCAAAGACGCGCAAGCCAACGTCTCGCCTTATGCCCTGGAATACGAATACCGCTGGAACCGCGATTGGCGCACTACCGCCGACTACAACTGGGACCCGGACAGCCACAGCCCTCGCTCGGGCAGTGCGATGTTCCACTACCAGCCTGAAGACAACCCGAACAAGGTTATCAACGCCGGCTATCGCTATCGCAACGACCAGGTGATCTACAACCAGAACACCGGTAAATGGCAGTTTGGCGGCGACTATGGCACTCCGGGGCAGCCTGGCTACGTGAAGGACTACTACAAGATCCAACAGCACGACTTCTCGGTCATCTGGCCTGTCGTGCCGCAATGGAACGCCATCAGCCGCTGGCAGTACGACTACAACCGCAACCGTACGCTGGAAGCCTTCGGTGGTTTCGAATATGACAACTGCTGCTGGAAACTGCGCCTGATCAACCGTTACTGGGTTTCCTACGACGAATTCAGTCAGGAAGCCCCGCAAAACGAGAAAGGCGACCACGGCATTTTCCTCCAAATCGTTCTGAAAGGTCTCGGTGGCGTTGTTGGCACCAAAGTAGAGAGCTTCCTCGACAAAGGCATCCAAGGTTATCGTGAACGTGAAGACCAAGCTTTCTGATTGTCTGCGCCCGCTGATGCTGGGCGCGCTGTTCCTGAGTACCGCGGCCAGCGCCGCGGTGCAGTCCATCGACAAGGTCGTGGCCATCGTCGATAACGACGTCGTCATGCAAAGCCAACTGGACCAGCGGGTTCACGAAGTCCAGCAAACCATCGCCAAGCGCGGCTCCGCCGTGCCACCGGCCAACGTGTTGGAGCAGCAGGTACTGGAACGCCTGATCGTTGAGAACCTGCAACTGCAGATCGGCGAACGTTCAGGTATCCGCATTACCGATGAAGAGCTGAACCAGGCGATTGGCACCATTGCCCAGCGCAACAACATGACCGTGGAGCAGTTCCGCGCCGCCCTGTCCCGCGACGGCCTGTCTTATGAAGACGCCCGCGATCAGGTTCGCCGTGAAATGATCATCAGCCGTGTGCGTCAACGCCGTGTGGCCGAGCGCATCCAGGTATCCGAGCAGGAAGTGAAGAACTTCCTCGCCTCGGACCTGGGCAAGATGCAACTCTCCGAAGAGCTGCACCTGGCCAATATCCTGATTCCTACTCCGGAAAGCGCTAACTCCGAAGCGATTCAGAGCGCCGCACGCAAGGCCATGGAAACCTACCAGAAGCTCAAGCAAGGCGCTGACTTCGCCCAAACCGCAATCGCCATCTCGGCCAGCGACAACGCCCTGGAAGGTGGTGACATGGGCTGGCGTAAAGCCGCGCAACTGCCACCTCCGTTCGACCGCGAGCTGAGCGCCATGGCCGTAGGCGATGTGACCCAGCCTGCGCGTACGCCTGGCGGCTTCATCATTCTCAAGCTGCTGGAAAAACGCGGCGGCGGCAATCAGGTACGTGACGAAGTCCACGTCCGTCACATCCTGATCAAGCCAAGCGAAATCCGCAGCGAAGCCGAAACCAAGCGCCTGGCCGAGAAGCTCTACGAGCGTATTGAAGCGGGCGAAGACTTTGCTGAACTGGCAAAAAGCTACTCGGAAGACCCGGGTTCGGCCCTTAACGGCGGCGACCTGAACTGGATCGACCCGAATGCGCTGGTTCCCGAGTTCCGCTCGGTCATGGACAAGACACCGCAAGGCACCCTGTCCAAACCGTTCAAGAGCCCTTACGGCTGGCACGTACTGGAAGTCCTTGGCCGTCGCGCCACCGACAGCACCACCCAGGCTCGCGAACAACAGGCAATGACCGTGCTGCGTAACCGCAAGTACGACGAAGAGCTGCAAACCTGGCTGCGTCAGATCCGTGACGAAGCCTACGTTGAAATCAAACTCCCTGGCGTCGACCAGGCAGCGCAGTGAAGCCCACACGCTTCGCGCTGACACCCGGTGAACCAGCCGGCATAGGTCCCGACCTGTGCCTGCTGCTCGCCTCGCAAGCACAGCCACACCCCCTGATTGCCATTACCAGCCGCGACCTGCTCCTTGAGCGGGCCGCGCAACTGGGTGTGGCGGTTGATGTGATCAGCGTGACTCCCGACCAATGGCCGGATGCCCCGGCACCGGCCAACAGCCTGTATGTCT
This sequence comes from Pseudomonas fluorescens, assembly GCF_019212185.1. Taxonomy (NCBI): domain Bacteria; kingdom Pseudomonadati; phylum Pseudomonadota; class Gammaproteobacteria; order Pseudomonadales; family Pseudomonadaceae; genus Pseudomonas; species Pseudomonas fluorescens. Next base: position 5,903,572 of record NZ_CP078138.1, read on the forward strand.
GGGATACGCCGCTCAATGCGCCGGTTACTGCCGGGCAACTGGACCCGGCCAACGCCGCCTTTGTCCTGGAAACCCTGACCCGTGCCGGCCAGGGCTGCATGAACGGCGACTTCGCCGGGATGATCACCGCGCCGGTGCACAAGGGTGTGATCAACGAATCCGGGATTGCCTTCTCCGGACACACCGAATTCCTCGCCGACCTGACCCACACTGCCCAAGTGGTGATGATGCTTGCCACGCGCGGCCTGCGGGTCGCCCTGGTGACCACCCACCTGCCGCTGCGCGAGATTGCCGATGCAATCACCCCTGATCGCCTGGAGCGCGTGACGCGGATCCTGCACAGCGACCTGCAACAAAAGTTCGGCATTGCCCAGCCACGCATTCTCGTCTGCGGACTCAACCCGCATGCCGGTGAAGGCGGACACCTGGGCCATGAAGAAATCGATATCATCGAACCCACCCTTGAGCGTCTGCGTACCGAGGGCATGGACCTGCGTGGCCCCCTGCCCGCCGACACTCTGTTCACCCCCAAATATCTGGAACACTGCGACGCAGTGCTGGCGATGTACCACGACCAGGGCCTGCCCGTGCTGAAGTACAAAGGCTTCGGCGCGGCAGTCAACGTGACCCTTGGCTTGCCGATCATTCGCACCTCCGTCGACCATGGCACCGCCCTGGACCTGGCGGGCAGCGGGCGGATCGACACCGGCAGCCTGCAAGTCGCCCTGGAAACCGCCTATCAGATGGCCGAGACCCGTTTATGACCGAGCATTACCAACACCGCGCGCGCAAGCGCTTCGGCCAGAACTTCCTGCATGACGCCGGAGTCATTGACCGCATCCTGCGCTCCATCCACGCCAAGGCCGACGACCGCCTGCTGGAAATCGGCCCGGGCCAGGGCGCACTGACCAAGGGTCTGCTCAACAGCGGCGCGCAGCTGGACGTCGTGGAGCTGGACAAGGATCTGATCCCGATCCTCAACGATCAGTTCGCGGGCAAGAGCAATTTCAACCTGCACCAGGGCGATGCGCTGAAGTTTGACTTCAACACCCTGAATGCCGCGCCGAACAGTCTGCGCGTAGTTGGTAACCTGCCCTACAACATCTCCACGCCGCTGATTTTCCACCTGCTGAACAACGCCGGGATCATCCGCGACATGCACTTCATGCTGCAGAAGGAAGTGGTCGAGCGCCTGGCGGCCGGTCCTGGTGGCGGTGATTGGGGCCGTTTGTCGATCATGGTTCAGTACCATTGCCGCGTGGAACACCTGTTCAACGTTGGCCCTGGCGCCTTCAATCCGCCGCCGAAAGTCGACTCGGCCATCGTGCGCCTGGTGCCCCATGCCGTCCTGCCACACCCCGCCAAGGATCACCGCCTGCTCGAGCGCGTCGTTCGCGAAGCCTTCAACCAGCGGCGCAAGACCCTGCGCAACACCCTCAAGGCCCTGTTGAGCAACGCTGAAATCGAAGCCGCCGGCGTCGATGGCGGCCTGCGTCCGGAACAACTCGACCTGGCGGCTTTCGTGCGCCTGGCCGATAAGCTCAGCGAGCAAGTCGCCGAGCAGCCTGCCGCTATCTGACCGGCTGCAAGCGTGATCGGGTAGGACACCAGCCCCTCAGTCTGGTTTACTACCCGATACTTGGCCTAGACTGCTGCATATTCAGTCACGCCCCGCGTCCCGCTTTGCTTTTAAGGCCTTCTTGCATGTCCGATCCTCGTTATCAGGTCGACGTCAGCGTCGTCACCCGCTTTCTGGCAGAACAGTCGCAACCCGAGCAGAACCGTTTCGCCTTCGCCTACACCATTACCGTCCAGAACAACGGCTCGCTGCCGGCCAAACTGCTCTCGCGGCACTGGATCATCACCGACGGTGACGGGCATGTCGAAGAAGTGCGTGGCGCCGGCGTGGTCGGTCAGCAACCGCTGATCGCAGCCGGCCAGAGCCACACCTATAGTAGCGGCACCGTGATGACCACCCGTGTAGGCAATATGCAGGGCAGCTATCAGATGTGCGCCGAAGACGGTAAACACTTCGACGCCATCATCGCGCCCTTCCGCCTCGCGGTGCCTGGAGCCCTGCACTGATGGCGACGTATGCAGTTGGCGACCTGCAGGGCTGCCTGGAGCCGCTTCAATGCCTGCTCAAACAGGTGGCCTTCGCCCCGCAAACGGACCGCTTGTGGCTGGTCGGTGATCTGGTCAATCGTGGCCCGCAATCTTTGGAAACCCTGCGTTTTCTCTACAGCATCCGCCAGTCGCTGGTGTGCGTGCTGGGCAATCACGACCTGCACTTGTTGGCCGCTGGTCATAACATCGAACGCCTGAAGAAAAATGACACCTTGCGCGAAATCCTTGAAGCGCCCGACCGCAAGGAATTGCTCGACTGGCTGCGCCAGCAGAAGCTGATGCACTACGATGAAATTCGCGACATTGCTCTGGTGCATGCTGGCATCCCGCCGCAGTGGTCCTTGCGCAAGGCCCTGAAGTGCGCCGCCGAAGTCGAAGCAGCCTTGCGCGATGACAACCTCTTCACGCCCTATCTCGACGGCATGTACGGAAATGAGCCGGCAAAATGGAACAGCGACCTCAAGGGCGTAACTCGCCTGCGAGTGATCACCAACTATTTCACTCGCATGCGCTTTTGCACCAGCGAAGGCAAGCTTGATCTCAAGGGCAAGGAAGGCGCCGACACCGCCCCACCCGGTTACGCCCCCTGGTTCAAGTACAAAGAGCGCAAGACCCGCGGCCTGAAGATCATTTTTGGTCACTGGGCAGCCCTCGAAGGCCAGTGCGACGAGCCCGGCATTATTGCCCTCGATACCGGATGCGTTTGGGGTGGTGCCATGACCCTGATGAACATTGACACTGGCGAACGCCTCAGCTGCAAATGCGATGAGCACGGCCACCTCGCGCTACCCGTCGCCTCACCTGCCCCCGAACCCCAGTCGGCCAGCGCCAAGCGCTAGGCTGCACATTCAGTCTGTATCCAGGAACCCGCCATGAGCGAATTCAAACGTATCCCCCCCGAACAAGCCCAGGCCTTGCGCGCACAAGGTGCGGTAGTGGTTGACGTGCGCGACCCCGCGACCTTCGCCGCGCTGCACATCAGCGGCTCGAAACACCTGGACAACCACTCCCTGCACGCCTTCATCACGGCCGCCGACCTTGATGCACCCACAGTGGTCGTCTGCTATCACGGCAACTCCAGCCAGGGCGCAGCAGCCTACCTGGTCAGCCAGGGTTTTTCTGACGTCTATAGCATGGACGGCGGCTTCGAACTGTGGCGTACGACTTACCCTTCGGAGACAGCGCAAGGCACCGCCGAATAATTTTTTTCAGCGCTCCGGCCCACGCCTGCCGTGGGCTGACGAACGGTAGCTCATAACAAATCGCGCATTGCCCCTTTACCTCCCGGATTACCAACTATCCTTAGCCACAGGCCATCCAAAACAGGGGAGAGCCGGTACACCGGCGAGCGGGTCATCGGGAGTAGCTTTCAGGGTTGATAGCTTTGAAGGTGTTCTGGGGGGATAAAAAACAGCCGATATTTCAGCTGTTTACCAGCATCGACTGATTGATCCGACGTCGGCTCCACGTATCGAGCGAGGTGACGTCATGAGTATCTTTAGCCACTTCCAACAACGCTTCGAGTCCACACGCCAGGAAGAATTCTCGCTGCAGGAGTACCTGGAACTCTGCAAAAAGGACCGCAGCGCTTACGTATCTGCCGCCGAACGTCTGCTGCTGGCAATCGGCGAGCCGGAATTGCTCGACACTTCGACCAATTCGAGGCTGTCGCGCATCTTCTCCAACAAGGTGATCCGCCGCTACCCGGCCTTTGAAGACTTCCACGGGATGGAGGAATGCATCGATCAGATCGTCTCCTATTTCCGCCATGCCGCCCAAGGCCTGGAAGAGAAGAAGCAAATTCTTTACCTGCTGGGCCCGGTGGGCGGCGGCAAGTCGTCCCTGGCCGAGAAGCTCAAACAGCTGATCGAGAAGGTGCCCTTCTACGCCATCAAGGGGTCTCCGGTATTCGAGTCGCCTCTGGGGCTGTTCAACGCCACCGAAGACGGCGCGATTCTGGAAGAAGACTTCGGCATCCCACGGCGCTACCTGAATACCATCATGTCGCCTTGGGCCACCAAACGCCTGGCCGAATTTGGCGGTGATATCAGCCAGTTCCGAGTGGTCAAGCTGTACCCGTCGATCCTCAATCAGATCGCCGTAGCCAAGACCGAACCTGGTGACGAAAACAACCAGGACATCTCGGCGCTGGTGGGCAAGGTCGATATCCGCAAGCTCGAAGAATTCCCGCAAAACGATGCCGACGCCTACAGCTACTCGGGCGCCCTGTGCCGGGCCAACCAGGGCCTGATGGAATTCGTCGAAATGTTCAAGGCGCCCATCAAAGTCCTGCACCCACTGCTGACCGCTACCCAGGAAGGTAACTACAACAGCACTGAAGGTCTTGGGGCGATTCCGTTCACCGGGATCCTGCTGGCCCACTCCAACGAATCGGAGTGGCACACCTTCCGCAACAACAAGAACAACGAAGCCTTTATCGACCGGATCTATATCGTCAAGGTGCCTTACTGCCTGCGCGTCAGCGATGAAGTGAAGATCTACGACAAGCTGCTGTTCAACAGCTCCCTGGCCAAAGCCCATTGCGCGCCCGACACCCTGAAAATGCTCGCCCAGTTCACCGTGCTGTCGCGCCTCAAGGAGCCGGAGAACTCGAACATCTATTCAAAAATGCGCGTCTATGACGGCGAAAACCTCAAGGACACCGATCCGAAGGCCAAGTCGATTCAGGAGTACCGCGACAGTGCAGGTGTCGACGAGGGCATGAACGGTCTGTCGACCCGCTTTGCCTTCAAGATCCTGTCGAAAGTCTTCAACTTCGATCCACACGAAATCGCCGCCAACCCGGTGCACTTGCTGTACGTGCTTGAACAACAGATCGAACAGGAGCAGTTCCAGGCAGAAACCCGCGAACGCTACCTGCGCTTCCTCAAGGAGTACCTCGCGCCGCGTTACATCGAGTTCATCGGCAAGGAAATCCAGACCGCGTACCTGGAATCCTACAGCGAGTACGGACAGAACATCTTCGACCGCTACGTGCTATACGCCGACTTCTGGATTCAGGACCAGGAATACCGCGACCCGGAAACCGGCGAAATTCTCAACCGCGTAGCGCTCAACGAAGAACTGGAAAAAATCGAAAAACCGGCGGGCATCAGCAATCCGAAGGATTTCCGCAACGAAATCGTCAACTTCGTCCTGCGCGCCCGCGCCAACAACAACGGCAAGAATCCGACCTGGCTCAGCTACGAGAAACTGCGAGTGGTCATCGAGAAGAAAATGTTCTCGAACACCGAGGACCTGCTGCCAGTCATCAGTTTCAACGCCAAGGCGAGCAAGGAGGACCAACAAAAACACAACGATTTCGTTACCCGGATGGTCGAGCGTGGCTACACCGACAAACAGGTGCGGCTGTTGTCTGAATGGTATCTGAGGGTCCGGAAGTCGCAGTGACGCGGCTGCAAGCTTCTAGCCACAAGCTGCAAGGGAAAGCCGGTGACACGGCGCCTCCACTTGCAGCTTGGCGCTTACGACTTGAAGCTCCCCGGAGGGGCCTATGAGCTATGTGATCGACCGACGTCTCAATGGCAAGAACAAGAGCACGGTAAACCGTCAGCGTTTCCTGCGACGCTACCGTGACCACATCAAAAAGGCCGTCGAAGAGGCGGTGAGCCGGCGCTCCATCACCGACATGGAGCATGGCGAACAGATCAGCATTCCCGGCCGCGACATTGACGAGCCAGTGCTTCATCACGGCCGCGGTGGCAAACAGACGGTGGTTCACCCTGGTAACAAGGAATTCACCAGTGGCGAACACATCGCCCGGCCACAGGGCGGAGGGGGCGGCAAGGGTCCGGGCAAGGCCGGCAACTCCGGCGAAGGCATGGATGAATTCGTCTTCCAGATTACCCAGGAGGAATTTCTCGAATTCATGTTCGAGGACCTCGAACTGCCGAACCTGGTCAAACGCAACCTGACCGGTACCGACACCTTCAAAACCGTACGCGCCGGGATCAGTAACGAGGGCAACCCGTCGCGGATCAACATCATCCGCACCCTGCGTTCGGCCCATGCACGGCGTATCGCCCTGTCGGGCAGTAGCCGCGCAAAACTGCGCGATGCCAAAGAGGAACTGGCGCGACTCAAGCAGGAAGAACCGGACAACTTCGGCGATATCCAGGAAATCGAAGCAGAAATAGAACGCCTGAGCGCGCGCATTCACCGCGTCCCGTTTCTCGACACCTTTGACCTCAAGTACAACCTGCTGGTCAAGCAGCCCAACCCCAGCTCCAAGGCAGTAATGTTCTGCCTGATGGACGTTTCCGGCTCCATGACCCAGGCGACCAAGGACATCGCCAAACGCTTCTTCATCCTGCTGTACCTGTTCCTGAAACGGAATTACGACAAGATCGACGTGGTCTTCATTCGCCACCACACCAGCGCCCGCGAAGTGGACGAGGAGGAGTTTTTCTACTCACGGGAAACCGGCGGCACCATCGTCTCCAGCGCCCTGAAGCTGATGCAGGAGATCATGGCCGAACGCTACCCGAGCAACGACTGGAACATCTACGCTGCTCAGGCCTCGGACGGTGACAACTGGAACGATGACTCACCGATTTGCCGCGACATCCTGATCAACCAAATCATGCCGTTCGTCCAGTACTACACTTACGTGGAGATTACCCCGCGCGAACATCAGGCGTTGTGGTACGAATACGAGCGAATCGCCGAAGCCTTTTCCGACACGTTTGCCCAGCAGCAGCTGGTTTCGGCCGGGGATATCTATCCGGTCTTCCGTGAACTCTTCCAGCGCAGGTTAGTGACATGACCGCCAAAGAGCAGAAGCGCCAACCCATTTCCACGGGCTCCGAATGGACATTCGAGCTCATCCAGGCCTACGACCGCGAAATCAGCCGTATCGCGGCCCGCTATGCGCTGGACACCTATCCCAACCAGATCGAGGTGATCACCGCCGAACAAATGATGGATGCCTACGCGTCCGTCGGCATGCCATTGGGCTACCACCACTGGTCCTACGGCAAACACTTCCTCAGCACCGAGAAATCCTACAGCCGCGGCCAAATGGGCCTGGCCTACGAAATCGTCATTAACTCCGACCCCTGCATCGCCTACCTGATGGAGGAGAACACCATTTGCATGCAGGCACTGGTCGTTGCCCATGCCTGCTACGGCCATAACAGCTTCTTCAAGGGAAATTACCTGTTCCGCACCTGGACCGACGCCAGTTCGATCATCGACTACCTGGTGTTTGCCAAGCAGTACATCATGCAGTGTGAGGAGCGCCACGGCATTGACGCCGTGGAGGACCTGTTGGACTCCTGCCATGCCCTGATGAACTACGGCGTCGACCGCTACAAGCGCCCTTATCCGATTTCCGCCGAAGAAGAGCGGCGTCGACAGAAGGATCGCGAAGAGCACCTGCAAAAGCAGATCAACGATCTGTGGCGCACCATTCCCAAGGGAGCGGACAAGTACAACGAAAAAGACAACGCACGCTTTCCCGCCGAACCGCAGGAAAACATCCTCTACTTCATCGAAAAACACGCCCCCCTGCTGGAGCCCTGGCAGCGCGAAATCGTGCGCATCGTGCGCAAGATTGCCCAGTACTTCTATCCACAACGCCAAACCCAGGTCATGAACGAAGGCTGGGCCACGTTCTGGCACTACACCCTGATGAACGACCTGTACGACGAGGGCCTGGTGACCGACGGTTTCATGATGGAATTCCTCACCTCCCACACCAGCGTGGTCTTCCAGCCAGGGTTCGACAGTCCGTACTACAGCGGCATCAACCCCTACACCCTCGGATTTGCCATGTACCGCGACATTCGGCGCATGTGTGAAGAACCCACCGAAGAGGATTACCGCTGGTTCCCGGAAATAGCCGGGACCGATTGGCTGTCAGCCATCAAGTTCGCCATGAGCAGCTTCAAGGATGAAAGCTTCATCCTGCAGTACCTGTCACCCAAGGTGATCCGCGACCTGAAGCTGTTCAGCATCCTTGATGACGATCAGAAGGACGACCTGCTGGTGCCGGCAATCCACGACGAGGAAGGCTACCGGACCATTCGCGAAACCCTGGCGGCGCAATACAACCTGGGCAACCGCGAACCCAACGTGCAGATCTACAGCATCGACCGCCGGGGCGATCGGTCGCTGACCCTGCGCCATCAACAACACGACCGCAAACCGCTGGGAGAATCCACCGAGGAAGTCCTCAAGCACCTGCACCGTCTATGGGGTTTTGACATACACCTGGAAACTCTGCAGGGTGACCAGATCATGAAAACCCATCACGTTCCACCGAGGACCGAGCACGGCGAGAATGATTATGGCCGGCTCGACCTGGCCGTCATCCATCTTTGAAATTGTCGAAACCTCCGTTAGCTCGACGCAAGGGTTATTCTGTCGAGCTAACGGAGGTTTTTTATGCGGATTTATAAAGTCGGCGGCGCGGTCCGTGACCGCCTGCTCGGCCGGCCAGTCACCGACATCGACTGGGTCGTGGTCGGTGCCAGTACTGACGAAATGCTCGCCAAGGGTTATCGCCCCGTGGGGTCCGACTTCCCGGTGTTCCTGCACCCGAAAACCGGAGAAGAGTACGCCCTGGCTCGCACCGAACGTAAAACAGGTCGTGGCTATGGCGGCTTTACCTTTCACGCCAGCCCGGAAGTCACCCTCGAAGAAGACCTCATCCGCCGCGACCTGACGATCAATGCCATGGCCGAGGACGATCATGGACAACTGACCGACCCTTACCATGGTCAGCGCGATCTCGAAGCTCGCCTGCTACGCCATGTTTCTCCGGCATTTGCCGAAGATCCACTGCGAGTCTTGCGCGTTGCCCGCTTCGCGGCTCGTTATGCCGAACTCGGCTTCAGCGTCGCTCCGGACACTCTTGCGCTGATGCGCCAACTGAGCGAATCCGGCGAGCTGCAAGCCCTGACGGCCGAACGCAGCTGGAAGGAAATTTCCCGCGCGCTGATGGAAGATCAACCTCAGGTATTTATTCAGGTGCTGCATGATTGCGGCGCGCTGAACGTGCTGATGCCGGAAGTCGATGCCCTGTTCGGCGTGCCGCAACCTGACGCCCATCACCCGGAAATCGACACGGGTGTGCATACCCTCAGCGTGCTGCAGCAAGCCGCCTTGCACCAACAACCGCTGACGGTTCGCTGGGCCTGTCTGCTCCATGACTTGGGCAAGGGCCTGACTCCGCAAAGCGAATGGCCACGGCACATTGCCCACGAGCAAAAAGGCCTGAAACTGATCAAAGCCGTCAGCGAGCGCTTCAAGACCCCTCGTGACTGTCAGGAATTGGCACTATTGGTTGGCGAATACCACACCCATGGGCACCGCGCCCTGGAGCTGAAGCCCTCGACCCTGCTAGAGCTGCTGCAAAGCTTTGACGTCTATCGCCGGCCGCAACGCTTTGAAGAGTTCATCGCTGCCTGTGAAATGGATGCGCGAGGCCGCAAAGGCCTGGAGCAGAGGAGTTACCCACAGGCGGACTACCTGCGGGGCGCGGCAGCGGCCGCTCGCAGCGTCGCGGTTCAGCCATTGCTGGCGCAAGGATTCAAGGGACCGGACCTGGGCGAGGCAATCAAGCGCGAACGCCTCAAGGCGCTGAAGGCTTACAAGCAGGCAAGCCTGGGTTGAAGCCTATCGCGGGCAGACTGGAGCCGCCCGCGATAATCAAAGCATGCTTGAAGGCGTCAGCGGCTCACCGCGCCAAGCGAAGGCAACCGGCGCCAGCACCTGGTCGATCTGCGCCTCTTCCCACAGGGTCGAAAAAGGCTTCTCGACACCCGGATGCACTCTGTCCGGGGCAACCAGTGACAAAGGCCACAGCACAAAGGCATTTTTCAGGATCTCTGCGCGTGGCAGCACCAGACCATCGAAGTTACCCACCAGATCGCCGTACAACAGCACGTCGATGTCCAGCGGCAAGCCTTTACGGTCTGGCGCATAACGCCCGTTGTCCGCCTCGATGAACTTCAGACGGCGGTCCAGTTCTATCAGCGGCAGATCGGTAACCGCCGAGACCACAAAATTGTAGAACGGCCCGCTCTTGATTCCCACTGGCTGGCTTTCGAAGACTGGCGAACAACGCATCTCCCGCAAAAAGCCACTGAGTGCTTCCAGTCCAGCCTGCAAATGAGTTTCGCGCTCGACATTACTGCCGAGCCCGAGAAATACCTGAGTTAGCGACATCCGCGCTCGATCTCCACGCCTACACCGGTGGCAGCCGGGACGGCCCCTGGCTTGGTCAATTTGAGACGCAGCCAAGTGATCTTGAACTCACTCATCAATACCTGGGCGAGACGCTCGGCAAAGGTTTCCACCAACTGGAACTGCGCTTGCTCGGCAAAATCCTGAATGCGCGTCGACACACTGGCGTAATCGAGCGCCAGGGTTAGATCATCCCCCGCTGCCGCAGGACGATTGTCCCAGGCAAAGCTCAGATCCAGACGCAGACACTGACGGATGCCACGCTCCCAGTCGTAGGCACCGATTACCGTGTCGACTTCCAGGCCCTCGATAAACACTCTGTCCAAGCACTTTTCTCCGCAGCACGACAAGGGCGCAATGCGCCGTTAGAATCAGGGCGTCCTCGCCCGGAATAGTTAGCATGTTTTGGTCACTGGCGATTTTCGCCTACCTGCTCGGCTCGCTGTCCTTCGCCATCTTGCTCAGCCGCCTGACCGGTAATCCCGATCCGCGAATGAGTGGTTCAGGCAACGCCGGTGCCACCAACATGTTACGCCTGGCCGGAAAAAAACTCGCCGTCCTGACATTGCTCGGTGATCTGTTCAAAGGTTTACTGCCCGTGCTGCTTGCCGCATTGGCGGGTCTCCCGATCCAGCAACAAGGCTGGATCGGCGTCTGTGCCGTAATTGGCCACCTCTTCCCGCTGTACTTCCGCTTTCGCGGCGGAAAAGGCGTCGCGACCGCGGCCGGCATGCTGCTGGGCCTGTACCCACCGGCAGCACTTCTGGCCATCGGCGGCTGGCTGCTGACCTTCTACCTCACCCGCACCAGCTCCCTGGCAGCACTGATTGCCACCCCCCTGACCCTGCCACTGCTGGCTTGGCAGGAGCCGGCTGCACTGTTACCAATGAGCGTACTGACCGCACTGATCGTCTGGCGCCACCGCGGCAATCTACGTGACCTGTTTGCCGGGCGCGAACGGCATTTCTAACCACCGCAAGTAAACATCACAGGGGTGACAACTGCTCCATCGGCCAGCGCGCCTGAACGCTGATCGCCAGGCTCTCGTGCTGCCCGGCTTGCAAGCGTTGGCAACCGGCAAAAGCGATCATCGCGCCGTTATCGGTGCAGAACTCCGGCCTAGCGTAGTAAACGTCGCCCTTCATGCTACCCAGCATTTTCTCCAGGGAAACCCGCAACGCCTTGTTGGCACTCACGCCACCGGCGATCACCAGCCGCTTCATACCGGCTTGCTTCAGCGCACGCTTGCACTTGACGGTCAAAGTCTCCACCACCGCATCCTGGAAGGCCAGCGCGATGTCGCTACGGGTTTGCTCGCTGTCGTCCCCAGCGCTGACGCATTGCTGCCAGGTATTCAGGGCAAAGGTTTTCAAGCCACTGAAACTGAATGCCAGACCAGGTCGATCACACATCGGACGCGGGAAGACAAAACGTCCTGCCACACCTTGCGCAGCCAGACGGGCGATTTCCGGACCGCCAGGGTAATTGAGCCCCATCATCTTCGCTGTTTTGTCGAATGCCTCACCCGCCGCATCGTCGAGGGTTTCCCCCAACAACGCGTATTGGCCGATACCATCGACCTGAACAAGCTGCGTATGACCGCCCGAGACCAACAAAGCGACGAACGGAAATTCCGGTGGCTGCGACTCCAGCATCGGCGCCAGCAAATGACCTTCCATGTGGTGCACGCCCAAGGCCGGAATGCCCCAGGCGAATGCCAGCGCCTGGGCGCAGGAAGCGCCTACCAGCAATGCCCCGACCAGGCCAGGACCCGCGGTATAGGCGATGGCGTCGATCTCGGTCGGCACACAGTCCGCTTCGGCCAACACCTGACGAATCAAGGGCAGCATGCGCTTGACGTGATCTCGCGAGGCCAGCTCCGGCACCACGCCACCATAGGCGCGATGCAAGTCGATCTGACTGAACAGTGCGTCAGCCAGCAGGCCTTTTTCACTGTCGTACAATGCGACGCCGGTTTCGTCGCAAGAGGTTTCTAATCCCAGTACTAGCATGGGTTTGCGCCTTGTTTAGGCTAAATTCGAAGGCGCGCATAATAGTCTTCAAGGGATGCCCCGACCAGCGGTTTTCGATCAGAGGCTTTGCATTCCGAGCGTTGAGGGGTTAACATCCGCAACCCTTAAAAACCGACGTCTTCAAGTGCTCTTTTGCCGCGAGGATGTTGACCCCGGTAATGAATGAAGGTAGCTCTGGATGCCAGCCGTCAAAGTAAAAGAGAACGAACCCTTCGACGTAGCTCTGCGTCGTTTCAAGCGCTCCTGCGAAAAAGCCGGTGTACTGGCTGAAGTTCGTAGCCGCGAATTTTACGAGAAGCCAACTTCTGAGCGTAAGCGCAAAGCAGCAGCTGCTGTTAAGCGTCACGCCAAGAAAGTTCAGCGCGAACAGCGCCGCGCCGTTCGTCTGTACTAATCCACAGACGATCGTAGCAAGCTTCTGCCAAGCCCGGCCCTCAGCCGGGCTTATGGCATTTGCGGATATCGCTTGATGCTTCACTGTCGAAGCCGCACACGCGACCGAGACAAACCTGCTTCACACGTCAGACCTGGCTCTTTTGCCAGCCGTGCACGTCTCTTCTGACGAGCCTTCCAAGGCTACTGACGAGCACACCTTACTGATTCCTCTAACAGACGATCAGCCCAAGGCACCTGCTTGCGTGCCCGCTTTTGAGCTATCCGAGCCTGACTTTTGGCGCAACCGGACTCAGGGCAACACTTTCGAACAGTCGGATACTGATTGCTGCTAACGTCAGTGAATTTTCGGCAGATACACTCCCCAACAGCGAATACGCAGTCGATACCGGTCGAGTCGCCTCCTTGTCGCGCCTCGTAATCATGGCCGCATCAACGCGCCCTTCGCCTGGGCCCTACACTTACCAGCAGTGATGACGAGAACGCCATGGCCGGGCTGATTCCCCAGAGCTTCATTGACGACCTTCTGAACCGCACCGACATCGTCGACGTGGTCAGCTCGCGCCTGCAAATGAAAAAAGCCGGCAAGAACTACACCGCCTGCTGCCCTTTCCATAAGGAAAAAACCCCGTCTTTCAGCGTCAGCCCGGACAAACAGTTCTATTACTGCTTTGGCTGCGGCGCAGGCGGCAATGCCCTCGGCTTCATCATGGACCACGACAACCTGGATTTCCCCCAGGCCGTCGAGGAACTCGCCAAGGCCGCCGGCATGGAAATTCCCCGCGAGGAAAGCGGCCGCCCGCACAAGCCCCGGCAACCCACTGACTCGCCGCTGTATCCGCTGCTGGCCGCCGCTGCCGACTTTTACCGCCAGGCACTGAAAAGCCACCCGGCACGCAAAGCCGCCGTCGAATATTTGAAAGGCCGCGGCCTGACCGGCGAAATTGCCCGGGACTTCGGACTCGGCTTCGCCCCACCCGGCTGGGACAACCTGTTCAAACACCTGAGCAGCGACACGCTCCAGCAGAAAGCCATGATCGACGCAGGCCTGCTGATCGAGAACGCCGAAACCGGCAAGCGCTACGACCGCTTCCGCGACCGCGTGATGTTCCCGATCCGCGACAGCCGGGGCCGCATCATCGCCTTCGGCGGCCGAGTGCTTGGCGACGACAAGCCGAAGTACCTGAACTCACCGGAAACCCCGGTATTTCATAAAGGCCAGGAACTCTATGGCTTGTATGAGGCGCGCAAGAACAACCGCAACCTCGACGAAATCATCGTGGTCGAAGGCTACATGGACGTCATCGCCCTGGCCCAGCAAGGCCTGCGCAATGCGGTGGCAACGCTGGGCACCGCGACCAGCGAAGAGCACCTCAAGCGCCTGTTTCGAGTGGTACCCAACGTACTGTTCTGCTTTGACGGCGACCAGGCCGGCCGCAACGCGGCATGGCGCGCCCTGGAGTCGACCCTCTCAAGCCTGCAGGACGGTAGACGCGCACGTTTTCTGTTCCTGCCTGAAGGCGAAGACCCGGACACCCTGGTTCGCTCAGAAGGCACCGATGCGTTCAAAGCAAGAATCAACCAGCACGCTCAGCCGCTGGCCGACTATTTCTTCCAGCAACTGATCGAAGAGTCCGACCCGCGCTCCCTCGAAGGCAAGGCCCACATGGCCACCCTCGCTGCACCGCTGATCGACAAGGTACCGGGCGCCAATCTGCGCACGCTGATGCGCCAACGCCTGATGGAAATCACCGGCCTCAACAGCGAAACCGTCAGCCAACTGGTGCAAAGCGCCCCGCAAGAAGCACCACCGGCCTATGACCCAGGCATCGATTACGACGCCATGCCGGACTATTCGGACTACCATCAACCGCAGGAAAGCTACGCCCCCCAACAGGAATGGACGCCGAAAAAATCGGGGGCTGGCGGCAAGAAATGGGACAACAAACCCTGGGACAAAAAAGGCAAGCGTGGCGGCGATCGCGATCAACCACGTGCCCCGCGCGTCCCGGCCGCCGTCGAACCTCCAACACTGGCAGCTTTGCGCACGCTACTGCATCACCCGCAACTGGCGGAAAAAGTCGAGGACGCCGGGCACTTCGCTGCCGAGGACCACTCCAATACTCAGTTGCTGGTCGCACTGCTTGAGGCCGTACAGAAGAATCCCAAGCTAAACTCATTTCAGCTGATTGCTCGCTGGCACGGGACCGAACAAGGTCGCTTGCTCAAGGCACTGGCTGAAAAGGAATGGCTGATCGAGGGGGATAACCTTGAACGACAGTTTTTCGACACCATTACTAGCTTGTCAGCCCGCCAACGCGAGCGAAATCTGGAACAGTTGCTCAGGAAAGCCCGTCAAAGCGAGCTGAGCAGTGAAGAGAAAAATCAACTGCGCGACCTTCTAAGTCGCAATGTTTCCGCATCAAACCCGACCTCAACTGGCGCGTGAGGTCATAGCTCAGGTATAATCCTCGGCTTGTTTTTTGCCCGCCAAGACCTTCAGTGGATAGGGTGTTATGTCCGGAAAAGCGCAACAGCAGTCTCGTATCAAAGAGTTGATCCTTCTGGGTCGTGAGCAGGGCTACCTGACTTACGCAGAGGTCAACGACCACCTGCCTGAGGATATTTCAGATCCAGAGCAGGTGGAAGACATCATCCGCATGATCAACGACATGGGGATCAACGTATTCGAGGTTGCGCCAGATAAGGATGCCCTTATGCTGGCCGACGCCGACACCGACGAGGCGGCCGCTGAAGAAGCGGCTGCAGCGTTGGCAGCCGTCGAGACCGACATTGGTCGCACTACCGACCCCGTGCGCATGTACATGCGTGAAATGGGCACCGTAGAGCTTCTGACACGTGAAGGCGAAATCGAAATCGCCAAGCGTATCGAAGAAGGCATCCGTGAAGTGATGAGCGCAATTGCGCACTTCCCTGGCACGGTTGACCACATTCTCGCCGAATACACTCGCGTCACCAGCGAAGGCGGTCGCCTGTCCGACGTCCTGAGCGGTTATATCGACCCGGACGACGGCATCGCGCCACCTGCCGCCGAAGTGCCACCGCCTGTCGACTCGAAAGCTGCCAAGGCTGACGACGACTCCGAGGACGATGACGCTGAAGCCAGTGACGACGAAGAAGAGGCCGAAAGCGGTCCCGATCCGGTCATCGCCGCGCAGCGTTTTGGCGCCGTGGCCGAGCAGATGGAAATCACTCGCAAGGCACTGAAGAAGCACGGCCGTCATAACAAGGCAGCCCTGGCTGAATTGTTGGTGCTGGCTGAGCTGTTCATGCCGATCAAGCTGGTTCCGAAGCAATTCGAAGGCCTGGTCGAGCGCGTTCGCAGCGCCCTGGATCGCTTGCGCCAGCAAGAGCGCGCAATCATGCAGCTCTGCGTTCGTGATGCGCGCATGCCGCGTGCGGATTTCCTGCGCCAGTTCCCGGGCAACGAAATTGACGAAAGCTGGACCGACGCCCTGGCCAAAGGCAAAAGCAAATACGCCGAAGCCATTGCTCGCCTGCAGCCCGATATCGTTCGCTGCCAGCAGAAGCTGACCGCTCTCGAAGCCGAAACCGGCCTGACGATTGCCGAGATCAAGGATATCAACCGTCGCATGTCGATCGGTGAGGCCAAGGCCCGCCGCGCGAAGAAAGAGATGGTTGAAGCGAACTTGCGTCTGGTGATCTCCATCGCCAAGAAGTACACCAACCGCGGTCTGCAATTCCTCGATCTGATCCAGGAAGGCAACATCGGTTTGATGAAAGCGGTAGACAAGTTCGAATACCGTCGCGGCTACAAATTCTCGACTTATGCCACCTGGTGGATCCGTCAGGCGATCACTCGCTCGATCGCCGACCAGGCCCGCACCATCCGTATTCCGGTGCACATGATCGAGACGATCAACAAGCTCAACCGTATTTCCCGCCAGATGCTGCAGGAAATGGGTCGCGAACCGACTCCGGAAGAGCTGGGCGAACGCATGGAAATGCCTGAGGACAAGATCCGCAAGGTATTGAAGATCGCCAAAGAGCCGATCTCCATGGAAACCCCAATCGGTGATGACGAAGACTCCCATCTGGGCGACTTCATCGAAGACTCGACCATGCAGTCGCCAATCGATGTCGCCACCGTTGAGAGCCTGAAAGAAGCGACTCGCGAAGTACTGTCCGGCCTCACTGCTCGTGAAGCCAAGGTCCTGCGCATGCGCTTCGGCATCGACATGAATACCGACCACACCCTTGAAGAGGTTGGTAAACAGTTCGACGTTACCCGTGAACGGATTCGTCAGATCGAAGCCAAGGCATTGCGCAAGCTGCGCCACCCGACGAGAAGCGAGCACCTGCGCTCCTTCCTCGACGAGTGATCACAAAACCCCCGGCCCTGCCGGGGGTTTTGCTTTATGCAGATTAAATCCCCCCGCTATCGCTCCCGCTCCGCAGCCCGTCTACACTCGAAACATTCTCCCCGAGCCATAACGAGACCGTTATGCCCAGACTCCCGGCCGCGCTATTACTGTCGCTGATGACCTGGACCGCAACGGCTGACGCGCTGACTCTGACTGATGAGGAACGTGGCTGGCTTGCGGCTCACCCCGAACTGCGCCTGGGTGTCGATGCGTCGTGGCCACCCTTTGAGTTTCGCGACGAACAGGGCCGCTACCAGGGGTTGGCAGCCGACTACATCAACATCGTGCGCGACCGTCTGGCTGTCAGGGTCACACCGGTCGAACCGGTCAGCTGGACCGAAGTACTGGACCAGGTCAAACACGGCAAACTCGACCTGTTGCCCGGCATCATGTCGACTCCTGAGCGCCAGAACTACCTGTCGTTCACACGGCCCTACCTGGATTTCCCGATCGTGATCCTGGCCCACGTCGGAGGCGCCCAGCCGCGCACCATCGAGGATCTTTACGGCCTGAAGATTGCCGTGGTGGAGAACTACGCCCCCCACGAACTGCTACGCACCCAGCACCCCGACCTCAACCTGGTACCGATGCCCAACGTCAGTTCTGCCTTGCAGTCACTGGCCACCGATGAGGTCGATGCGGTAGTGGGCGACCTGGCCTCCAGCGTCTGGAGCCTGCGCCAACTCAAGCTTGAAGGCCTCTACGTCAGTGGCGAAACGCCCTATCGCTACCAACTGGCAATGGCCGTGCCCAAGGACAACAAGCTGCTGGTGAGCATCCTCGACAAGGTGCTGGCCGACATGAGCCCGGGCGAAATCAGCGCCATCCAGGAGCATTGGGTCGGCAACGTGCTGGATCACCGCACGTTCTGGTCAGATTTGTTGGTCTACGGCCTGCCCGGAATACTATTGCTGGTTGGTGTGCTCGCCGTGGTCATCCGCATCAACCGGCGCCTGAGCTCGGAAATTTCGCGCCGGGTCGCGCTCGAGCAGGAACTGCGCAGCAGCGAATACCACTATCGCGGTCTGGTCGAAAGCTTGTCGGCGATTGCCTGGGAAGCCAACATCAATGACTTCACCTACAGCTACGTCTCGCCTCATGCTGAAGACCTGCTCGGCTATCCCCTATCGCACTGGCTGATTCCGGGATTCTGGCGCAACATCATTCACCCTGCCGACCTCACCCGCGCCCAGACCTACTGCGAACTTGAAGTCCTTGCCGGACGCGACCATAGCCTCGATTACCGGGTCATCACAGCCGATGGCCGCTGCCTCTGGGTGCGCGACATTGTCAGCCTGATCGAGCACGGTCACGAGCCGGTGATGCGCGGACTGATGATCGACATCAGCGAAGCCAAGCACACCGAGGAGGCCTTGCGCCTTTCCGAACAGAAGTTCGCCTCGGTCTTTCAACAGTGCCCGGACATTCTGGTGATTGCGCGCCTGTCCGATGGCTGCCTGCTGGAGGTCAACGAGGCATTCGAGGAGCAAATCGGCCTGAGCGCCGCGCAGGTGATCGGCCAGACTGCCACCGACCTGAACATCTGGGGCATCCCCGGCGTCGGTCCCGGGCTGCTGCAACGGTTACAGGCCGGCCCCATCCGCAACCTCGAGATGCCCTTTCGGCGCAGCAATGGCCAGGTGTTCACCGGACTGATCTCCGCCGAACCTTTCGAGCTCGACACCACCCCGGCACTGGTCGTGGTGGTCCGCGACATCACCCAACTCAAGGAAACCCAGAAACAGCTGCAAACCTCGGAAGAGAAGTTCGCCAAGGCGTTCCACGCTTCGCCAGACGGCCTGTTGCTATCACGGGTCAGTGATGGCCTGCTGATCGAGGTCAACGAGGGTTTCAGCCGCATCACCGGCTTCAATAGCGCCATGTCGCTCGATCGCTCGACCCTGGACCTGGGGATCTGGGTCAATCTCAACGAGCGCCGGCAGATGCTTGACCTGCTCAAGCGTGACGGCTTTGTCCGCGACTTCAGCTGCCATATCCGCCGCAACGACGGCCGTATCCGCCTCTGCGAAATGTCCAGCCGGCCACTGCCCATTGGCGATGAAGAATGCATGCTGACCATCGCCCGCGACATCACCGAGCGGCATTTGATGCAGGAAAAACTGCAGCAGGCAGCGACCGTATTCGAAAGCACCGCCGAGGGCGTGCTGATTACCGACACCCAACAGCACATCAGTGCCGTTAACCGCGCATTCACTGAAATTACCGGCTATAGCGAAACCGAGGCCCTCGGCCATACACCACGGTTGTTGGCCTCCGGCCTGCACGACAGCGCCTTCTATGCAGCCATGTGGCACCAACTGACCGCCGAGGGCCATTGGCAAGGCGAAATCTCCAATCGGCGCAAGAACGGCGAGCTGTACCCCAGCTGGCTGACCATCAGCGCCGTGCGCAACAAGGACCGCTTCATTACCCACTTCGTCGCGGTGTTCGCTGATATTTCCAGCCTCAAGCACGCCCAGGCAAAACTCGACTACCAGGCCCACCACGATCCATTGACCGGCCTGCCCAACCGCACGCTGTTCGAAAGCCGCTTGCTGACGGCCCTCAACAATCAGCGCGAACAGGGCGGCCAGGGCGCCGTGCTGTTCCTCGACCTGGACCGCTTCAAACACATCAACGACAGCCTCGGACACCCGGTCGGCGACCTTCTGTTGAAAGGCATCGCCGTGCGCCTCAAGGAACAGCTGCGCGATATCGATACCGTGGCACGCCTTGGCGGTGACGAATTCATCATCCTGTTACCCGGCCTGCAGCAATCCAGTGACGCCGAACACATTGCCAACAAGCTACTGAATTGCTTCGGTGCTCCATTCCAGGCCGGCGAACACGAATTCTTTATCAGTGCCAGCATCGGCACCAGCCTCTATCCCAAGGACGGCAACGACGTCGCCACTCTGGTGAAGAATGCCGACGCCGCCATGTACCGTTCCAAGGCCAAGGGCCGCAACCGAGTCGAAAGCTACACCCGCGACCTCACCGCACAGGCCAGCGAGCGCATTGCCCTGGAGCATGAACTGCGCCGCGCCATTGAACGCAACGAGCTGTCGCTGTACTACCAACCCAAGATCAGCCTGCACCACCCACGCCTGGTAGGCGCCGAAGCCCTGATCCGCTGGCGTCACCCGACCTTTGGCGACGTGCCACCCGAGCACTTCATCTCCCTCGCCGAAGAAAACGGCATGATTCTGCAGATAGGCGATTGGGTGCTGGAACAGGCCTGCCTGCAGATGCACGAGTGGAACAAGCGCTATGAAGGCTTCGGCTCGTTATCGGTCAACCTGGCCGGCGCCCAGCTACGCCAACCCACCCTGCTCGGGCGCATCGAACAACTGCTCAAGGAATACCGGCTCAAGCCCGACCTGCTGCAATTGGAGATCACCGAAAACTTCATCATGAGCCAGGCCGAAGAAGCCCTCGAGGTCCTGCATCAACTCAAACGCCTGGGCGTGCAAATCGCTATCGACGACTTCGGCACCGGCTATTCCTCCCTCAGCTACCTCAAACGCCTGCCCCTGGATTACCTGAAAATCGACCAGTCATTCGTCCGCGGCCTGCCGGACGACACCCACGACGTGGCGATCGTCCGTGCAATCATTGCCCTGGGACGCAGCATGCAATTCACCATCATCGCCGAAGGCGTCGAAACCCAGTCCCAGCAGCAATTCCTCGCCGGCGAAGGCTGCGAACAGATCCAGGGCTACATCGTCAGCCTGCCCCTGCCCGCCGACGAATTCGCCGCGACCTTTCTTCGTATCGCAGTTTCCGACTTTTCGGATAGCACAGCCGAGAAACCACCGTTATAATCCGCGGCCTACTGAGGGCCTATAGCTCAGTTGGTTAGAGCAGAGGACTCATAATCCTTTGGTCCACGGTTCAAGTCCGTGTGGGCCCACCACCTTTGAAAAAGCCGCGCATTGCGCGGCTTTTTCGTGTCTGCTCGAAATGAAACTGGAGGTCCACGAGCAGTTCCTCGCAACAGCCTGGAGATCCGAATCGACGCCGAAATCAGACAGTGAGCCAAATAACCGAAATAATCGGCTCACGGTTTTGCTGCGCAACTGCTCCCAGGGGCGTTAGCTGGGCATGCTCGACGCAGTCGGGCGCGATTCCGAGGAGCAGAGCAGTCTGGATGCCATGCTGCCGAACATCATCACCTCGCTGGCCAGACGCCTGGGTATTGTTGAAGCGGGTCGCACCAGCGCGCGCTCCGAGCAGGTCAAGGTGCTCAATCGACTTCTGGATGATCGTGAGAAAGGTTTAAAGAAGGTATCAGCGCGGCGCAATACCAAGCCGTGGCCAACGTTTCGAAAACCACCGCCACCGGTCATTTGAGCGAACTTTTGCAGAAGCAGTGCCTCATACGGTTACCCGCTGGCGGGCGCAGCACCCGATATCAGATCAGTCGATCGGGGCTCGACGCCGAGTAGACACCAGCAACTTTTTCCCAAATTTGCGACCGCCCGACCATTCGTGCACGTTAGGGTTGGTCGCATCTGCAATGTTTTGTTAGATTCGGGCACAGCCCACACCGCAACACATCAGCTTTCAGGAAACAAAAACAACCACGATCAGCCAGCCGTACAACTATCGGACACCGAACATGGATGCAGTTCAGGTACAGCCATTCGTTGACTCCAGATTGAGTCATGCGCGTGATTTCAACGAGTGTCGCAACACCGAGTCCGGTGCGGTGTTCATTATTGCGTCCGGCAACTCGGCCAAAGACTTCCCGCTGGAAGACTTCGCCCACGTCCCGATGATTACCATGAACGGGGCGATTTCGCTGTTCAGTGGCACGGATATCAAGCCGTACTTCTACATCTGTACCGACATGAGCTTTCCCAGCCAGCAACCTGAGTTTTTCGAGCACGCGATGCGCATCAGCCAGCGGGTCGCGCTGTGGGCGGAGTTCGCTCGGCGCACCAACGCGCGGCCCAAAGGCCAGCTGTATACCCTCAAGCGCGCACCGAAACAGACTTGGCTCGACTACTTTTTCAGGAGCAACAAGAACCTGGTGCAGAGTCAGTCTTTGCTCGGGCACCGGGCGAAAAGCATCGGTTTCAGCAAGAACCTCAGCCAAGGCTTCTACGATGCCCGCACTGTCGCCTACCTGGCGCTGCAACTGACCTATCACCTGGGCTTCGACAAGGTCATCCTGGTGGGCGTCGACCTTGACCAGTCCAGCGGGCGTTTCTATGAAAAACCCGGCTCGGTGCTCTCCCCTTGCGGTCTCGACCAGCACTACCCCACGCGCATACTGCCTTCGCTGAAATTGATGAAGAAGAAAGTCATGGGCGAGCGCTTTGCGGTGTACAACCTGTCGCAGAACTCGCGTATTCCAACCACCATCATTCCGAAAATCGACTTGCAGGCGCTGCACACGCTGCTTGGCTGAAACCGCCGACAGACCCGCCATGACGCTGCCGGGGCAGGCATGTACCATGCTCGTCCATCGCTACCCGTGTCGGAGAACACCTTGCCTGTCCCACGCCCGCCTGCGCTCGATGAGATCGACCGCCAACTGATTGCCGCCCTGCAAATCAACGCGCGCGAAAGCGTGGCCATGCTCGCCCGGCAATTGGGCATCGCCCGCACCACGGTGACCTCACGGCTGGCACGCCTGGAAAAAGCCAAGGTGATCACCGGTTATGGCGTTCGTCTCGGCCAACGGGTCGTCGACGGCGGGTTGCAGGCTTACGTCGGCATCACCGTGCAGCCCCGTTCCGGCAAGGAAGTGCTGCGACGCCTAAGCAGCATGGCTCAGGTCCAGCAACTCTGTGCGGTGAGTGGCGAATTCGATTACGTGGCCTGGCTGCGCACTGACTCGCCCGAGCAACTCGACCAGTTGCTCGACCAGATTGGCAGTGTCGACGGCGTCGAGAAGACCACCACGTCGATCATCCTCAGCAGCAAGATCGATCGCGCACAACCAATCTGACCAAAATCTTCGTCAAAATGCATCACAGATATGCAAAACGACGACACTTTGCGTCTTATTAACGTGCGCTACGCTCCCTAGAATGGCGACAGTCTTTTCCTATACTCAGCCTCCCGTGCGAGTCGCCAGCAAGGTCAGCCATGAACAAGAACAATCGCCATCCTGCAGACGGTAAGAAACCGATCACCATCTTCGGCCCGGACTTTCCCTTCGCCTTCGACGACTGGATCGAACACCCGGCCGGCCTGGGCAGCATCCCTGCGCACAACCATGGCGCCGAAGTGGCGATTGTCGGTGCCGGAATCGCGGGCCTGGTGGCCGCGTACGAGCTGATGAAACTAGGCTTGAAACCGGTCGTCTACGAAGCCTCGAAAATGGGCGGGCGTCTGCGCTCCCAGGCGTTTGAAGGGACCGAAGGCATCGTCGCCGAACTCGGTGGCATGCGTTTCCCGGTGTCGTCCACCGCCTTCTACCACTACGTCGACAAACTCGGTTTGCAAACCAAGCCGTTCCCCAACCCACTGACCCCGGCGTCCGGCAGCACGGTGATCGACCTCGAAGGTCAGACCCACTACGCGCAGAAGCTTGCCGATCTGCCAGCGCTGTTCCAGGAAGTCGCCGACGCGTGGGCCGATGCCCTGGAGGACGGCTCGCGCTTTGGCGAGATCCAGCAGGCGATCCGCGACCGCGACGTACCGCGCCTCAAGGAGCTGTGGAACACCCTGGTGCCGCTGTGGGACGACCGCACCTTCTACGACTTCGTCGCCACCTCAAAAGCGTTCGCCAAGCTGTCGTTCCATCACCGCGAAGTGTTCGGTCAGGTAGGCTTCGGCACCGGCGGCTGGGACTCGGACTTCCCCAACTCGATGCTGGAAATCTTCCGGGTGGTAATGACCAACTGCGATGACCACCAGCATCTGGTGGTCGGCGGCGTCGAGCAGGTGCCGCTGGGCATCTGGCGCCATGTGCCGCAGCGCTGCGCCCACTGGCCGGAAGGCACCAGCCTCAGTTCGCTGCACAACGGCGCGCCACGCACCGGGGTCAAGCGCATCGCCCGCGCCGCCGATGGCCGCTTCAGTGTCACCGATAACTGGGGTGACACCCGCGAATACGCGGCTGTGCTGACCACCTGCCAGAGCTGGCTGCTGACCACCCAGATCGAGTGTGAAGAATCGCTGTTCTCGCAAAAGATGTGGATGGCCCTGGACCGCACCCGCTACATGCAATCGTCGAAGACCTTCGTCATGGTCGACCGGCCGTTCTGGAAAGACAAAGACCCGGAAACCGGCCGCGACCTGATGAGCATGACCCTCACCGATCGCCTGACCCGTGGCACCTATCTGTTCGACAATGGTGACGACAAGCCTGGCGTCATCTGCCTGTCGTACTCATGGATGAGCGATGCCCTGAAAATGCTCCCGCAACCGATCGACAAGCGGGTGAAACTGGCGCTGGATGCCCTGAAGAAGATCTACCCGAAAGTCGACATCGCCGCGCGGATCATCGGCGACCCGATTACCGTGTCCTGGGAAGCCGATCCGCATTTCCTCGGTGCATTCAAAGGCGCGCTGCCGGGCCACTACCGCTACAACCAGCGGATGTATGCGCACTTCATGCAGCAGGACATGCCGGCCGAACAGCGCGGGATTTTTATTGCCGGCGACGACGTATCCTGGACCCCGGCCTGGGTCGAAGGCGCGGTACAGACCTCGCTCAACGCGGTGTGGGGCATCATGAACCACTTTGGCGGGCAGACCCATGCCGAGAACCCGGGACCGGGTGATGTATTCAACGAGATCGGTCCGATTGCACTGCCCGAGTAAGAGGAGTCCGAAATGCGCGTAGCCCTTTACCAATGCCCGCCGCTGCCGCTCGACGTCGCCGGCAATCTGCGACGCTTGAAGCAGGTTGCCAATGAAGCCAGCGGCGCCGATTTGCTGGTGTTGCCGGAAATGTTCCTGACCGGCTACAACATCGGCGCCGAAGCGGTGGGTGCATTGGCGGAGGTCAGCAACGGCGATTCCGCACAGCAGATCGCCAGCATCGCCAAGGCTGCCGGGATGGCCATTGTCTATGGCTATCCCGAACGTGCCGAGGACGGGCAGATCTACAACGCCGTGCAACTGATCGACGCGAAAGGCGAGCGCCTGTGCAACTACCGCAAGACGCACCTGTTTGGCGACCTCGATCAGTCGATGTTCAGCGCCGGGCAGGATCAGTTGCCGATTGTCCAGCTCAACGGCTGGAAGCTCGGCTTCCTGATCTGCTACGACCTCGAGTTCCCGGAAAATGCCCGGCGCCTGGCCCTGGCCGGAGCCGAGCTGATCCTGGTACCGACCGCCAACATGACGCCCTTTGACTTCATCGCCGACGTCACCGTGCGCTCGCGGGCCTACGAGAATCAATGCTACGTGGCCTATGCCAATTACTGCGGCAGTGAGGAGCAAATTCACTACTGCGGTCAAAGCAGCATTGCCGCTCCGGATGGCAGCCGCATCGCCCAGGCCGGACTGGATGAAGCCCTGATCGTTGGCACCCTCGATCGGCCGTTGATGGTCAAATCACGCTCCGAAAACCGCTATTTCCTCGACCGGCGTCCCGAGCTGTACGGCGAGCCGGACAAGCACTGACCCGGGCTTTTCGCTAGCATGAGCACTTACCCAGTTGCGGAAGTGCTCATGCCTGCGCCGATCCACCTTCTCCCCCATAGCGAAACCCTGGCCAATGGCTTGCGGGTATCGCTTCGTCACGCCCCCGGCTTGCAACGCTGCGCCGCAGTCTTGCGTGTCGCTGCCGGCAGCCACGATGCACCCTCGGCCTGGCCAGGGCTGGCGCATTTTCTTGAGCACCTGTTGTTTCTCGGGACTGAACGCTTCCCCGCCGCTGACGGGTTGATGGCTTACGTGCAACGTCACGGTGGCCAATTGAACGCGCGGACCAACGATCGCCACACCGACTACTTCTTCGAGTTACCGCCGCAGACCTTTGCCGGCGGACTGGAGCGTTTGTGCGACATGCTGGCACACGCCCGCCTCGACCCCGAAGATCAACTGCGTGAGCGAGAAGTGCTGGAGGCGGAATTTATCGCCTGGTCGCGGGATGCCACGGCCCAACAACGCCAGGCCTTGTTTGCCGGATTGGCGGAGGATCATCCACTGTGTGGCTTCCACGCCGGCAACCGGGACAGCCTGGCGGTCCAACAGCCGCAGTTCCAACAGGCCCTGAACCACTGGTATCGACACTTTTACCAGACCGGGCAGATGACCCTGAGCCTGGTCGGCCCTCAGCCTGTGGATGAATTGCGCCAACTGGCGCAAAGCCTCAGCGCCCCGCTCCCCAACGGTGAGCGCCAGGGGCAAACGCCTCCTCCAGCCTTGATGACGACGACCGAGCAGCATTATCAACAGACTGACGGACACCGGCTCAATCTGCTGTTCGTCCTGCATGGGTTGCCGGACGGGGCCGAGCAGGCACTGGATTTCCTCTGCACCTGGCTCAACGCCTCGAAGCCCGGTGGCCTGCTGGCCGAATTACGCAATCGTCAATGGGTCGACAGTCTGAGCGCCAACCCGCTATACCACTTTACCGGCCAAGCCTTGCTGCACGTTGAGTTTGATCTCAGTGACGCTGGCCGAAACCACACCGAGAGCATCCGTGATCTGCTCAACGATTGGCTGAGTTTTTTTGCCCGACAAGCGGACTGGCCGGCGTTGCGCGAAGAGTACGCCCTGCTGCAACAGCGCAAGCGCCAATCAAGCAACGCCCTGGCCCTCGCCCGCCTGGACAACCAGGCGCTGCAGAGCTTCGCGCCCGAGAACCTGGTGCCAACGCTCAACACGATCGTGCAGCAACTCAATCCCGCACCTGTGGATAACCCGGCCAGCCAATGGCAGTTGCCGCCCCCCAATGGATTTCTGCGCAGCGCCGAAGAACCACCATCGGCCGGGCTGATTCGTGGGCAGACCAGCGCTCACCGCGGCCTGCGTACCTTCGCCCAGGACCGAACCCGTGGCCGCCGCGAGCGTTCGTCCATGCAGTTCAGCCAGGCCCTGCCCGATAGCAGCGGCGAAGGCGCGCTGTGTCTAAGCTGGCATTTCGATGCAGCGCCTGCGGGTGAGTTGCATGCCACCCTGGTACACAGCCTGCAGTCGCTGATCGAGGACGCGCGCCAGGCGGGCGTCGAGTTGTCGTTCAGCGAAATCGGCAATCAATGGCAGCTGAAACTTAGCGGCTGGCTCGAACCGCTGCCGGCGATCCTCGAACAGGCACTCCAACGCCTGACAAGCCCCGACGCAGCATCCCGCTCAGCCGCTGCGACGCCCGTCCCGTTAATCGCGATTCGACAACTGCTCAAGGCGTTGCCACAGGTTTGCCTCGACGCCCCGGCCGCCCCCGCTCTCAATGATCTGCATTCATTCTGGGCCAGCGCACAGTGGCATGGCCTGGCGGCAGGCCTGCCCGCCAGCGTGCAAACGGTGGTGACCCGCGTGCTCGCTCGAGTGCCCGGGACACCCGCCAATGAGCTGCCTTCATCGATGTCGATTAACGGACAACGCCTGTGGAGTGAGTTTCCGGACCACGGCACCGAGCAGGCTATCCTGCTGTTTTGTCCCACACCTACTCAGTCATTGGCTGACGAAGCCGCCTGGCGAATGCTTGCCCACCTCTGTCAGACGCCCTACTACCAGCGCCTTCGCGTCGAGTTGCAACTGGGCTACGCAGTGTTCAGCGGGGTGCGGCAAATCAACGGCCAAACCGGACTGTTGTTCGGTGTGCAGTCGCCAAATGTCAGCGCAACTGATCTTCTCGAGCACATCCTGACCTTCTCGCAGAGCCTGCCCCAGTTGATCGATAGCCTCTCTGACCAGGTGCTCCAGGATCAATTGCAGAGCCTCGCGGGACAACTTGAGCGCAGCAACCTGACATTGCCCCAGGCATTCGAGCTGCTGTGGCAGGGCAAACTGGCCAACCACTCGTCGGAATACCTGGTGCAACTGCATCAGTCCATTTTGCAGCTGCAACGCAGTGAGCTGCTGGACGCGGCTCGGCGCCTGAATCAGGCCGAGGGCGGCTGGAGAGGCCTGGCGAATGCGGCTTGCCCGCCGGATTGGCAACCAAACCCGCGATCCTTACCGCAGGTGTAACGGCTTTTCTTCAAGAGAGGACTGCAATAAGAAGAAACGTTTCAGTAAGATAGGCACCTAAGCATCTGAACATCTCCCGCTGGAGGTGGACTATATGTATAGGTTCAGTCGTACTACCCGCTTGAAGGAGC
Source organism: Pseudomonas fluorescens (assembly GCF_019212185.1). NCBI lineage: Bacteria > Pseudomonadati > Pseudomonadota > Gammaproteobacteria > Pseudomonadales > Pseudomonadaceae > Pseudomonas > Pseudomonas fluorescens. The sequence continues at coordinate 5,931,976 of NZ_CP078138.1, forward strand.
TTTCTCATGACTTGGTCAAAACCTGCTTACACCGATCTGCGTATCGGCTTTGAAGTCACCATGTACTTCGCCAGCCGTTGATCCTGCCTTCGGGTAGAACATGCGGTATCACGCCTCGGCCAACCCGGGGCGTTTTCATTTTTAGCGTTGATGTCTTGGAGCACCCATGTTTATCCAGATCCTCGGCTCCGCGGCTGGCGGCGGCTTCCCCCAATGGAACTGCAACTGCGCCAACTGCGCCGGCTTTCGCGACGGCAGCTTGCGGGCACAGGCGCGCAGCCAATCGTCCATCGCGATTTCCGATGATGGCCTGAACTGGGTCCTGTGCAACGCCTCTCCGGATATCCGCGCGCAACTCCAGGGTTTTGCGCCGATGCAGCCCGGCCGCGCCCTGCGTGATACCGGAATCGGCGCGATCATCCTGATGGACAGCCAGATCGACCACACCACCGGCCTGCTGATGCTGCGCGAAGGGTGCCCGCATCAGGTCTGGTGCACCGACATGGTCCATGAAGACCTGAGCAGCGGCTTCCCGCTGTTCACCATGCTCAGCCACTGGAATGGCGGTTTGAACTGGAACCGCATCGAGCTGGACCAGAGCTTCAGCATCCCGGCCTGCCCGAATCTGCGTTTCACCCCGCTGCCCCTGCGCAGTGCCGCGCCGCCGTACTCCCCGCACCGCTGCGACCCGCACCCGGGCGACAACATCGGCCTGATCGTCGAGGACCTGCGCACCGGCGGTAAATTGTTCTACGCCCCGGGCCTGGGCAAAGTCGACGGTCCCTTGCTGGAGATCATGAGCGACAGCAATTGCCTGCTGGTAGACGGCACCCTGTGGGACGACGACGAAATGCAGCGTCGCGGCGTCGGCACCCGCACCGGTCGGGAGATGGGCCATCTGGCGCAGAACGGCCCGGGCGGCATGCTCGAAGTGCTCGAACAATTGCCTCGCCAGCGCAAGGTGCTGATCCACATCAACAACACCAACCCGATCCTTGACGAGGATTCGCCCGAGCGCGCGGAGCTGGTGCGGCGCAATGTCGAAGTGGCGTATGACGGCATGAGTATCGAGTTGTAGCGGATAGCCCTATCACGGGCGCCCGACCAGACACCCAGAATCCACCGGCCATACCCCGGAGCCCCGCAATGACCAACCTCCCCCTATCCCCCGCAGATTTCGAAGCCGCCCTGCGTGCCAAGGGCGCCTATTACCACATCCACCACCCGTACCACGTGGCGATGTATGAAGGCCGGGCCACCCGCGAGCAGATCCAGGGCTGGGTCGCCAACCGCTTCTACTATCAGGTGAACATCCCCCTGAAGGACGCGGCGATCCTCGCCAATTGCCCGGACCGCGAAATCCGCCGCGAATGGATTCAGCGCCTGCTCGACCACGATGGCGCCCCCGGCGAGGACGGCGGCATCGAAGCCTGGTTGCGCCTGGGCCAGGCCGTCGGGCTCGACCCGGACCAACTGCGCTCCCAGGAACTGGTGTTGCCCGGGGTGCGTTTCGCCGTGGACGCTTACGTCAACTTCGCCCGCCGCGCCAATTGGCAGGAAGCCGCCAGCAGCTCACTGACCGAACTGTTCGCCCCGCAGATCCACCAATCGCGCCTCGACAGCTGGCCACAGCACTACCCGTGGATCGACCCGGCCGGCTATGAGTATTTCCGTACGCGCCTGGGCCAGGCGCGGCGCGATGTCGAGCATGGGCTGGCGATTACCCTGCAGCACTACACCACTTACGAAGGCCAGCAGCGCATGCTGGAAATTCTTCAATTCAAACTGGACATACTTTGGAGCATGCTCGATGCCATGAGCATGGCCTACGAACTGAATCGCCCGCCGTATCACAGCGTGACCGGACAACGGGTCTGGCATAAAGGGATCGCCCTATGAGTTTCGACCGCAGCAAAACCCCGACCTGGCGTCCTGGCTACCGCTTCCAGTACGAGCCGGCGCAAAAAGGCCACGTGCTGCTGTACCCCGAAGGCATGATCAAACTCAACGACAGCGCTGCGCTGATTGGTGGGCTGATCGACGGCCAGCGTGATGTCGCCGCGATCATTGCGGAACTCGACCAGCAGTTCCCCGGTGTGCCGGAGCTCGGCGAGGACATCGAGCAATTCATGGAGGTCGCCCGTGCACAGCACTGGATCGAACTCGGCTGAGCCATCGGCCCTGCCGGCCAAGCCCGAGATCGGCCTGCCGTTGTGGCTGCTCGCCGAGCTGACCTACCGCTGCCCCTTGCAATGCCCTTACTGCTCCAACCCGCTGGACTTCGCCGAGCAGGGCAAAGAGCTGACCACCGAGCAATGGCTCAAGGTGTTTCGCGAAGCGCGGGAGATGGGCGCCGCCCAACTGGGCTTTTCCGGCGGCGAGCCGCTGGTGCGCCACGACCTCGCCGAACTGATCGGCGAGGCACGCAAGCTGGGCTTCTACACCAACCTGATCACCTCCGGCATTGGCCTCACCGAACAAAAAATCAGCGACTTCAAGAAGGCTGGTCTCGACCACATTCAGATCAGTTTCCAGGCCAGCGACGAGCAGGTGAACAACCTCCTCGCCGGCTCGAAAAAAGCCTTCGCGCAGAAGCTGGAAATGGCCCGCGCGGTGAAAGCCCACGGCTATCCGATGGTGCTGAACTTCGTCACCCACCGGCACAACATCGACAAGATCGACCGCATCATCGAGCTGTGCATCGCACTCGAAGCGGACTTCGTCGAACTCGCCACCTGCCAGTTCTACGGCTGGGCCCAGCTCAACCGCGTGGGCCTGCTGCCAACCCGCGAACAACTGGTACGGGCCGAACGGATCACCAATGAATACCGGGCGAAACTCGAGGCCGAGGGCCATCCCTGCAAGCTGATTTTCGTCACCCCGGATTACTACGAAGAACGCCCCAAGGCCTGCATGAATGGTTGGGGCAGTATTTTTCTGACCGTGACTCCAGACGGCACCGCCCTGCCTTGTCATGGCGCCCGACAGTTGCCAGTGCAATTTCCCAACGTGCGCGAACACAGCATGCAGCACATCTGGTACGACTCGTTCGGCTTCAACCGCTTCCGTGGATACGACTGGATGCCGGAACCCTGCCGCTCCTGCGATGAGAAGGAAAAAGACTTCGGCGGCTGCCGCTGCCAGGCGTTCATGCTCACCGGCGATGCCAGCAATGCCGATCCGGTGTGCAGCAAATCCCCTCAGCACGGCGTGATCCTCAAGGCCCGCGAAGAAGCCGAGCACGCCACCCAGACCATCGAGCAACTGGCCTTTCGCAATGAACGAAACTCTCGCCTCATCGTTAAAGGCTGACGCCTTGAGCGCCCTGCAAGCCGTGTCCGCCGGTGTCGATTTTGCCGACTTGCGGGTCGGCAGCCAGGGCGTGTTCTGGAACGAATACCGCCCCGAAGACGCGGCCTGCCGAATCTGGCACTGGCAGAATGGCCGCGCCGTTTGCCTGACACCCACCGGGTTCAGCGTGCGCAGTCGGGTCTATGAGTACGGCGGCGGTTCGTTCTGCCTGAGCGATGGCGGCGTGGTGTTCGTCAACGAGACCGACCAGCAACTGTATTGCCAATCCCTGGCCGGTGAAGCTCCGAACGCGCTGACCTGCGGTGACTGTCGCTACGGCGATCTGCAATACAGCAACGGCCAGGTCTTGGCCGTCGAGGAACAGGGCAAACAGCACCGGCTGGTGGCCATCGACCTGCAAGGAGGGCAACGCCACCTGTTGGCAGAAGGCGCTGATTTTTACGCCGCACCGACCTTGAGTGCCGACGCTCGACAACTGGCCTGGATCGAGTGGAGCCGTCCACACCAGCCTTGGACCGCGACACGCTTGATGCTCGCCGAACGCAATGCCGCTGGCGACTTCGCCGCACCGCGCTGCGTGGCCGGCGCAACGTTCGAGGAGTCGCTGCAACAACCGCGCTTCGATGCCGCCGGGCGCCTGTATTGCCTGACCGACCGGGACGGCTTCTGGCAACCGTGGGTCGAGACTGAATCAGGTTTGCAGCCGCTCACCAGCAGCGCGGCGGACCACGCGCCGGCGCCCTGGCAACTGGGGGGCAGCAGTTGGCTGGCGCTGGGACCAGAGCACTACCTGGCGAGTTGGACCCTTGAAGGCTTTGGCCGCCTGGGTATCCGCGATGGCGAGCAGCTCGACGACTACACCGGGCGCTTCAGCCGCTTTCGCAACCTGGCGCTGGATGAGCAACACATCTACGCCATCGCCGCGTCGCCGGTCAGCCCTTCGGCGGTGGTCGCCATCGACCGGCGCAGTCATCAGGTCAAGGTGCTGGCTGGCGGCGTTGCGTTACTGCCCGCCGAGCAGATCAGCCACCCGCAAACCCTGCGCTATCCCAGCGGCGAGGGTGAAGCCCACGGGTTCTTTTATCCGGCCATGGGCGGCGCAACGAAACCGCCGCTGGTGGTATTCATCCATGGCGGACCGACCTCGGCCTGCTATCCGATGCTCGATCCGCGTATCCAGTATTGGGCACAGCGCGGGTTCGCCGTGGCCGACCTCAACTATCGCGGTAGCAGTGGCTACGGCCGGGCGTATCGGCAGGCGTTGCATTTGCGCTGGGGTGAGGTGGATGTCGAAGACGCCTGCGCGGTGGTCAGCTACCTCGCCGGACAGGGCTTGATCGATGGCGAGCAGGCGTTCATTCGCGGTGGCAGTGCCGGAGGCTACACCACCCTGTGCGCCCTGGCCTTTCACCAGGTTTTCAGTGCCGGCGCCAGCCTCTACGGGGTCAGTGATCCGGTGGCGCTGGGGCGCGCAACTCACAAATTCGAGGGCGATTACCTGGACTGGCTGATCGGCGACCCACAGGTCGACGCCAAACGCTACGCCGCCCGCACGCCGCTGCTGCACGCCGGAAATATTCGGGTGCCGGTGATTTTCTTTCAGGGTGAACTAGACGCCGTGGTCGTGCCGCAACAGACCCGCGACATGCTCAAGGCCCTGCAGGACAATGGCATCGCGGCCCAGGCCCACTACTACGCGGATGAGCGTCACGGCTTTCGCAAGGCCAGCAACCAGGCCCATGCGCTGGAGCAGGAGTGGCTGTTTTATCGCGAGGTGATGCAGCGCGGCAAAGATTGATCGCAGCGCGGGTTGGCGCTGCGATCCATAGGTTCAGCGTTTGGCGATGATGTACACCGCGTGGACGATACCCGGGATGTAGCCGCACAGGGTCAGCAGAATGTTCAACCAGAACGCGCCGCCAAATCCCACTTGCAGAAACACGCCCAGTGGCGGCAACAGAATGGCGATGATGATGCGAATGAAATCCATAGAGCGGCTCCTTGGTCAGGTGGGCTGCGATCAGCCACACAACTAATCGACCAATGGCGCTCGCCGGGGTTCCGTGGTGCGATTCAAACAGTAGTATCGCGAAACATACACGGCGCCCTCGGATTTCTCGCAAGCAAGCTCGCGCCTACAAAGCCTGGAGAAAGCCGCACAAAAAAAACGCCCCATACCAAAGGGATCAGGCATGGGGCGTTGCGTTAAACCGCGAGACGGTTCGGGAATTCGGGAGCGCGATCGACTCAGACGGCGATGCCTTTGCGGCATTGCAGTTGCGCGGTACGCACCCGGGAAAAGGCCCGCGCCAGGCGCAGGAGCATTTCGTCGATGTTGCCCTTGCTCACACTCAGGGCCGGGGTGAAGCGCAGGCAATCGGCGGTCGGGGCGCTGATCAGCAAGCCCTCGAACAACGCCGCCTTGACCACCGCTTCGGCGCAGTCATCGCTGAGGGTCAGGCCCCAGAGCAGCCCCTGACCACGCAGTTCGCCATGCCCATAACGATTAGCCAGGCGACTCAGGCCTTCGCGCAGGTGCTGGGCACTGTCGCGCAGGTGTTCGACGAAGCCGTGATCGAGCACGCTGTCGAGCACTGCCACGCCCGCCACGGCCATCAGGGCGTTGCCGTGAGGGCCGCCATCCAGATCGCCTGGTTCGAAACAACAGGCATTGCCACGGGCCAGCAAGGCCGCGACCGGCACGCCGCCACCGAGGCCGTTGCCCAGGGCTACGATGTCAGCTCGCACCCCGTAATACTGCTCAGCCAGGACATGCCCGCAACGGCCGACACCCGTCTGTACTTCGTCAAGAATCAACAGGATCCCCAACTCACGACACAAACGCTCGACACCCTTGAGGTAATGCTCGGTAGCGGGCACGACACCAGCGGCGGTCTGGATCGGCTCCAGCATGATCGCCACCGTTTGCGCGTCCACCGCCGCATGCAGCGCCGGCAAGTCATTGAAGGGCACGCAGTCAGAGGCCGGCAGGTGTTTAGCGTGACGGCTACCACAGGCGGTAATGATTCGCGAGGCACCGCCACGATGCAACTGGCCCCATTTACGCGCCAGGCGCATCGCTGCTTCGCAGGCTTCACTGCCGGTGTTGAGCAGATAAACCTGATCGCTGCCAGTGCTGGTGCACAAGCGCTCGGCCAGGTTCAACTGACTGCGGTTGAGCAGTCCGCAGCCCGGATTGATCAAGGCCTGAGCCTGCCCCGCCAGAGCTTTGACCAAAACCGTCGGGCTGTGACCGAGGCTATTGGCGCCCCCACCCTGAGTGAAATCCAGATAGGCGCGGTCGTCGCTGTCCCACAGCCAGGAACCCTGGCCACGAATAAAGACTTGCGCAGCGTGCTCGACACTCGTCATCAGATACTCGCGCGAAGGACTATGGCTGGCGGCAGATTGAAAACCCTCGGCCGCCAGGTCATCGAGGCTTGGCGGCGAGCGACGCAGATTGAACAGGTTCATGCACTCAAGCCCTCCAGGGGCAGGCCGAGCAAGCGGGCCGACCAGTCCTCGACACGACCAGTGCGCAAGCGCTTGATCGCCATGTCACGCCAGCGCGAAGACAGCGCCGGACAATCGATCAGTTTTTTCAAGCCGCCATGCTCCAGCGGTTCGCGATAGAAACTTCGCAACGCCGCGGCCACGCTCAGGCCGGGATAACTGCGCTGGATCAGTTCAAAAGGTTGCTCGGCGCTGACGAAGCCAGGCTTGAGCACACGGTAGAACCAGCCACAGCGCCCGGTGTCCTGGGCCAGTTGCGGCAGGATCGGCAGACCCCAGCGATGGCTCAGGCGATAGCACGGCGAGCGCGGCTGGCTCACCTGTAACAAGGCGCCGCCCCAGCGAAACAAATCGCCCAGGCACACATGCTCTTCGGTCAGGCCGTGGGTCGAAAGGTTTTCGCCGAACGCCGGGGCGCACCAATCGATCTGTGGATAACGTCTGCGCCAATAGGCGTAGTGCTCGGCCGGGTAGTGGTGCAGTGCGCGCTCAGGCCCGGTGTGAAAGCGCGGATCGCCGTGCTCGTCGCTGCCCAGGCCCTGTGGCCACAACCAGAGTCGATTGGCAATCAGCTGTTTGTCGGTATCGCTGATCAAACCCTGACCAAGATTTTTTGCCTTGCCTATGTAAACACCATCAACGTAAACGGTATTCATCGCCCTATCTGGACCTGTAAGCCTTGTGAATACGGTTAGACTAGGCTTCTGCAAGGCACTGAGCCATTTCGATTTCCCAGCTTTATCGATAAGAAATACTTATGGATTTTAAACAACTGCGTTATTTCGTCGCGGTGTACGAAGAAGGCCATGTCGGGCGGGCCGCCGAACGCCTGTCGATCTCCCAACCGGCGCTTTCGCAGCAGATCCGCCAACTGGAACAGAACCTCGACGTCAGCCTGTTCGAGCGCAGCAGCAAACGCCTGCTACCGACCCTGGCCGCGCACACCCTGTACAACCACGCCCTGCCCCTGCTCGACGGCTTGCAGCGGGCCCGCGAGGCGTTGGGCAACTTCAAGGGCCAAGCCCTGCGCACCCTGGCCATCGGCGTGCTGCAGACCGTGCATACCAGCCTGGTGCCGAAAATGCTCGAACGGGTGCGCACCGCGCAACCTCATCTGGTGGTGCAGATCTACGAATTGACCGGGCTGGAAATCGAAAGGCGCCTGCTCAACGGCTCGCTGGACATTGGCATCAGCTATCTGCCGCCGCGCCAGCCGGGTCTGCATGGGGTGTTGCTGTACGAAGATGAACTGACCCTGGTCATCCCCAACGACCATCCACTGCGGGAATTCAAGAAAGTCTCCATGAGTCAGGCGGCCGAACTGCCGATGCTGCTGTTGGGCGAAGAATTCCAGATCCGCCAGATCTGGCAGGGGCAACTGGCCAGCCTCGGACGCCGCCCGCAAGTGCAGGCCGAACTGAACAATATGGCGGGGATTCTCGACAGCTTGCCGCACACCCGGTTGGCAACCGTCCTACCCGGGCGTTCGCAACAGGAACACGCCAATCGGGCGCTGCTGTGGAAACCTTTGAGTGAGCCGCGAGTGCCGCTGAAGATCGGCCTGGTCTGTCGCGATGTGCAACGCCAGCAAGCGACGCTGGAGTTGTTACGCAATCTGCTGGAGGAGGTGATGCATGGCCCGGACGGGCGCTTGGCGAACCCTGGCGTGCTCGACGTACAGGGGTGAAAAACGAAGGCAACTTTTCTTGAGACCAAAGAAAACCCCGCCGAAGCGGGGCTTTGCAGACTGTTTCCCTGACATCCATTTCACTCCGCCGTCCTGGCAGAATCCTACGTGTCCGTGTTGTTGCTTTGCGCTTCCTGCGCGACGTCCATGTGAGCTAGATTAGCTTCGGATCCAATCTGCGAACAGGGGAGAACAGCAGCACGTCACGTAAGCAAATGCTTACATGCGGTTACATTCCTCAGAATTGCCCTGCATCCAGCAGGTACAACGACTCGCTACCGGCCTTGACCGAGGCGCTCAGCGAGTGAATCCGTGGTAGCAGGCGGGCAAAGTAGAAGCGTGCGGTGCCCAGTTTGCTGGCATAGAAATCGTCCTCTGTCTCCTTACCGAAAGCGGCCTTGGCCATCAGCGCCCACATGTAGGCATAAGCGACATAACCGAACACCTGCAAGTATTCGACCGAGGCCGCACCGATTTCGTTCGGGTTGTTTTTTACCCGATCCAGCAACCACGCCGTCAACTCGTCGAGAGTGTCCACTGCCGCGTTCAACGGCTGGATGAATTCGCTGAGGTCAGCATTGGCGGTTGCAGTGAAGTGACGGATTTCATCGGCAAACAACTTATAGAAAGCACCGCCGCTACCGACCACCTTGCGCCCCACCAGGTCCAGCGCCTGAATACCGTTGGTGCCTTCGTAGATCTGGGTGATACGCACGTCGCGCACCAGTTGCTCCTGGCCCCACTCGCGGATGTAGCCATGGCCGCCGAACACTTGCTGGCCGTGCACCGTGGTTTCCAGGCCGAGGTCGGTGAGGAAAGCCTTAGCCACAGGCGTCAGCAACGCCACCAGGTCCTCGGCGCGCTTGCGGGTGGCCGCGTCTTCGCTGAACTTGGCGGTGTCGAGTTGCATGGCGACATAGGTGGAGAACGCGCGACCGCCTTCGTTCGAGGCTTTCATGGTCAACAGCATGCGGCGTACGTCCGGATGGACGATGATCGGGTCGGCGACCTTGTCCTTGTTCTGCGCGCCGGTTGGCGCACGGCTTTGCAGACGATCACGGGCGTACTCGACGGCGTTCTGGTACGACCGCTCGCCCGTAGCCAGGCCCTGAATGCCGACACCCAGGCGCTCGTAGTTCATCATGGTGAACATCGCCGCCAGCCCTTTGTTCGGCTCGCCGACCAGGTAACCAACGGCTTCGTCAAAGTTCATGACACAGGTGGCGGACGCCTGGATGCCCATCTTGTGTTCAATCGAACCGCAGTTGGCCGGGTTGCGCGCACCCAGGCTGCCATCGGCGTTGACCATGAATTTCGGCACCAGGAACAGCGAAATGCCTTTCGGCCCCGCCGGCGCATCCGGCAGTTTGGCCAACACCAGGTGAATGATGTTTTCGGTCAGGTCGTGCTCACCGCCGGTGATGAAAATCTTGGTGCCGCTGACCTTGTACGAACCATCGGCCTGCGGTTCGGCCTTGGTGCGGATGATCCCCAGGTCGGTACCGGCGTGGGGCTCGGTCAGGCACATGGAGCCGGCCCAGACGCCGGCGTACATGTTCGGCAGGTAAGCGGCTTTCAGCTCTTCGCTGGCGTGGGCATTGATCGACAGGCAAGCGCCGGCGGTGAGCATCGGATACAGGCCGAATGACAGGCTGGCGGAGTTGACCATTTCCTCGACTTGGGCTGAGACCGCCTTGGGCATGCCCATGCCACCGAAGGCAGGATCACCGCCGACGCCGACCCAACCACCTTCAGCATAAGTCTGATAGGCCTGTGGGAAACCGGCCGGAGTGGTCACGGCACCGTCGCTCCAGTGGCAACCTTCTTCGTCAGCAGAACGGCTCAGCGGCGCGATACTTTTGCTGGTGACTTTGCCGGCCTCCTCGAGGATCGCCTCGACGGTTTCAGCATCGACGGTGTCGGCCAGCGCCGGGAGTTCAGCCCACAGCTTGGCGACCTCGAACACTTCATTGAGGACGAAGCGCATATCGCGCAGGGGCGCTTTGTAGTCAGCCATGGCAAACCTCGCAAGAACATGAAAAGTGAGTCCCAGGATCGGGATTCAAACAAGTCCCCGAGTGTACCCGAACAACTTTTGCGACACATAGGGTCAACTCGTGACTTGTTTGTAATTTTTAGTCATCAACAAAAAAGCCGCCGCCCGCAGCAACGACTACCAGCATAGCGGCAGGTTTACTGCAGACGGCGGCCTTGGCGATTCGCCGCTGCTTTTAGAGCGCGAACAACTCGGCCGGCAACTTCATCAGGCAATCGCTGCCCGCCTCCACGGCGGCGCGATGGGTGGCAGTGCGCGGCAGCAGACGCTTGAAGTAGAACTCACAGGTGGCCAGCTTGCCCTGGCAAAGCTCTTCATCACCCTCGCCTTCCTGCAATTGCGCCTGGGCCACCAGGGCCATGCGCAACCACAGGTAAGCCAGGACGATGTAACCGCTGTACATCAGGTAATCCAGCGCGGCAGCACCGACCTCGTCGGGATTCTTCATCGCCGCCATGCCGACCTGCGTGGTCAACTCGCCCCACTGCCGATTGAGTCCATCGAGCTGTGCCACATATGCCTTGAGTTGTGGATGCTCGGCGTTGGCTTCGCAGAATTTGTGGACAATCTTAGTAAAGCCGCGCAGCAGCTTGCCCTGGCTGCCCAGCACTTTGCGCCCCAGCAGATCCAGTGCCTGAATGCCGTTGGTGCCCTCATAGATCGGTGCAATGCGGCAGTCGCGCACAAGCTGTTCCATGCCCCACTCGCGGATAAACCCGTGGCCGCCAAACACCTGCATGCCATGGTTGGTCACCTCCAGGCCGGTCTCGGTCATGAACGCTTTGCAGATCGGCGTGAGGAACGCCAACAGGTCCTCGGCGTCCTGGCGCTGGCCGGGGTCGGCCGACAGATGCGCGGCATCGAGCAGTTGTGCGGTGAAATAGGTCAGCGCCCGATTGCCTTCGTTGAAGGCTTTCATGGTCAACAGCATGCGGCGCACATCGGGGTGGACGATGATCGGATCGGCGGCCTTTTCCGGCGCCTTGGGTCCGGTCAACGCGCGCATCTGCAGGCGCTCGTTGGCGTATTTAATCGCCCCCTGGAAGCTCGCTTCACCCAGACACAAGCCCTGCATGCCGGTGCCGAGCCGGGCGTGGTTCATCATGGTGAACATGCAATTGAGGCCCTTGTTCGCCTCGCCAATCAGGAACCCGGTGGCGCCATCGAAGTTCAGCACGCAAGTGGCCGACGCCTTGATGCCCATCTTGTGTTCAATCGAGCCACAGGACACGCCGTTACGCACTCCGGCCTCGCCCGCTGCATCGGGCAAAAACTTAGGCACGATAAACAGCGAGATGCCCTTGGTCCCGGCCGGTGCATCCGGCAACTTGGCCAGCACCAGGTGAATGATGTTGTCGCTCATGTCGTGCTCGCCGGCAGAGATGAAAATCTTGCTGCCGGAGATCGCGTAACTGCCGTCGGCCTGTGGTACCGCGCGGGTTTTGATAATGCCCAGGTCGGTGCCGCAATGGGCCTCGGTCAGGCACATGGTGCCGGTCCATTGCCCGGCCGTGAGTTTGCTCAGGTAGATGCTTTTCTGCTGCTCGGTGCCGTGAGCGTGGATCGCCGACATCGCACCGTGGGTCAGCCCCGGGTACATGCCCCAGGAGGTGTTGCTGGAGCCGACCATTTCACTGATCACCAGCCCCAGCGAACTCGGCAAGCCCTGGCCGCCATAGACCGGATCCGCCGCCAGACCGTGCCAGCCACCTTCGACATACTGGGCGAAGGCCTGCTTGAAACCCTTGGGCGTGGTCACCACGCCATTGTCGAAATGACAGCCCTCTTCGTCACCCGAGCGATTCAACGGCGCCAGCACGTTTTCGCAGAACCGCGCACCCTCCTCGAGAATCGCGCTGATCATGTCCGGGCTGGCGTCAACGGCGCCCAGCGCAGCGTAGTTGGCGTGGAAATCAAACACGTGGTCGATCAGAAAACGCATGTCACGCAGGGGAGCTTTGTACTCAGGCATGGTCATTCCTCAGTCAGCAGATCAGACCAAACTACTGCCCCGCATCACCCTGGACAATCACCGTGCAGACGCTGAATGCGTCATCATCACTCAATCCACAGCCTCGGCGCTGCGCACCGCGCCACGGCGGTTCTGACCGAAGGCCATGACACAATTTCGCCCCGCGCCCTTGGCACTGTAGAGCGCCTGGTCGGCGCTTTTCAGCACCTGGTCCGGCGTGCGCTGCTCGAGGCGTTCGGCCACGCCAATGCTGACCGTCACCGAGACCACCGAGGCGCTGGCACCGGAGCGCCGCTGGCGACCCTGCTGATCGTCCTTGGGGCGACTGTCCTGATTGCGCAGGTGCATCTGGTAGCTGGCAATCGACTCGCGGATTTCCTCCAGGTGCGGCAGGCATTCTTCGAGCGAACGCGCCGCGAACACCAGAGCAAACTCTTCCCCGCCATAACGATAGGCACGGCCGCCACCACCAATTTTCGACAGCTTGCTGGCCACCAGGCGCAGGACCTGGTCACCGACGTCGTGGCCGTGGGTGTCGTTGAATTTCTTGAAGTGATCGACGTCGCTCATGGCCAATACATAGTTACGGCCCAGGCGCTGCAAACGTTCATTCAGCGCCCGCCGTCCGGGCAAGCCGGTCAGCTCATCGCGAAACGCCATCTGATAAGCCTCATGCGCAACCGCCGCAGCGATCATCAGCATCACCTGGCTGCACATGATGTTCAGGGTGAAGGGCAGGATGAAGGTCTTGGGCAGCATCCAGAACAACCCGAGCAAGCCCACCAGTTGCGCCGCGTGCAGCGGCCGTGGATGGCGCCAGTACTGGAATGCCAGCAACAGGAAGGCGGCGATGAACGCCGGATACGACAGCTGGATCAGACTCATCCAGGCACCGTGCAGCGCCGGCCAGCGGATTTCGGCGAGCCAGCTTTGCAGCGCCTGGGGATAACTTTGCTCCAACCCCAGAGCCACACCGCCGACGGCAAACAGCACGGCGAAACGCGCCACCATGTCCTGGAACAAGTGAGTGCGCTCCTGCCACGCAGCGAAAGTGCCGTACATCAAGGGCAAGAGCAGGCAGCAGAGATGAAACACCACCGCCGCATCCACCCGCACCTGACCGAAGTCACGGTAGTAATCGGTCTGGGTGTCGAGCAGGAAGTAGGCGATATACACCGTGACCATCAGGAACAACTCCCGCTGGCGCCGATACACCGCGCAGTAGGCACCGCCGAGCAACAGCACCAGGGTCGGCAGGACATTGAACAGCGACGTAAAGAATACGTTGAGGTCCCTGACGTAAGCCGCCGCCAGCCCCGCCAGCAGTAACAGCACCGAGGGCAGAAAGTGACTGAAACGTACAGCAGAGGAACGCGGCAAAGGTAAAGCTCCGGCCCGGCAAATCGAATAGTGGCATTATGCCGTCATTCTTGGCACGACAGTACATGAAAGTGATGTCACTTTTGTTTAGCGGCCGACCGAACCCGGGATTGAAGGGTTTTACCCGCAGATCTGTATCGCGTTATTTCAGGTAAAAAAAAGCCGCTGCTCCCGAAGAAGCAGCGGCTTGTCGAAGGACTGCGTAGGGCTTAGTAACCCAGGGCGAAGTCTTCTTCTTTCATGTCCATCAGGTTGTTGGCGCCCGACAGCATGGTTGCAACGTGAGTGCGGGTCCGCGGCAGGATGCGCTGGAAGTAGAAACGCGCAGTCTGCAACTTGGCGGTGTAGAACGCCTCATCGGTGGTGCCGGCAGCCAGTTTCTCGGCAGCCAGGCGCGCCATGTCGGCCCAGAAGTAAGCCAGGCAGGCATAACCGGAGTACATCAGGTAGTCCACGGAAGCCGCGCCGACTTCTTCGCGGTCCTTCATGGCGGCCATGCCGACCTTCATGGTCAACTCACCCCACTCCTTGTTCAGTGCTGCCAGTGGTGCGACGAACTCTTTGACTGCTTCGTTGCCTTCGTTGGTCTGGCAGAACTTGTGCACGATCTTGGTGAAGCCTTTGAGGGCTTCGCCTTGAGTCATCAGCACTTTACGGCCCAGCAGGTCGAGTGCCTGGATGCCCGTGGTGCCTTCGTACAGCATGGAAATACGGCTGTCGCGAACGTTCTGCTCCATGCCCCACTCGGCGATGAAACCGTGGCCACCATAGATCTGTACGCCGTGGTTGGCCGACTCGAAGCCGACTTCGGTCATGAAGGCCTTGGCGATCGGCGTCATGAAAGCCAGCAGGGCGTCGGCTTTCTTTTTCTCTTCTTCGTCGACACCGTATTTGACGATGTCCACTTGCTTGGCGGTGAAGTACACCATGGCGCGGTTGCCTTCGGCGAATGCCTTCATGGTCAACAACATGCGGCGTACATCAGGGTGCACGATGATCGGATCAGCAGCTTTGTCTGGCGCTTTCGGGCCAGTCAGGGAGCGCATTTGCAGGCGATCGCGAGCGTACTTCAGGCCGCCCTGGAAACCGATTTCGGCGTGGGCCAGGCCTTGCAGCGCGGTGCCCAGGCGAGCGGTGTTCATGAAGGTGAACATGCAGTTCAGGCCTTTGTTCGCCGGGCCGATCAGGAAACCGGTGGCCTCGTCGAAGTTCATCACGCAGGTAGCGTTGCCGTGGATACCCATTTTGTGTTCCAGGGAACCACAGGACACCGCGTTGCGCGCACCCACGGTGCCGTCGGCGTTAGGCAGGAATTTCGGCACGATAAACAGCGAAATGCCTTTGGTGCCAGCCGGTGCATCCGGCAGGCGCGCCAGGACGATGTGGACGATGTTGTCGGCCATGTCGTGTTCACCGGCCGAGATGAAGATCTTGGTGCCGGAAACTTTGTAGGAACCGTCGGCCTGAGGTTCGGCCTTGGTGCGCAGCATGCCCAGGTCGGTGCCGCAGTGCGGTTCGGTCAGGCACATGGTGCCGGTCCATTCGCCGGACACCAGTTTGGTCAGGTAAGCCTCTTGCTGCTCTGGCGTACCGTGCTCGGAAATGGTGTTCATCGCGCCATGGGACAGGCCTGGGTACATGCCCCACGACCAGTTGGACTCGCCGACCATTTCACTGACTGCCAGACCCAGCGACTCCGGCAGGCCCTGACCGCCGTGCTCGACGTCATGCGCCAGGCTCGGCCAGCCGCCTTCTACGAATTGCTTGTAGGCTTCCTTGAAACCAGTCGGCGTCTTCACGCCCGACTCGCTCCAGGTGCAGCCTTCGGTGTCACCCACGCGGTTCAGCGGCGCCAGCACCTGCTCACAAAACTTGGCGCCTTCCTCGAGAATGGCGTTAACCATGTCCGGGGTAGCGTCCTGGCAAGCCGGAAGGCTCTGATAGTGCGCCTCGTAGCCGAGCAGCTCGTCACGAACGAAGCGAATATCACGCAAGGGGGCCTTGTAGTCAGGCATAGCGATAAACCTCTGCTGATGTAACCGGGAATGAACGACCGCGATGATTTGTTGTGACGGTCAAACAGTTGTTTGAAACATACGTTTACGCCGAAATCTTGTCAAGCGTCGATCTTTTGCCGTCTGTCATCCACTTCCTCAAATGCACGGGCACACAGCCGCGCAACCGCTGTAGATCGCGGCAGAGACTGTAGGAAAGATTAGTTGAACGCGAGGGAGACGCCCGAGCGACTGCCGGGAGAATGGCGTCGCCGGGTAGGGATCAGAAAGGAATCAAGCGTAGGTATCGATCAATGTGCCAAGCATTTCATCCGCGGCCTTGGCCACGTTGACGCCCAGTTCCACCTGCAATTTACCTTGGGCCATTTCCACGCGCTGGCTGGCGACGTCAGACTGCTGACTGCGGTCCACCCCACGCAGGCGGTCGACCTGGGCCTCCGAAGACTGGCTGCCGGCAGCCCGTTCAACGTAGGTGGTGGCGATCTGGCTGGCGGCCTGATCGACGCGGTTCTGGCCTGCGCTGATCGCGCTCAGGCCAGGGTAATAAGCCGTGCTTCCCGAAATGTCCATGGGATTACTCCATCTTGCAAACCAACCATCATTGAAGCAGAGCCGGGCGGGAAACGCCCGACAAAAACACTAATGGCACAGTGCCTTGTGATAGGCCGAAACTAGTCCAGCAAGTCCAGTTGCAAGTGTTGCGCTACCGCTTCTGCCGTCACTACCTTGAGCTTCGGCACCCGCCCCAGGCATGGCGCGGGCAGGCGCTCGGCTAGGGTGGCGAGGTTTTCTTCAAGCCGAGAAGTCTTCGCATCGATGATATTCGCCACCCAGCCCGCCAGTTGCAGGCCATCATTGGCAATCGCCTCGGCGGTCAGCAGGGCATGGCTGATGCAGCCCAGGCGCACCCCGACCACGAGGATCACCGGCAGGTCCAGAGCCATGGCCAGGTCCGACAAATTGTCCTGGCCAGCCAAGGGCACCCGCCAGCCTCCCGCGCCCTCGATCAGGGTGAAGTCGGCTTGTTTCTCGAGGATGTGCCGCATCGGCGCCTTCAGCGCCTGCACCGTCAATGCCACGCCTGCCTCGCGGGCTGCCAGGTGCGGAGCGATGGCCGGTTCGAAGGCCAACGGATTGACTTCGGCGTAGGTCAGCGGCAACGAGCATTCTGCCAGTAACGCCAAGGCATCGGCATTGCGCAGGCCTTTGGGGGTCACCTCGCAGCCGGAGGCCACCGGTTTGCCCGCCGCCGTGCTCAAGCCAGCCTGGCGTGCAGCGTGCAGCAAGCCGGCGGCGACGGTGGTTTTGCCGACATCGGTGTCGGTGCCGGTGATGAAATAGGCAGCGCTCATCGAGGTTTCTCCAGTACGGCGTAAACCACCTGATAGGTCGCGGGCAGTCCTTGCGCCTGACGAAAGTGCTCGTAGGCGCCAATCAAGCCACTGATCCGCGCCCTTCCGGTCAGTCCGCCCGGTCGCCCGGGATTGAGATTATGCGCGCCCAGGGCCTTGAGTTCATGGGTCAGGCTGCGCACATCGGGGTAGTGCAGCACATGTGGGCAACTTTGCAGGCTCAGCAGGCTGAAACTGCTGTCGGCACACAATTGCTGATAGCGACTGAACTCACGGAAACGGTTGACGTGGACCATGCCATCCACCTGACGCCAGCTGTCGCGCAATTCGTACAAGGTGCCGACACACAGGCTGGCAAAGGCCAGCACACCGCCCGGTTTGAGCACCCGATACGCCTCGTTCAGCACCGCTGCGAAATCGGCGCACCACTGCACCGCCAGGCTGGAGAACACGAGGTCGCAACTGGCGTCCTGCAGGGGCAGGCGCTCGGCATCGCCAGCAATGAAATACTGCGCGCCACCCAGCGGCCGGGCGTGATTGAGCATGCCTTCGGCGATGTCCAGCGCCAGCCCTTCTCCCAGGCTGAAGCTCTCGGCCAGTGCGCGGCTGAAGTAACCGGTGCCGCAACCCAGGTCCAACCACCGCTGCGGAGCGTGATCGGTGGGCAGGCGCCTGAGCAATTCGCTGCCAACGTCGCGCTGCAACTCGGCGACGCTGTCATAGCTGGCCGCGGCGCGGGAAAAGGACGCAGCCACCTGACGTTTGTCGGGCAGGCCACCGGGCAGTTTGGGGAAAGCCAAATCAGTCATCACCGCTCTCATGCAAAAAGGCCTGGATCGCCCCCGCCACTCCGTGGGGATCCTCCAGAAGGAACGCGTGACTGGCCTGTTCAATCAGACCAATTTCGACATCCGGAAGTAGCGCCAACAACGCGCTGGCCGCCTCGGCCGGGACCAGCCCATCGAGCCCGGCAAACAGATGCAACTGCGGCCCGCGAAAGGCCTGCAGCGCCTTACGCGTGTCCAGTTGCGCCAACAACTCCAGCCCGGCCATCAACACCGTGCCCGAGGTGCTCGGTGCGCCGCCCGACAGCAGCCGCGACAGACCGCGAGGATCTTCGGCGCCCTGGGCACACAGCAGGCTGAAGCGCTTGAGGGTGCTGCGCGGATCGGCGCTGCAGCCAGCGAGAAACTGATCGAAGGTTTCACCGGGCATCGCGGTCGGCCATTGCTCATGGGCGACAAACGCCGGATTGCTCGCCAGGGTCAGCAGGCCGCAACAGCGGTCGCCACGGCGCGCCGCCAACTCACTGGCGAGCATGCCGCCCAGCGACCAGCCACCCAGCCAGGCATCCTGTGGCACGCTGGCATCGAGTTCCTCCAGCCATTCCTCAAGATCGCTGGCGTCCAGCTCCGGCAGCGGCTCAATCTCCACTCGCAGGTGTTCGTCCAATCCCTGCAGGGCAGCCGCCAGCGGCTCCATCGGGGAGATACCGAGGCCCCAACCGGGCAACAGAATCAGTCGATCACGCATAGTCCGAGGTCGCTCCCAGTTGCTCAACACAATCGGCAAGACCTTGTAACAATAGCTCGACCTGGGCTTCGCTGTGGGCGGCGGTCAGGGTCACGCGCAAGCGCGCACTGCCGGCGGGCACGGTCGGTGGACGAATTGCCGTGACCAGCAATCCGCGTTGACGCAGCAGTTGCGAAAAAAGCATCGCCCGTCCGGCATCACCAATCATGATCGGCTGGATCGGCGTCGCACTGTCCATCAGTTGCAATCCGATCTGCTCGGCACCCCGGCGGAACTGTTTGATCAATACCTGCAGATGCTCACGCCGCCAATGCTCGCTGCGCAGCAGCTCGAGGCTCTTGAGGGTCGCGCAGGCCAGCGCCGGCGGCTGACTGGTGGTGTAGATGTAGGGCCGGGCGAACTGGATCAGACTTTCGATCAGCTCTTCACTGCCCGCGACAAACGCACCCGCCGTGCCGAACGCCTTGCCGAGGGTACCGACCAGCACCGGCACATCCTCCTGGCTCAAGCCGAAATGCTCGACAATGCCGCCGCCATTGGCACCCAAAGGACCAAAACCGTGGGCGTCGTCGACCATCAGCCACGCGCCCTTGGCCCGGGTTTCTCGGACCAGCGCTGGCAGATCGGCAATATCGCCATCCATGCTGAACACGCCATCGGTGACCACCAGGGTGTTGCCGGTGGCCTTTTCCAGGCGTTTGGCCAGGCTGTCGGCGTCGTTGTGCAGATAGCGGTTGAAACGTGCACCAGACAACAGTCCCGCGTCCAGCAGCGAGGCATGGTTGAGGCGATCCTCCAGCACCGTATCGCCCTGTCCCACCAACGCGGTGACCGCGCCGAGGTTGGCCATGTAACCGGTGGTAAACAGCAGCGCCCGCGGACGTCCGGTCAAATCGGCCAAGGCTTCTTCGAGGACGTGATGCGGGGTGCTGTGACCGATCACCAGATGCGACGCGCCGCCGCCCACGCCCCAGCGTTCGGCTCCGGCACGCCAGGCTTCGATCACCTGCGGGTGATTGGCCAGGCCCAGGTAGTCGTTGTTGCAGAAGGCCAACAAAGGCTGGCCATCGACCACTACCTGCGGCCCCTGGGGGGATTCAAGCAGTGGACGCTGGCGATAAAGATTGTCCGCGCGACGGGCAGCCAGGCGTGCGGCGAGATCGAAAGACATGCAGGCCTCGACAGTTGAATCACATGAATCAGAACGGACGCAGCCCCTGTAGGAGCGAGCCTGCTCGCGATGGCAATGGATCAGCCGACATCTTTTTTGAATGTCAGTCCGCAATCGCGAGCAGGCTCGCTCCTACAAGGGGTCGGTCAGGCCCGGTCAAACCGCAGCGTTATAAAACTGCTCGCTGCTCTTCTGCTCCACCAGCGCCTGTTCGATGGCCGCCTGGTGCACCTCGTCGGCGTGCTCTTCGCGGGCTTCGGGGAGGATGCCCAGGCGTGAGAACAGTTGCATGTCCTTGTCGGCTTGCGGGTTGGCGGTGGTCAGCAATTTGTCGCCGTAGAAAATCGAGTTGGCGCCGGCAAGGAATGCCAGGGCCTGCATCTGCTCGTTCATCGCTTCACGACCGGCCGACAACCGCACATGGGATTGCGGCATCAGGATGCGGGCCACGGCGAGCATGCGAATGAAATCGAACGGGTCGACGTCGTCCGCGTTTTCCAGCGGCGTACCGGCCACCTTCACCAACATGTTGATCGGCACCGACTCCGGATGCTCAGGCAGGTTGGCCAACTGGATCAGCAGATTGGCGCGGTCATCCAGCGACTCGCCCATGCCGAGAATCCCGCCGGAGCAGATCTTCATCCCCGAATCACGCACGTACGCCAGGGTTTGCAGGCGCTCGCTGTAGGTACGGGTGGTGATGATGCTGGTGTAGAAATCCGGCGAGGTGTCGAGGTTGTGGTTGTAGTAGTCGAGACCGGCCTTGGCCAGGGCAGCGGTCTGCTCCTGATCGAGACGGCCGAGGGTCATGCAGGTTTCCAGGCCCATGGCCTTGACGCCTTCGACCATTTTCAACACGTACGGCATGTCCTTGGCCGACGGATGCTTCCACGCCGCACCCATGCAGAAACGGGTAGAGCCAATGGCCTTGGCGCGAGCGGCCTCTTCGAGGACCTTCTGCACTTCCATCAGTTTTTCTTTTTCCAGGCCGGTGTTGTAGTGACCGGACTGCGGACAGTATTTGCAATCTTCCGGGCAGGCACCGGTCTTGATCGACAACAGGGTCGAAACCTGGACGCGGTTGGCATCGAAATGCGCGCGGTGCACCGTCTGCGCCTGGAACAACAAGTCATTGAAAGGCTGAACGAACAGCGCTTTGACTTCGGCCAAGGACCAATCGTGACGCAATTTGGCGGTGATGCTGGCGCTCATCGGTTCATTTCCTTTCTTATGCTTGATGCTTGAAACGTGTCCGGGCAACAAGACGAAACCCACAGACACAACACGGATGTTTCAGCATATTTAAGGAAGAGTCATGCACTGTCAACCTCATCACAAAGGACAGGTTTACATCTGGCTAAAAAACAATCAGCTCTGTTTGCTATGCGGCGAAGCTTCCGACACCCAACTTCCCATTTGTACGCCGTGCGAAAGCGAATTGCCTTGGCTGGGCGACGCCTGCCAAATCTGTGCCCTGCCCTTGCCGATAAATGGCCTCACCTGCGGCCAATGCCTAAAGGTCCCGCCGGCCTTTACCCAGGTCGTGGCACCCTGGACTTACGGGTTTCCCATCGACAGCCTGATCACCCGCTTCAAGCACTCCGCCAACTGGCCCTATGGCCACCTGTTGGCCGAACTTCTCGTTCAATCACTGCATTTTCGCTTCTCTGAGGATCTACCACGTCCTTGCGCGCTGATCCCCGTGCCGCTGTCACGCAAGCGCTTGCGTCGACGAGGGTTCAACCAGGCCGCGATGCTGGCTCGATGGCTCAGTGACAACCTTGAGATCGCCTGTGATGAGCAACTGGTCATTCGCACCCAGGACACCAGCGCCCAGCAGGACCTGAACGCCAAGGCCCGCCAGCACAACTTGCGCAGAGCCTTTGCCCTGCACCCGCAGGCGACGATTCGCGGGCGACACCTGGCGTTGGTCGACGACGTCCTGACCACAGGCGCCACCGCACGCACTCTGGCGCGGTTATTGATGGACGCCGGCGCCAGCCGGGTCGATGTGTATTGCCTGGCGCGCACCGCGAAACCCGGCGATCCGGCTTGACGGCGAGGCGTCGAGCGGCCAACGTCCTGTCTTATTACCCGCGCCCGTAGTCCAATTCATGTCCCTACCCAGCTTGTTGTCCCAACACATCGTCCGTCGCCCGCAACGCATAGCGCTGCTGCAGCACATTGCTGAACAGGGTTCGATCACCCGCGCCGCGAAAAGCGCCGGGCTCAGCTATAAGGCGGCGTGGGATGCCATCGATGAAATGAACAACCTGGCGCAAAAGCCACTGGTGGAGCGCAGCGTCGGCGGCAAGGGCGGCGGCGGTGCGCGACTTTCCAGTGAAGGTGAGCGAGTGCTGCGCCTGTACCAGCGCTTGCAAACCTTGCAGGCGCAAGTACTGGAAGCCGCCGAAGATGCCAGCGATCTCGACCTGCTCGGACGCCTGATGCTGCGCACCAGCGCGCGCAACCAGTTGCACGGCACCGTCGCGGGCATCGAGGCCCAAGGCCGCAACGACCTGATCACCTTGACCCTGGCCGAAGGTCTGACATTGCACGCACAAATTACCCACGACAGCACCCAGCGCCTGGACCTGCAAACCGGCACCGAAGTGGTGGCGCTGATCAAGGCCGGCTGGCTGGAGTTGCTGCCCCTCGACCAAGCGCCAACCCCGGGCTACAACCACTTGACCGGGACGCTTGAACAAATCCTCGACGCAGACGATGGCCCCAGCGAAGTGCGCATCAGCCTGGCTAACGGCCAGACCCTCTGCGCGCTGGCCGAGCCCATGTACCTGCGCACCAAGGGTCTTTTGCCCGGCCAACCGGTGCAGGTGCAATTCTCGCCGTCCAATGTGCTGATCGGCACGCCGCTCTAAGCGGCCGACTGAAACAATTACGTCATGATTCGACATTAAGGTGACTGCCAAAACCAGCAGGGAGCCTGATGTGAGCCTATTAGAAGAAAACCAAGCCACCGACCTCGAACAGATCGTTGGCCTCAGCCGCCGCGGCTTTATCAGTGCCGGCGCACTCAGTGCAGCGGCCTTGTTCCTGGGCGGCAACCTGCTCAGTCGCAGCGTATTGGCTGCCAGCGTCAGCGCCGCTTCGAGCAAACTGCTCGGCTTTGAAAGCATTGCCGCCGCCACCAGCGACACCCTCAGCCTGCCGACCGGCTACACCGCCTCGGTGCTGATCAGCTGGGGCCAGCCCCTGCAGAAAGACGGCCCTGCGTTCGACCCTTCGGGCAACGGCACGGCGCTGCAGCAGGAAGTCCAGTTCGGCGACAACAATGACGGCATGAGCCTGTTCCCGTTTCCCGGTGACGACAACCGTGCGCTGATGGCCATCAACAACGAATACACCAACTACCGCTACCTCTACCCCCATGGCGGCATGCCGCAGTCGGCGGAAGAAGTGCACAAGGCCCAGGCGTGCGAAGGGGTGTCAGTGATCGAAGTGCAGCGCAAGGACGGCCAGTGGCACTTCGTCCAGGGCTCGCGCTACAACCGCCGCATCCACGGCAATGCGCCGATCCGCGTCGGTGGTCCGGCCGCCGGTCACGCGTTGCTCAAGACCGCTGCCGACCCCAAGGGTGAACGGGTACTGGGCACGTTCCAGAACTGCGCCAACGGCAAGACCCCGTGGGGCACTTATCTGACGTGCGAAGAGAATTTCACCGACTGTTTCGGCAGCAGCAACCCGGAGCAGAAGTTCGACGCCGCGCAAAAACGCTACGGCGTGGTGGCCGCCAGCAAGGAAATCAACTGGCACCCTCACGACCCGCGCTTTGACATGGCAAAGAACCCCAACGAACTCAACCGCCATGGCTGGGTGGTGGAAATCGATCCGTTCGACCCGCAATCGACGCCGGTCAAGCGCACCGCCCTGGGCCGTTTCAAGCACGAAAACGCCGCCCTTGCCGAAACCCATGACGGCCGCGCCGTGGTCTACATGGGCGACGACGAACGCGGTGAGTTCATCTACAAGTTCGTCAGCCGCGACAAGATCGACCACAAGAACCCCAAGGCCAATCACAATCTGCTCGACCACGGCACCCTGTACGTCGCCCGCTTCGACGCTGGCGACAGCAACCCTGATCGCCCCAAGGGCCAGGGCCAGTGGATCGAGTTGAGCCATGGCAAAAACGGCATCGACGCCAGCAGCGGTTTCGCCGACCAGGCCGAAGTGCTGATTCATGCGCGACTGGCGGCCACTGTGGTCGGCGCCACGCGCATGGACCGCCCGGAATGGATTGTTGTCAGCCCTACCGATGGCCAGGTCTATTGCACCCTGACCAACAACGTCAAACGTGGCGAAGACGGGCAGCCGGTGGGCGGCCCCAACCCACGGGAGAAGAACGTCTACGGGCAGATTCTGCGCTGGCACACCGCTGGCGACGATCATGCATCCATGACCTTCGCCTGGGACCTGTTCGTGGTCGCCGGCAACCCGACGGTGCATGCGGGCACGGCCAAGGCGGGCTCCGCGAACATCACTCCGCAGAATATGTTCAACAGTCCTGATGGCCTGGGTTTCGACAAGGCCGGGCGCCTGTGGATCCTCACTGATGGCGACTCCAGCAACAGCGGCGACTTCGCCGGCATGGGCAACAACCAGATGCTCTGCGCCGACCCGGCCAGCGGTGAAATCCGCCGTTTCATGGTCGGTCCGGTCGGCTGTGAAGTGACCGGGATCAGCTTCTCTCCTGACCAGAAAACCCTGTTCGTCGGGATTCAGCATCCTGGTGAAAACGGCGGCTCGACCTTCCCCGAGCATTTGCCCAATGGCAAGCCGCGCTCGTCGGTGATGGCGATTCGGCGTGAAGATGGCGGGATCGTCGGCGCCTGATCGCGCCATAATCGTCGGAACGCCGCCCGGGGCTTGCCCACGATGGCCTAGGCACTGATATCGCAAGGTTCAAGGCCGCCATCGCGAGCAGGCCGCAAGCGGGCGCTCGTTCCTACAACCGCATTGTCTGCGCTACCATGTCTGGCCGGACGCAGCAGCCTGCTGCGCGCAGGAGTCAGCATGGCCCACCCGTTTGAAACCCTCACCCCAGACCTCGTACTCGATGCCGTTGAAAGCATCGGTTTTCTCAGCGACGCGCGCATCCTGGCGCTGAACAGCTACGAGAACCGCGTCTATCAAGTCGGCATCGAAGACAGCGAACCGCTGATCGCCAAGTTCTATCGCCCGCAGCGCTGGAGCAACGAAGCGATCCTCGAAGAGCACCGGTTCACTTTCGAACTGGCCGAGGTCGAGGTGCCGGTGGTCGCACCGCTGATTCACAACGGCGAAACCCTGCACGAACACAACGGCTTTCGCTTCACCCTGTTTCCTCGTCGTGGCGGACGGGCGCCGGAGCCTGGCAATCTCGACCAGCTGTATCGCCTCGGACAGTTGCTCGGGCGCTTGCACGCCGTGGGCTCGACCCGCCCGTTCGAGCACCGCGAAGCGCTGGGAGTGAAAAACTTCGGCGAAGATTCACTGAATACCTTGCTCGAAGGCAATTTCGTACCGCGCAGCCTGCTGCCGGCCTACGAATCGGTGGCCCGCGACCTGCTCAAGCGCGTGCAAGAGGTCTACAACGACACCCCGCACCAGAACATCCGCATGCACGGCGATTGCCACCCGGGCAACATGATGTGCCGCGACGAGATGTTCCACATCGTCGACCTCGATGACTGCCGCATGGGCCCGGCGGTGCAGGACTTGTGGATGATGCTCGCCGGCGATCGCCAGGATTGTCTGGGCCAACTCTCGGAGCTGATGGACGGTTACAGCGAATTCCACGACTTCAACCCTCGCGAACTGGCCTTGATCGAACCCCTGCGCGCCTTGCGCCTGATGCACTACAGCGCCTGGCTGGCACGCCGCTGGGACGACCCGGCGTTCCCGCGCAGCTTCCCGTGGTTTGGCAGCGAACGGTACTGGGGCGATCAGGTACTGGCCCTGCGTGAGCAGTTAGCGGCGCTGAATGAAGAGCCGTTGAAGTTGTTTTGAATCACCCCGAATTCCACTGTGGAAAACTAATCACTGTAGGAACGCCGCCCGGGCTGCTCCTACAGGTTCTGTTGTTCACAAATACCCAACCAATACAGCAGGACATTTGCAGACAAATCTCCTTACAATCCTTGCTTTGTTAGCTACCTAAGCAAGGATTCTGCATGCCAGCCGCCAACCTGCGTCGCGGTTACGTTCTGGGCCTGACCGCCTACATCATCTGGGGCTTGTTCCCGCTCTATTTCAAAGCCATCGCCAGCGTGCCCGCCGTGGAGATCATCATTCACCGGGCGATCTGGTCAGCGCTGTTCGGTGGCCTGTTGCTCATGGTCTGGAAGCATCCCGGCTGGTGGCGGGAATTGCGAGACAACCCCAAACGCCTGGCGATCCTCGCCCTGAGCGGCACGCTGATCGCCGCCAACTGGCTGACCTACGTCTGGTCGGTGAACAACGGGCGCATGCTCGAAGCCAGCCTGGGTTATTACATCAACCCGCTGGTCAACGTGTTGCTGGGCATGCTGATCCTCGGCGAACGGTTGCGGCGCATGCAGTGGGTTGCCGTGGGACTGGCGGCGGTCGGTGTGGCGCAGCAGGTGTGGCAAGTCGGCAGCTTGCCATGGGTATCGCTGGTGCTGGCGTTGACGTTCGGCTTCTACGGCTTGATCCGCAAGCAGGCCCCCGTCAAGGCGCTGCCCGGCCTGGTGGTGGAAACCTGGATGCTGGTGCCGCTGGCCATCGCCTGGCTGTTGTTCAACCAAACCGCAATGACCGCCCAACCCGAGTTCTGGACGACCAGCGAAGCCTGGTGGCTGATCGCCGCCGGGCCGGTCACCCTGGTGCCGCTGGTCTGCTTCAACGCCGCCGCGCGCGACCTGCCCTACACCACCCTGGGCTTCCTGCAATACCTGGCGCCGACCCTGGTGCTGTTGCAGGCGGTGCTGCTGTTTGGCGAGCACCTCTCGTCCAGTACCCTGATCGCCTTCATGTTTATCTGGGCAGGCCTGGCGGTGTACAGCGTCGATGCATGGCTGAGTTTGCGTCGACGTCGCTGATCAAAAACTGCACAAAGCCTTGCAGGCCATGGCAACCGTGGCCTGCAAGCATCCTTCCCAAGGTTATCCACAGCGTGATCCCCGCCGTTTGTGCACAAGCGCTTGAAATTGCTGGTTTTTTGATCAACTTCCGCAGAGGCCCGGCCCGCCGGGGCTGCAGAGCGGTCTCTACAGCTTATCCACAGGCAGGTGCAGGATTTCCTTGGATAACGCTCAAGAGTCGCTGCGCAGTACCAGTTCCACCATCAAATCGTCTGCCAGAGTCTCCAGGCGTGACTGCAAGACATCCAGCGACAGGGTCAAGGGCACCGCCAGAATGGCCTCGGCATGAAACAGCGGCTCACTGCTCATCGGCGCCGGCCGTACTTCGGTGACCAGACGTTCCAGACTCACTCCCTGCTCACTGAGTAGACGCGTGATGTCACGCACAATCCCTGGCCGATCGTTGCCCACCAACTCCATGGCGATTGGCTTCCAGGTACAGGCCTGTTCAATGCCGCTTTCGGCAATCAGCACCCGGATCCCCTGGCTGGATAACGCCTGCAGCGCATCCACCAATTCGTCGTAAGCCTCGGCCGGAACCCCCACCCGCAGAATCCCGGCGAATTGCCCGGCCATCCGCGACATGCGGCTTTCCAGCCAGTTGCCGCCATGCTCGGCAATGCATTGGGCGATGCGCTCGACCTGACCGGCTTTGTCCGGGGCGAATACGGTGAGTACGAGATGATCCATGGCGCAGCCCTCTGGTCATGATTTTTCTGGTCGAGAGGCAAGTATAGGCAACAGGGATTGCTGCGTTGAATGAGAAGGCCCCATCGCGAGCAGGCTCGCTCCTACAGGGGAATTGTACTCCCCGTGTAGGAGCGAGCCTGCTCGCGATGGGGGCACCGCCGATCCGGGCGAAGCACAAATCGTGTACAACTTTTTATATTTAACTGGAACAATCCACTGGTTTTTTGAGAACATCCTGTGCCCCGTCGTGACTGCAATGCGTCATGGGGTCGCAGAACGACGTAATTAGTCTAATTTTCACAACCGCAGTTCATCATGTAGTATGCCGCAGCGCGCACTACATAATCCTCGATCGATGCCTGCCGCGGGCCTGATCGCAACCCTGAAAGCCCTGTCAGCAAGGCCTCCAAGCCGTTGATCGAGCCAAACCCAGCCGCCCGCAATGGCATGTACTGGTAGACGGGTTTGTGGTTTAAATGGCCAGGGGCTTGATGGTCAAAATTGAAGAGCTGAAAAGCGAAATAGCTGAGCAGAGTGAGGCAAGCAATGACTGAACACGTTCAAGTCGGTGGCCTGCAGGTCGCCAAAGTCCTGTTCGACTTCGTGAACAACGAAGCCATTCCCGGAACCGGCCTCACCGCCGAACAATTCTGGGCCGGTGCCGACAAGGTCATTCATGACCTGGCGCCGAAGAACAAAGCCCTACTCGCCAAACGCGATGATTTCCAGGCCCGTATCGATGCCTGGCACCAGGAGCGTGCAGGCCAGGCGCACGACGCCGTGGCCTACAAAGCCTTCCTGCAAGACATCGGTTATCTGCTGCCAGAAGCGGTCGATTTCCAGGCTACGACGCAAAACGTCGATGAAGAAATCGCCCGCATGGCCGGCCCACAACTGGTGGTCCCGGTGATGAACGCCCGCTTCGCTCTCAATGCCTCGAACGCCCGCTGGGGTTCGTTGTACGACGCGCTCTACGGCACCGACGCCATCAGCGAAGCCGATGGCGCGGAAAAAGGCAAAGGCTACAACAAGGTGCGTGGCGACAAAGTCATCGCCTTCGCCCGCGCCTTCCTCGACGAAGCCGCGCCACTGGCTGCCGGCTCCCATGTCGACTCCACCGGCTACAGCATCGTTGATGGCAAACTGGTGGTCGCGCTCAAAGGCGGCAGCAACAGCGGCTTGCGCAACGACGCACAACTGATCGGCTTCCACGGCACGGCCAAGGCACCGACTGCCGTGCTGCTCAAGCACAACGGCCTGCACTTCGAAATCCAGATCGACGCCAGCACCCCGGTCGGCCAGACCGACGCAGCCGGCGTCAAAGACCTGCTGATGGAAGCCGCACTGACCACCATCATGGACTGCGAAGACTCGGTCGCCGCTGTCGATGCCGATGACAAGGTGGTGATCTACCGTAACTGGCTCGGCCTGATGAAGGGCGATCTGTCGGAAGAAGTCAGCAAGGGCGGCCAGTCGTTCACCCGCACCATGAACCCCGACCGCACCTACACCGCGCCGGATGGCAGCGAGCTGAGCCTGCACGGTCGGTCGTTGCTGTTCGTGCGTAACGTCGGGCACCTGATGACCATCGACGCGATCCTCGACAAGGACGGCAATGAAGTCCCTGAAGGCATCCTCGACGGTCTGGTGACCAACCTCGCGGCGATCCACAGCCTGAACGGCAACACGACGCGCAAGAACAGCCGTACCGGGTCGGTCTACATCGTTAAACCGAAAATGCACGGTCCGGAAGAAGCGGCGTTCACCAATGAACTGTTCGGCCGCATCGAAGACGTTCTGCAGTTGCCACGCAACACCCTCAAAGTCGGGATCATGGACGAGGAGCGTCGTACCACGATCAACCTCAAGGCCTGCATCAAGGCCGCCAGCGAGCGTGTGGTGTTCATCAACACCGGCTTCCTCGACCGCACCGGCGACGAAATCCACACCTCCATGGAAGCCGGGCCGATGGTGCGCAAGGCTGACATGAAAGCCGAGAAATGGATCGGCGCCTACGAGAACTGGAACGTCGACATCGGTCTGAGCACCGGCCTGCAAGGTCGCGCGCAAATCGGCAAAGGGATGTGGGCAATGCCTGACCTGATGGCCGCCATGCTCGAGCAGAAAGTCGCTCACCCACTGGCTGGCGCCAACACCGCCTGGGTCCCGTCGCCAACCGCAGCCGCCCTGCACGCGCTGCACTACCACAAGGTCGACGTGTTCGCTCGCCAGGCCGAACTGGCCAAGCGTGCGCGCGCCTCGGTCGACGACATCCTGACCATCCCGCTGGCGGTCAACCCGCAGTGGAGCGCCGAGCAGATCAAGAACGAACTGGACAACAACGCCCAGGGCATTCTCGGTTATGTGGTGCGCTGGATCGACCAGGGTGTCGGCTGCTCGAAAGTGCCGGACATCAACGACGTCGGCCTGATGGAAGACCGTGCCACGCTGCGCATTTCCAGTCAGCACATCGCCAACTGGCTGCGTCACGGCATCGTCACTGAAGAGCAGGTCATGGAAAGCCTCAAGCGCATGGCGCCGGTGGTTGACCGCCAGAACGCCAACGACCCGCTGTACCGTCCATTGGCGCCGAACTTCGACAGCAACATCGCCTTCCAGGCCGCGGTTGAACTGGTGATCGAAGGCACCAAACAGCCCAACGGCTACACTGAGCCGGTCCTGCACCGTCGTCGTCGCGAGTTCAAGGCGGCCAACGGCCTCTGATCCAACGCTGATGCGGTAAGCAAAAGGCCCTGATCTTTCGATCAGGGCCTTTTTTCATGGCGCCGGCGTCAACCCAAGCTCATGCCGGACTAACTCCAGCAACTTGCCGGTATCGAAGGGTTTAAGCAGAAAATCCACCACGCTCAAATGCATTGCCGCAATGGCGTCCTTAACATTGGCATCGCCGGAAACGATGATCACGGGCAGCGCGGCCCTAACTGACTCACGAATCTGCCGGATCAGATCCAGACCATCGACATGGCCCATGCGCAAATCCGTGATCAGCAGCCCGATCGAGGGAGTGATTTCCAGTAGATTCAACGCACGCTCGCCACTTTCCGCCGTCAGACAATGGATGCCCTCAAGGGCCAGGACCTCCGCGAGCAACTCTCGGGCGTCCTGGTCATCATCGACAATCAGCACCCGTTGCAGTTGTGGCGGCAGATCCGACTCCTGCATAACCGCACTCAGCGCTTCACGCTCGGCGTCGCTCAAAATATCGTGGTCGGACATGGCTCTCTCTAAAGGTTCGATTCGTTCCCTTGGCACAAAAGTCAGACATCGCTGGGCAGAGCTTAAATGTGCGCTTCGTCGGATACTTTTCCAATAGGGCGCAGAAAAGGTTTTCTCCCCTTCAATGGCACTGAAACGCCTGTGGATATCTACCGACCTAGACTTACGTCCAATGGGCACCCTGCCTGCGTGGGACGACCATGGCCGCTACCCACAACAACAAAATCGAAAAACGGTCATGAGCAAGACGGACGCCTTCACCCAGGCAGGGAAAACTGCGGTGCTGCAAAACATCCAGGGCACCCTGCAATTCCTGCAGCGGTTTCCGCCGTTCAATCAGATGGAGCACGGACACCTGGCCTATCTGGTGGAGCAGTGCCAACTGCGTTTCTACGGGCCTGGCGAGAGCATCATCAAACCTGCCGACGGCGCCGTGCAGCACTTCTATATCGTCAAGCAGGGTCGGGTGGTCGGCGAGCGTCCGCACACGGCCAAGGGCGGCACCGAGACCACCTTCGAGATCACCACCGGCGAATGTTTTCCACTGGCAGCACTGCTCGGCGAACGCGCCACCCGCACCGAGCACCTGGCCGCTGAAGACACCTTCTGCCTGCAACTGAACAAACTCGCCTTCATCAAGCTGTTTGCGCTGTCCAGCACCTTCCGCGACTTCGCCCTGCGCGGCGTCAGCAGCCTGCTGGATCAGGTGAATCAGCAGGTCCAGCAAAAAGCCGTGGAAACCCTCGGCACTCAGTACTCACTCAATACCCGGCTCGGTGAATTGGCCATGCGCCACCCCGTGACCTGTGGTCCGACCACACCCTTGCGCGATGCCGTGACCCTGATGCATGAACAACAGGTGGGCAGCATTGTGGTGGTTGATGATCTAAAGGCGCCGGTCGGCATTTTCACCCTGCGCGACCTGCGTCAGGTGGTGGCCGACGGCGCCCGCGACCTCGATCAACCGATCGCAGGGCACATGACCCAGGCGCCGTTTTACTTGAGTCCCGACCACAGCGCGTTCGACGCTGCGATTGCCATGACCGAGCGGCACATCGCCCACGTTTGCCTGGTCAAGGACCAGCGCTTGTGCGGCGTGGTTTCGGAGCGCGATCTGTTTTCCCTGCAACGGGTCGACCTGGTGCACCTGGCACGGACCATCCGCAATGCGCCACGGGTCGACAGTCTGGTAGCGATTCGCGGCGAGATTGGCCAACTGGTCGAGCGCATGCTGGCCCACGGCGCCTCCTCGACCCAGATCACCCAGATCATCACCCTGCTCAACGACCACACGGTGTGTCGGGTGATCGAACTGACCCTACAGGAAAAAGGCAACCCGGGGATTCCCTTCAGTTGGCTGTGTTTCGGCAGCGAAGGCCGCCGCGAACAGACCCTGCACACCGATCAGGACAATGGCCTGCTGTTCGAGGCCCGCGATGCCGCGCACGCCGCCGAGATCCGCGGCCGGCTGCTGCCCATTGCGCAACAGATCAACCACAGCCTGGCGCTATGCGGCTTCACCCTGTGCAAAGGCAATATCATGGCCGGCAACCCCGAGCTATGCCTGTCCCGTGCCGAGTGGGCCCGCCGCTTCGCTGCGTTTATCCGCGAGGCGACGCCTGAGAACTTGCTGGGTTCGAGTATCTATTTCGACCTACGGGTGGTCTGGGGTGACGAGCAGGGCTGCGAGCAACTGCGCCGGGCGATCCTCGACCAAGTGGCCGACAACCGACTGTTCCAGCGCATGCTGGCCGAGAATGCCTTGCGTCAGCGGCCGCCCGTGGGTCGCTTCCGCGAGTTTGTGCTGGCAAAGAAAAACGGTGAAAAAGCCACCCTCGATCTCAAAGTCCAGGGCCTCACCCCCTTTGTCGACGGCGCCCGCCTGCTGGCCCTGGCCAACGGCATCGAGAGCAACAACACCCTGGAACGTTTTCGCCAACTGGTGGCCAGGGAAGTCATCGATCCCCTGGACGGTGCCGCCTATGAAGAGGCCTACCATTTCATCCAGCAGACGCGCATGCAGCAACATCAACGGCAAACCCGCGAAAACCTGCCCTACTCCAACCGCGTCGATCCGGACAGCCTGAATCACTTGGACCGGCGCATCCTGCGCGAATCCCTGCGCCAGGCCCAGCGCCTGCAAGCCAGCCTGGCCCTGCGGTATCAGCTATGAAGCTATTTTCGTGGCTGCGTCCTGCCCCCTGCCCGACCCTGAACGTCGAGCAACAACAGCGCCTGGTGCAATTGCCCGACACCGCGCCATTGTCCGATTGCAGCCTGCGCGAACAACGCTGGGTGGTGGTGGACCTGGAAACCAGCGGCCTCAATTTGAACAAGGATCAGGTGCTGTCGATCGGCGCCGTGGTCATCGAAGACGGGGCGATCGATTTCAGCCAGCAGTTCGAACGCACCTTGCATCGCCGCGAACACAAGCTCGCCCCCAGTGTGCTGATTCATGGCTTGGGACCCAGCGCGATTGCCGCCGGTTGCGACCCGGCCGAGGCT
Organism: Pseudomonas fluorescens; assembly: GCF_019212185.1. Lineage (NCBI taxonomy): Bacteria > Pseudomonadati > Pseudomonadota > Gammaproteobacteria > Pseudomonadales > Pseudomonadaceae > Pseudomonas > Pseudomonas fluorescens. The sequence goes on from NZ_CP078138.1 coordinate 5,965,499, forward strand.
TTGCTCGATTTCATGGAGTTTGTCGGTGACAGCCCGCTGCTGGCGTTCCACGCCGCGTTCGACCAGCACATGCTCGGACGCGCCTTGAAAGACAGCTTGGGGTATCGCCTGCAACATACGTTTCTCGATGTTGCCGAGATCGCCCCACTGGTCTGCCCCCAGGCGCATCTCCGCGAGGCCGGTCTGGATGACTGGATCGACTGGTTCAAGCTGCAAGTCAGCGAACGCCACAACGCCAGCGCCGACGCCATGGCCACCGCCGAGCTGGCTTTGATCCTGTTCAGCCGCGCCCAAGCCCAGCAGATTCACAGCCCGTTGAACCTGCAGCAGCGCGTTGGCCAGTGGAAAAGGCGGCAGCAAGCGCCGTCGTTCTAAATTTCCTTGTAGGAGCGCCCCTCCAAACTACCCGACCAACGCCAATTGCTTACACACCCCGCCTCTGAGACAATCGCGAACTATTCTCGTTAGTTAAACCTTCCCAATCGGTAATGCGCCGTGTCGTCAGTCCCAAGCCCTCAGAGTGAGTTGGTGGGTGCGTTGTATCGCGACCATCGCACGTGGCTATTGGCCTGGCTGCGGCGCAATGTGGCGTGCCCTTCCAAAGCCGAGGACCTGAGCCAGGACACTTTCGTCCGCCTGCTCGGCCGCGAGGCAGTGACCGTTCCTCGCGAACCCAGGGCCTTCCTGGTGGCGATCGCCAAGGGCCTGCTGTTCGACCATTTCCGTCGCGCCGCCCTGGAACAGGCCTACCTCAATGAATTGATGCTGATCCCCGAAGCGGAACACCCCTCGGTGGAAGAACAGCAGATGATCCTCGAAGACCTCAAGGCCATCGACCGACTGCTCGGCAAACTGTCGAGCAAGGCCCGCGCAGCCTTCCTCTATAACCGTCTCGACGGCCTGAGCCATGGCGAAATCGCCGAGCGCCTGGGCGTCTCGGTGCCCCGCGTGCGCCAATATCTGGCCCAGGGCATTCGCCAGTGCTACGTGGCGCTGTACGGCGAGCCGACATGAGCCCGGTCAGTTCCCGGCCGGTCTCGGCCGCGGTGCTCGACGCCGCCATCGCCTGGCAATTGACCCTCGATGGCGGCAGCGCCAGTCCGGTGGAGCGTGAGGAGTTCGCCAAGTGGTACGCCAGCCACGAAGAACACGCCCGCGCCTGGCGCCAACTGGGGATGCTCGACCAGCGCTTCAGCGTGGCCAGCGGTCCGGCCCGGGTCGCCCTGTTGCAATCGCGCGAAAGTATCCGACGTCGAGTACGAAAAATCAGCAGTGGCGCGGCCAGCGTGATGCTGGCGCTGGGTGTGGCGCTGTTCGCCGGCGAGCGTTATCTGCCGATCGACTATTGGTTGGCCGACCAGCGCACCGCCACGGGTGAACAGCGCACCCTGCGCCTGACGGACGGCACGCTGATCAATCTGAATACGCACAGCGCACTGGACGTGCGCTTTGATGAGAAAGAGCGGCGGATCGTCCTCCAGGAAGGCGAAATACTCATCGAGACCGGGCATAACGATGCCCGACCGTTCATCGTCGAGACCCGCGACGGGCACATGCGCGCCCTCGGCACCCGCTTCCTGGTCAAGCGTGAAGACCAAGGCACGCGCTTGAGCGTGTTGCAGTCAGCGGTGGCTGCGCGTCCCGAAACCCGATCTGACGAGCAGATTCTCAAACAAGGGCAGCAAGTGCTCATGCACGCCGACGGCCTCGGCCCGCTGCTGGCGATTAACCCAGGCGCGGACGCCTGGACCCGCGGCATGCTGGTGGTGGACAACGCACGCCTGGAAGACCTGGTCGCCGAACTCGCCCGCTACCGCCCCGGCCACCTGGGCGTAGCCCCGGAAGTCGCCAACCTGCGCATCACCGGCAGCTTCCCGCTGCACAACACCGACTTGGCATTGACCGCCCTGCTGCCGACCTTGCCGGTGCAGATCGAAAAACATACGGCGTGGTGGGTGACGGTCGGTGCTCGGGCTAGCGAACTGTAGGAGCCGGCTTAGGCCATCAGCCACGCCGCATCTGCTGCCTCTTATTTGCGGAATAAAAATTATTTTCATCCTGCCCTATCACTTTTTCAGTTTCGTTCGGCACACAGGCAATTGAGAAATATTTCCATTCAGGAGCCGCCGTATGCCACGCTCGCTAAACACCTTGTTACGCCCCAGTCTGCTGGCCCTGGCCATTGCCTTCGGTACCCCGCTGACCAGCACCTTGCTGCTGGCCGCCGAGCAGACGTCCAGTGTGCGTGCCTACAACCTGCCCGCCGCGCCCTTGGCCACCACCCTCAACCAGATCGCCAGCCAGGCCGGACTCGCGCTGAGCCTCAACCCGTCGCTGGCGGCCGGTAAAACCTCGGCCCCGGTCAATGGCCAGTACGACGCGGCTGGCGCCCTCAGCCAGGCCCTGCGCGGCACCGGTCTGCAGCTGGAACAAAGCAGCGCCGGCACCTACAGCCTGGTGGCGGTGCCCGAGGGTGTGCTGGCGTTGCCGGAAACGGCGGTGATTGGTGTCGAGAACAGCGAAACGGCCTGGGGCCCGGTCGACGGTTACCTCGCAACTCGCACCGCCGCCGGCACCAAAACCGACACCTCGCTGCTCGAAGCACCGCGCTCGATCTCTGTAGCAACGCGCCAGCAAATGGACGATCGCGCCGTACAAAACCTCGACGACGCCGTGCGCTACATGCCCGGTATCGTCGCCAGCAGCTACGGAAGCGACACCCGTGCCGACTGGCTGCGCGTACGTGGCTTCGAGCCGACCCAATTCCTCGACGGCCTGCCGCTACCCAAGGGCGTCTACGCCAACCCGAAAATGGAAACCTGGAACCTCGATCGCATCGCCCTGCTGCGCGGCCCGGCCTCCTCGGTATACGGCCAGACTCCACCGGGCGGCCTGCTGGACATGGTCAGCCGGCGCCCCAGTGAAGAAGCCAGCAGTGAAGTGCAGGTCCAGTACGGCAGCGACAACCATCGCCAGATCAACTTCGCCAGCACCGGCAAGATCGACGAAGAGGGTCAGTTCCTCTACGGTTTCAGCGGCGTGGTGCGCGACAGTGACACCCAGATCGACGACGTTCCCGACAAACGCTACAACATCGCGCCGAGCCTGACCTGGAACATCGACCCCGACACCAAGCTGACCTTCCTCTCGCAGTTCACCCGCGACGACACCGGGATCACCAGCCAGTTTCTGCCGATCCAGGGCACCAAGATCGACATGCCGTTCGGCGATATCTCCCACAGTAAAAACCTCGGCGATCCGGAGTGGGAATACTACGACCGGACCTACTACGCCCTGGGTTATGCCTTCGAGCACCGCCTGAACGACGTCTGGCAGTTCCGTCAGAACCTGCGCTACACCAAGTCGGATCTTTCCTTCCAGGCCATCACTGTCGGCTCCTACCCGTTCACCGAGGTGGATGACGCAGGCAACGTCGGGCGCACCACCACCAGCACTGACGAAGACATCAGCCAGTTCGCCGTCGACAACAACTTCCAGGCCGACTTCGACACCGGCGAGATCCGCCACACCGTGCTGCTCGGCCTCGACCACCAGCGCACCAATACCAACTACACCTCGATCTTCGGCAGCGCGCCGCCGATCAACGTCAACGACCCGGCCCACGGCCTGCCGATCACCCGGCCGCCGCGCTCCAGCGCGTTCTATGACTACGACCAGAAGACCTACCAGACCGGCCTCTACGTCCAGGACCAGATGGCCCTCGACCAATGGCGCCTGACCCTCGGCGGGCGTGAAGACTGGGTCCACACCGGCACCAAGTACTTCAACAAAAACGACGCGACCAATACCGATCGCAACAAGAACTTCAGCGGCAACGCGGCGATCAGCTACGTCTTCGACAATGGTTTTGTGCCGTACCTGTCCTACGCCGAATCGTTCCAGCCGGCGAGCAACGCCAGCACTTCGCCGGACGACTCGTTCAAACCCACCGAAGGCAAGCAATGGGAACTGGGCATCAAGTACCAGCCACCAGGCACCAACACCCTGCTGAGCGCGGCGGTGTATGACCTGACCCAGAAAAACGTCGACGTCACCACCAACGTCGGCGGCGTCAACATCACCAGCCAGACCGGTGAAGTGAAAGTGAAGGGCCTGGAGCTGGAAGCGGTCTCCGACGTCACCGAAAACCTCAAAGTGATTGCCGCCTACACCCTGGCCAAGTCCGAAGTCCAAGAGGGCATCTACAAAGGCAATCGCCTGCAACTCATGCCGAACCAGCAAGCCTCGTTGTGGACTGACTACACCTGGCACAGCGGCGTGCTCGACGGTTTCGGCGTCGGCGGCGGTGCGCGCTACACCGGCAACACCTACGGCGACCAGGCCAACACCTGGCTGGGCAAGGCCGACGCCTACACCGTGTTCGATGCCGCCGTGCACTTCGACCTCGGTCGCCTGGACAACAGCCTCAAAGGTGCCTCGGTCGCGCTCAACGCCACCAACGTGTTCGACAAGGACTACATCTCCACCTGCGACAGCTTCTATTGCTACTACGGTGACGAGCGCAGCGTCGTCGCCAGCGCCACCTACAAGTGGTAATCCACTGACGTCATCAGCGTCACGACCGAGCCGCCTTCCCTAGGCGGCTTTGGTCTTTTCAAAGGCCATGAGATGAAAAGCAAAACCATCCGCTGCTGGTCCCTGATCCACACCTGGACCAGCCTGATCTGCACTCTGTTCCTGTTGCTGCTGGCCCTGACCGGCCTGCCGCTGATCTTTCATCACGAGATTGATCACCTGCTCGGCGATGCTCCTGAGCTTCGGCAAATGCCCGCCGACACCCCGCACCTCGACCTGCAGCAACTGGTGGCCAAGGCCGAGACTCATCGTCCCGGCGAGGTCATGCAGTACTTTGGCTGGGATGAGGAAGACCCCAATGGCGTGATCGCGATCATGGCCAAAACCGCCGGCACCGAGCCCAATCTGTCCCACACGTTCATGCTCGACGCGCGCACCGGCGAGGCCGTGGAAATGCCCTCGGCCAATGGCGGCCTGATGATGGTCATGCTGCGTCTGCACGTCGACATGTTCGCCGGCCTGCCCGGCAAGTTGCTGCTGGCGTTCATGGGCCTGTTGTTCGTCATCGCGATAATCTCGGGGACGGTGCTGTACCTGCCGTTCATGCGCCGCCTGAACTTCGGCACCGTGCGTCAGGACAAATCCACCCGCGTGCGCTGGCTCGACCTGCACAACCTGATCGGCGTGGTAACGCTGACCTGGGCCTTGGTGGTGGGCGTCACCGGAGTCATCAGCGCCTGCGCCGACCTGCTGATCGCCGCCTGGCGCAACGAAGCCCTGAGCGCGATGATCGAACCCTATCGCGACGCGCCACCGCTGACCCAATTGGCCCCCGCCAGCCAACTGCTCGACATCGCCAAGCGTGCCACGCCGGAGATGACACCGGACTTCATCGCCTTCCCCGGCACCCGTTTCTCCAGCGAGCACCACTACGCGGTGTTCATGAAAGGCAGCACCCACCTGACCTCGCACCTGCTGACCCCGGTGCTGATCGACGCCAGCACCCTCAACGTCACCGCCATCGCTGAACGGCCTTGGTACATGGACGCCATGGGCATGTCGCAACCCCTGCATTTTGGCGACTACGGCGGCATGCCGATGAAGATCCTCTGGGCGGCACTGGATGTGTTGACCATCATTGTTCTCGGCAGTGGCCTGTACCTGTGGATCGTGCGGCGCAAGGCGGCGAAACCGCTGCCGATAAAAGCGCAGGCCCCGGCATGAGACCGCGCCAGTCGAACTTCTGGAAAGTCTTCACCACCCCACTGGTAATCGCCCTCCTCAGCGCCGCCGGGCTGTTTTCAGCGCTGCTGGGCGACGGCATTTGGGATGGCCTGAGTTGGTTGGGCCTGGGTGTGCCAGCGGTGCTGGGGCTGCGCGGATTGTTGCGGCGCAGGTGATCTGTGGGAGCTGGCTTGCCAGCGAAGCGGACACCAAGGTCCACCTGGCCCACCATCGCCCCTACAATGTTGATCGCGATCGAACGCCCCCTCGCCAGCCAACCCGCAACTGTTTACCCTACCCCTCTGCTCCCCGATGACCGCCGAGGAATGCCATGTCCACGCCCAGCATGACCCTGTTCCACAACCCCGCCTCGCCCTTCGTGCGCAAAGTGATGGTGCTGTTGCACGAGACCGGGCAGACCGACCGCGTCGCGCTGCAGCTCAGCCAACTGAGCCCGGTCAGCCCCGACCCGGTATTGAACCAGGACAACCCGCTGGGCAAGATCCCGGCGCTGCGCCTGGCCGACGGCAACGTGCTGTACGACAGCCGAGTGATCCTCGACTACCTCGACCAGCAACACGTCGGCAATCCGCTGATCCCCGCCGAAGGCACAGCCCGCTGGCGGCGTCTGACCCTGGCGGCACTGGCCGACGGGATCATGGATGCGGCGGTAATGGTGCGCTACGAATTGGCCCTGCGCGCCCCGGAAAAACACTGGCCGGAATGGCTCGACGCCCAGCGCGAAAAAATCCGCCGCGCCCTCGCGGTGCTCGAAGCCGACGCCATCGCCGAACTGACCTGCCACTTCGACGTCGCCGCCATCAGCGTCGCCTGCGCCCTGGGCTACCTCGACCTGCGCCACCCCGACCTGCACTGGCGCGACGCCCAACCGCAACTGGCGGCTTGGTATTTCGAAGTCAGCCAGCGCCCGTCGATGCTGGCGACGGTACCGAAGGTGTAATTCTCCGGTCGCAGCGCGACGTGTCGGGCAACGGCACGCCGCGCTGCGCCACCAACCATCCACTGATGTGCAGCAGCAATCGCGCTACCTGCACCCGCTCCTCACGCAAGCCCAGCGACCGGCTCATGCCGCCACCTGCGTCTTGCTCGTTTTACCTACCCCATACCAATCCAGCCGACGGGTCAGCACCATGAATACGCCGAGCAACCCGAACAGCAACAACGAACCCATCAACAGCGCGTAATCCTCGGCACTCAGCAGGCCAAACAACAGACCGTACAAGGCCGCCAATCCTGCCGAGAACCCCAGGCCATGGGCCACGCTGCGCAGCACGTGGCAGACGTAAAAGCCGATCAGCGACACGCAGGCACTGGCCGACAACAGGTAAGCCAGAGCGAAACCCAAGTGCTCGGACAGCGACAACAACAGCAGGTAGAAGAACGCCAGCGCCACCCCGACCAAGGCGTATTGCACCGAGTGCACCGCCAGGTTTTTCAGCACTTCGAAGAGGAAGAAGCCGGCAAAGGTCAGGACGATAAACAGCAGCGCGTATTTGATCGCCCGGTCGCTCTTGAGGTACTGGTCCACCGGGTCGATAAAGCTCACGCCAAAACTTCGGCCCTTGAATGCTTCACAGCGGGCGAAGGCCACGCAGTTATCCAGCGCCTCTTGCAGGTTGGTAGAGAAAAACGAGGTCTGCCATTGCGCATTAAAACCCTCGGCGCTGATTTCGCGCTGGGCCGGCAAGTAGTTGCCGATAAAGCTCGGATGCGGCCAGTTGGCGGCCAACTTTACCTGGCTGGTTTTGCCCACCGGAGTCACCTGCAATTGCCCGGTGCCCTGCAGCCGCAGGTCGAAGGCAAACGGCAATTCTGTGACCTTGCTCGCATCCAGCGCCGGCAACGTGACGTGTACCCCTTCCCCCAGCCAACCCACCTGACTGCCCGGCACGAAGTCCAGACGCTGGGTCCCGAGTTCAAGCTGCAAGGCATTTTCGATGCCACGAATATCGCTGATGCCAACCGCCAGATAGGGCTGCTCGAATTGGTAATCGGCAAAATCCTGCTTGATCCCCAAGCGCTCCGGCAGCGTGAAATGCCCACTGATGCGGTTCTCGGCATGGAACAGCCGCGCCTCATAAATGCCCCGGGCGCGCAGCTCGGTGCTGACATTGCCATTGAGTTCGAAGCGCTCCGGCAAGAAGTACAGCCGCCCGCTTTCCTCGCTCGGCTCCTGATAGCGCTCATTGGTTTTTTCGTTGAGTTTCCAGATACGCACGGTCTTGCGATACGGCACCACCAGCAACGGCCCGCTCAGTTGCTGGCTGTAGCTGGAGCTGCGGGCGATGTCGTCGAGCACGCCATCGCGCAGTTGCTGCCGGTCGCTGATCACCCCGCCGATCATCAACAGCGGGATCAGCAACAACAGAATCAATAGGGCAATGGCCCCGAGTTTTATAGCCAGGCTGCGGTTCATGTGGGCTCTCCCTGTTCGAATGAGGGAGAGTCTGGGCGGTCTGTGTGGAGGCTTTATGCAGACAGTGTGCAGAGTCTGTGGAGAAGCCTCAGGCCGGCAGGCGCAGCGTCACTTCGACGCCGCCTGCGACGTTGCCGATCTGCAAGCTACCGCCGTGCAGTTGCAGCACCTCCTCGACAAAATTCAGCCCCAGGCCGGTGCTTTTGCGTCCACTGTCCGGGCGCGGCAGCGAGTAGAAGCGTTCGCTCAAGCGCGCCAGGGCGTAGTCGGGAATCGGCTCGGCCTGATTGAACAGACTGAACTCGATCTGCGCGCCCTGCCGCTGCGCACTGAGGCGCAACACACCATGGGGTGGGCTGAAATCCAGGGCGTTTTCCAGCAGATTGCCCAGCGCCTGGCGCAGCAGAAAGGCTTCGCCCAGCAGGTTGAGGTCGGGGGCAATCTGCCGCTCGATGCGCAATTGTTTACGCTCGATGCGCGCGTGTTGAGTGTCGAGCAACTCATCCACCAGGGCCGCCAGCGGCACCGTCACTCGCTCTTCCAGACCCTGACGTTGCTCGACCTGGGCGAGGTTCAGCAGGCGTTCGATCAGCTGCTGCATGCGCGCGCTTTCGCTGTCGATATTGCTGACGAAACGCTGGCGCTGGGTAGCCGGCATTTCGTCCTGCAGCAATTCGGCAGCACCGCGAATCGCTGCCAGCGGGCTTTTCAATTCGTGGGTCAGGGTGTGCACGTAGCGCTCGACGTACGCCTTGCCTTCCAGCTGAGTGCGCATGTGCTCCACCGCCGTCGCCAGTTGCTCCAACTCGCCGCCGCGATAATGCGGCAGCTCGGCGCGACGGCCCTCACTGACCGCCTGGGCGTAGGCGGTCAAGCGACGTAATGCACGGCTCAGCCACCAGGACAACAGCGCGCCGAACAACAAACCTAGGCCAATCAACCCAGCACCGTAGCCCAGCAAGCGCCGCTCGGTGCGGTCGACATAGGGCTGCAACGAGCTGTTGGGTTTGGCCACGGTGACGACACCAATGATCTGCCCGTTGTCGCGAATCGGCGCACCGACGTGCATCACCGAGGAAGCCGGGTCATCAGGATCGCTGCGGGTCGAGCGCGCGCCGTATTCGCCACGCAAGGTCAGGTACACATCATTCCAGCGCGAGTAATCCTGGCCCACGGCCGCTGCGCTGGAATCCAGCACCACGATGCCCTGGGCGTCAGTGACGTAGATCCGATGGTTAACCTGGTTTTTCGCCAGGCCCCAGATACTCGCCGCCGGCTGGCGCTCGCCGTAAGCCTTGAGCAGTTCCGGCCAGCGATTCTGGTTAAGGGTGCCGGTCTTGAAATCGTCCCGCAGGATTTCCGCCATCAGGTTGGCGGTGTCCACCAGGGTTTCCTCGGTGGACTGGCGCACGCCGGGGCGGATTTCTTCCATCACCGTGTTCAGCACGAAGTAACCGGTGAGGCCAACGAACAGCAGGTAGACCAGAAAAATCCGGATCGCCAGGGGCATCAGCTGTGGCTCGGACTGTGGCTGTAGCCGAGGCCGCGATGGGTCTGGATCGGCTCGGCATTGGCCGCCACCAGACGCAGTTTGGCGCGCACACTCTTGATGTGACTGTCGATGCTGCGTTCATACCCGGCATCGCGGGCGACCCCCAGCGCATCGAGCAATTGCTCGCGGCTGAACACCCGTTCGGGTTGCTCGAGCAAGCACTGCAACAGGCGAAATTCGTGACGGGTCAGGTTCAGCGACTGGCCGCGATAGGTGATCAGCACCCGGTCGCTGTCGATAACGAACAAAGCACTGCTGGACTCGATCCCCGCACGCGGCACCATGCGCTTGAGAATCGCCCGCACCCGCGCCGCGACTTCCCGTGGGCTGAAGGGTTTGACCACGTAATCGTCGGCACCGATTTCCAGGCCCACCACCCGGTCGATCTCGGCATCGCGGGCACTCAGGAACAGCACCGGCACTTCACTGAAGCGGCGCAACTGGCGGCAGGTTTCAAAGCCGCTGATGTCCGGCAGGCCGATGTCGAGGATGATCAAATCAGCCGGTGTCTCCCGCTGCAGGTCAAGCGCCGCCAATCCCAGGCTGACCCAGGTGGTGGTAAAGCCTTCGCCCTGCAAAGCGAAAATCAGGGTGTCGGCAATCGCCGCTTCGTCTTCGACAATCAGGATATGAGGCATGGCATCCGGGCCCGGTGGTGAGGTGGGCGAACGGTGCCCCAGGTGGCAGGTGGCGTCAATCGGACAAATCTGAAATGGCGGCTCGGTCTGTAATACCTAGCAGTTCTGATAGTAGGCAAAGGCTGATAGAGCGCCGATGCTTAAAGCATTGCTGGTTAGCTGCTGCTCGGAGCCTCGCCCATGACTAAACACTCCGATAAGACCGAATTGTGCCGCTATCACTACGACCCTCTGGACCGTCAGTGCGGCTGTACGATAGTTCTGCAACCCGCCCACCAGCGCTTTCATTGCAAAAGCCGCTTGGTTACTGAAATCCAGGGTGCTGCGCGGTGGAGCCTCTTCCAGCACGACGACCAATTGTTGGCTCAGCGAAATCATGTAGGCGCAAATGCAACCACCCTGTTGCTGGCGAGCGATCAACAGCGCTCGGTGCTCAACGCCCTCGACGCCGCACGGCTGCACCCTCTCGCTTATTCACCCTACGGCCATCGTGCGGCGCAAAGTGGTTTGCTCAGCCTGCTCGGGTTCAACGGCGAACGGGCCGATCCGGTGACCGGGCATTATCATCTGGGTAATGGCTATCGGCAGTTCAATCCGCTGTTGATGCGGTTTAACAGTCCGGATGGTTGGAGTCCGTTTGGCGAGGGTGGGTTGAATGCGTATGGGTATTGCGAGGGGGATCCGGTGAATCGGAGTGATCCGACCGGACACAGATCAAATGTCGTCATGAGACTATTGAAGGGTATTGCGAATAAGTTCGGAAGAACGCCCAGCAAACTCAGACCTGCCAAAGTCAAAAATCCAGTTACCGCGACTACAGCTAGTATCGATTCAATGCCGCCGCCTCAAAGCGCTCCCGTTCACCATCACTCCCAACCCACAGTCCTCGAACATTTAAAAAAACAAGCGGAGACTGACCGTAGAAAATTCAGAAGCACAGACTTCACAGGGCGTCAGACAAGCCCCAAGCCAGGAACAAGTAGAGCGGTTGGAGCAGTTAACTATTCCAAAGAGCCGGACAGCACCCTACAACTACCAGCTTTTGTCAAAGGCAATAAAACTGACAGCGAAAAACTAGCCAGCCTTACCGCCACGAGAGACAGGATATTTAGCAGACTGGTTACCGACCGTGATGAAATAAATATACTGCGTCGCCAAGTGCTGCTAAACCAAGTCAATAAGGACATAACCAAACTCACTACACAAGTCACCGATATACGATCCGGTCAGAGTGTACAAATATAAAATTTAGAATTGTCCGACACGCTCAATTAACACCCCGGTTTATCCGCCGTAAACCGCCGAGCCGGATTCACCGCCGCGCCAAACTCACGCAGCGCCTTGGCGCCAATCAACAGCGGGTAGTTGAAGCTGCTGCGGTCAGTCAGGTTGACCTCGACCGTGCGCTTGACGTCGCCCAGGCACAGTTCCAGATCGACCACCGGACGTTTGCTCGGTGCCGCTACTTCTTCGTCCTCGTCCTCTTCGGAGCGGGTCTTGATCTTGCTGATCCGCGCGATCTTATGTTCGTAGACCTTGTTGCTCGCATCTTTGGTGGCCAGGCGGAAGCGGACCCAATCCTCGCCATCGCGGGTGAAGGTTTCGATGTCCTTGGCTGACAGCGAGGCGGTCAGGGCGCCGGTGTCCATCTTGGCCTTAAGCACCTCGCCGCCGATTTCCGGCAACTTGATGTATTCGTAGCGGCCATACAGGGTCGGCTCGGCGGCCATCACCGGGAGGGCCAGGAGGGATAACAGTGCGAGAACGGATTTCACGTGGTGGATTCCCTGAAAGTAGGACAGCGGGATTTTAGACCGTCTGAAATGGATTGGTTCGTTCTTTGGATGGCATCCCCCCAACATACCCCCGCCCCTGTGAAACATTCGTCAGCCCGCTGATTTGGCCTAATCGCCGAAGCTGCTTATCATGCCCCGTCCACCCGCTTGCAAGAGTTCCCTATGCGCCGCCTGCTCACCGGCTGTTTCGTCACCCTCCTGCTGTTGCTCAACACCCTGGTCCTGATTGGCCCGCTGCTGCTGTTTGCCCTGCTCAAACTGGTCCTGCCCGGGCGTGGCCGCGATGTCGCCAGCGGCGCGGTGATGTGGATCGCCGAAACCTGGGCGGAAATCGACAAGCTGATTTTCGCCCTGTGCATCCCCACCCAATGGGACATCCGTGGCGGCGAAGGCCTGCAGGTCGACACCTCATACCTGGTGGTCAGCAACCACCAGTCATGGGTCGACATTCCGGCGCTGATCCAGACCCTCAACCGGCGCACGCCGTTCTTCAAGTTCTTCCTGAAAAAGGAACTGATCTGGGTGCCGTTCCTCGGCCTCGCCTGGTGGGCGCTGGATTACCCGTTCATGAAGCGCTACAGCAAGGCCTTCCTGCAAAAGCACCCGCACTTGCAAGGCAAGGACCTGGAAATCACCAAAGCTGCCTGCGAACTGTTCAAGCGCCAGCCGGTGACCGTGGTCAACTACCTCGAAGGCACCCGCTTTACCCTGGCTAAACGCGACCAGCAGCAGTCGCCGTTCAAGCATTTGCTCAAACCCAAGGCCGGTGGCGTGGCGTTTGTGTTGGCGGCGATGGGCGAACAACTGGACGCCATGCTCGACGTCACCGTGGTCTATCCACAGGCGAAGATTCCGGGGTTTTGGGATTTGATCAGCGGCGCGGTGCCACGGGTGATCATCGACATCAAGACCCGTGAGCTGGACCCGGCGCTGTGGCAGGGCAACTACGAAAACGATCCGGCATTTCGCCAGCGCCTCCAGAACTGGGTCAACCAGCTCTGGAGCGAGAAAGACGCACGCATCGACGCCTTGCGCGCCGAGCGTGACTGAGGCGAATTACACGCCCCAGATGCTGCCCAGGCTGGTCAACAGGTTGCCGGCGACGCCTTGGTTACCCAGGTATTGCAGGAGGATCGGGGCAAACTGACCGACCATGCCGCTGTCCATGCCCAGGGCGCTGAAGGCGGTGTTCAGGTCATTGGTATCCTTGACGTTGCCCAGAGCATTTTCCAGGCCTGCGGCCTTGCCCGACGATCCGAGCATACCGGCCAGCGCGCCAAGATTGCCGGCACCACCGGAGAGCTTGTCGATGCCTGGTACGCTCTTCGCCAATTCGGCGTAGTCATTGGCGCTCAACTTGTTTTTTGCCAGGCCGAGCATCGCGCTGGTGCCACCGATGGCTTGTTCCGGCTTGACGTTCAGCGCAGTCAGGGCGCCCAACAGTTCGGCGGTCTGCGGCGTCGGTGCAGCGGCTGCCGCCTTGTCGCCACCTTGCATACCGGCGACCGCGCCCGCCACGTCGTTGAGGCTGAAGCCGGCAAACACCGGGCCGGCCGCCACGGTCATCAGCGAAGCCAGAACAAAACCGCGTGCAATTTTCATCAAAAACTCCTGAACCTGAAAATGCCCTGGAACGGGCGCAAAGCTGGCATTTTGACTCAAAAACAGCGGGGATTGTTCCGCAATTGACGTAGGATTTCTGCCGGGTGGTCATTGGAGGCAGATGTCCGCTTCTCTGTGGGAGCGAGCCTGCTCGCGAAAAACGATAACCCGGTCATCCTGAATGCACGCGGCGGCCTCAGGTTCTTCGCGAGCAGGCTCGCTCCTACAGAGTTCAGCGTTTGTCTGACAGGTTTTGGCGCCGCTGCTTATTGTTGCTGGCTGCAAGGGCGCCTATAGTCCCGCCGTCGCCCACATGGCGACTCGGGTTTGGCGACTCGGAAAAACAACGGAGAAGGCTCCATGCACTTTTGCAATGGACCCATACCGGAGAATTTATCCATGCATCGCTACCAACCCACCACCAGCATCGACTGCACCCCCGCCGCCCTGCTGATCGATACCCAGGCGCCCCTCGACGTCCTCCACGAAAACGCCGCCCAGCGCATCCGCACCGTCACCCAATGGCTGGAACACCTCGCCGCGGACCCGCATCGCAGCAACGATACGATCGTCCCCCGCGACTTCGCCCAATTGCTGGCCGTGACCCTGCGCGACGGCTGTGACCTGCTCAACGTTATCGGCCGCCGCTTGCAAGCCAGCCCCTCGCAGTAAAGTCGCAAAACGCAAAAAGGGTGACTTGAAGTCACCCTTTTCGGTTACGCCTGAGCGTTACGCCGCACTAAACATCTTATGCGGATCAATCACAAACTTCTTCGGCACGCCGGCATCGAACTCGCCATACCCCTCAGGCGCCTGATCCAGGCTGATCACCTGCACACCCACCACTTCAGCGATGTTGATGCGGTCCCACATGATCGCCTGCATCAGTGCGCGGTTGTACTTCATCACCGGGGTCTGGCCGGTGTGGAAGCTGTGGGATTTGGCCCAGCCCAGGCCAAAGCGGATGCTCAGGCTGCCCATTTTTGCCGCAGCGTCGACTGCGCCCGGGTCTTCGGTAACGTACAGGCCGGGGATGCCGATCTTGCCCGCTACACGGACGACGCCCATCAGGGAGTTGAGTACGGTGGCAGGGGCTTCGTGTTTGACGCCGTCGTGACCGTGGCCACGGGCTTCGAAGCCCACGCAGTCAACGGCGCAATCGACTTCCGGTTCGCCCAGCAGTGCGGCGATCTGTTCGTGCAGCGGTGCGTCTTTGGACAGGTCGACGATTTCAAAACCCTGGGCCTTGGCGTGGGCCAGGCGGATGGTGTTGACGTCGCCGATGATCACCACCGCAGCGCCCAGCAGGCGTGCCGAAGCGGCAGCGGCCAGGCCGACTGGGCCGGCGCCAGCGATGTATACGGTGCTGCCCGGGCCGACACCGGCGGTGACGGCACCGTGGTAACCGGTAGGGAGGATGTCGGACAGGCAGGTCAGGTCGCGGATTTTCTCCATGGCCTTGTCGCGATCCGGCAGTTTCAGCAGGTTGAAGTCGGCGTACGGCACCAGCACGTATTCAGCTTGGCCGCCAGTCCAGTCGCCCATGTCGACGTAGCCGTAAGCACCACCAGCACGCGCCGGGTTGACGGTCAGGCAGACGCCGGTGTGTTGCTCTTTGCAGGAACGGCAGCGCCCACATGCAACGTTAAAGGGTACCGAGACCAGGTCGCCGATTTTCAGGTTTTCGACGTCGCTGCCCTTCTCGATCACTTCACCGGTGATCTCATGACCCAGCACCAGGCCGGTCTGGGCGGTGGTACGGCCGCGCACCATGTGCTGGTCGGAACCACAGATATTGGTGGACACCACACGCAGGATCACACCGTGCTCGATCTTCCTGCCGCGTGGATCCTGCATTTTCGGATAGTCGATTTTCTGTACTTCGACCTTGCCCGCGCCGAGATACACCACACCACGATTGCCAGACATGCTTTCACCTCGCTGTTATTTTTATGGAACCGCGTTGCCCAAAAGGGGCAGCGCGTTAAGTGCTCGGGTACAGATGCTGTTTCTTGGGTTGCCTGTCAGGGCCCTTTCGCGGGCAAGCCGCAAGCGATAGCAATTTAGAGAACGACCGTACGATTGGCGTTCAAGAACACCCGCCGCTCAATGTGATACCCAACGGCTCGCGCCAATGTTAGGCCCTCGATATCCCGCCCCTTTGCGATCAAATCCTCGGGGTAGTGACTGTGGTCAACCACCTCGACACCCTGGGCGATGATCGGCCCTTCATCCAGATCGTTGTTGATGTAGTGCGCCGTCGCGCCGACCAGTTTCACGCCCTTGTTGTAAGCCTGGTGATACGGCTTGGCGCCCTTGAAGCCGGGCAGCAGCGAGTGGTGGATATTGATCGCCCGGCCGTCGAGCTTGCGGCACAGTTCCGGCGACAGCACTTGCATGTAGCGCGCAAGGACTACCAGTTCGGCACCGGACTCCTCGATCACCTGCAACACCTGGCGCTCCTGCGCCGGCTTGTCGTTGGGGTCGAGGGGGAAATGGTAGTAGGGAATCTGGTGCCAGTCGGCCAGCGGCTTGAGGTCCGGGTGGTTGGAGACCACGGCGGCGACGTCCATCGACAACTGGCCGATGCGCTGGCGGTAGAGCAAGTCGTTGAGGCAGTGATCGGCCTTGGAGACCATAATCACCACTTTCGGCCGGTAATGCGGCGGGGTCAGTTCGAAGATCATGCCGAAGCTGGCCCCGCGCTCGGCCAGGCCGGCACGGAATGATTGCTCGTCGAAGCCATCGGGCTGGCGGAATTCCACACGAATGAAAAAGCGCCCTGAAAGGCGGTCATCGAAGGAGTGGTGTTCGGTGACGTAGCAGCCCTGTTCGAACAGAAAGCGCGTCACCGCGTCCACCGTGCCGAGCACGCTGGGGCAGTCGGCGGTGAGGATCCATGTGTCTGGGGCGCGGCTCATAGTGCGGTGACTCCTGTTCGTTTATTGGCAATCAACCTGTAGGAGCGAGCCTGCTCGCGATGGACTTGAAAACGACGCGTTGAATCAGGATGCACGCGTTATCGTTGACGTCCATCGCGAGCAGGCTCGCTCCTACAGGGGTTCAGGCCTGCACGCTCAAGCCGTATTCAGCCGACGCATCCTGCAGCCACAACCACCAGTAGTCCGAGAAGCTGCGGCGGATCAGCAGTTCCCAGGTGTCTTCGGCAGTGTGGCGAATCATCAGTTGCGACTTGGCGAACACCGTGCCCACGGCCTTGCCCACCGGGAAGTTGTTGGGGTGCACGTCGTAGCTGGTGGACTTCATCAGCACCTGGCGCACGTTCGGGCCGCTCAGTTCGAGGATCTGCTGGCCGCCGCTGACGTTGACGATCTGGATGTGCAACTCGCCCAGCGCCTCGCGCAATTTTTGCTCGGCGGCGAATTCTTCACCGCTGGGCACGATCAGCAGCCACTCATCCGGGCCCATCCACTGCAGGCTGGTATCGCCCTTGACGATGACGCTCAGGGCGCCGGGCAATTCGATGCCCAGGGCCTTGTGCACGCCGGCGGCGAAAGCCGCGTCGTGGCCATCGCCGCGGATAGTCAGGTGGCCGAGGAGTTTTTTCTCACGCACGATCACGCCGGCGTTCTTGCGGCCCTTGCCGACCAGGCTGGCGAGGTCGGCATGGTGCAGCGACGACTCGGCCTTGGCGCCGGTGGTTGGGCGTTGTTGGTAAACATTGGCTGCGGTCATAAAGCACCTTTCCTGAATTCTGTTGGTTCCTGTGGTGGCTGCACTGCCGCCATCGCGAGCAGGCTCGCTCCTACAAGGATTACGCGGTCACCTGTAGGAGTGAGCCTGCTCGCGATGAATTCACCACGGTGCAGTTGCACCCCACAGGATCCGAACCATCACACGTTCTGGCGCTCACCCTTCGGATCGAAGAACACCGAAGAAACGATTTCCGCCTCGATCACGCTGCCGTCGGCCAGCGGTGCAAACACTCGCTCACCGATGCGTTTCAAGCCGCCTTTGACCACGCCCATGGCAAACGAATAGCCCAGGGAGTTGTGCAGGTAACTGGAGGTCACGTGACCGACCATGCTCATCGGGATCGCCTGTTTGGTGTTGAACACCAGCTGCGCACCTTCCGGCAGCCACTTGGTCGGGTCGATCGGCTTGAGCCCGACCAACTGTTTGCGCTGGTCACGCACGCAGTCTTCACGGTTCATGCCGCGCCAGCCGATCCACGAGAACGGTTTGGTGCGACCGACGCACCAGCCCATGTTCAGATCGTCCGGGGTCATCGAGCTGTCGGTGTCCTGGCCGACGATGATGAAGCCCTTCTCGGCCCGAAGCACGTGCATGGTCTCGGTGCCGTACGGGGTCAGGTTGTACTTCTTGCCCGCCTCGACGATTTTCTCCAGCACGCCCATCGCATAGTCGGCCTGCACGTTGACTTCGTACGACAGCTCGCCGGTGAACGAAATCCGGAACACCCGCGCCGGCACACCGCCGACCAGGCCTTCTTTCCAGGTCATGAACGGGAAGCCGTCCTTGTCCAGGTCGATGTCGGTGACTTCGCTGAGCAGCTTGCGGCTGTTCGGCCCGGACAGGGTCATGGTCGCCCAGTGGTCGGTGACCGAGGTGAAGTACACCTTGAGGTCCGGCCATTCGGTCTGGTGGTAGATCTCCAGCCACTGCAGTACGCGTGCTGCGCCGCCGGTGGTGGTGGTCATGACGAAGTGGTTGTCGGCCAGGCACGCCGTCACACCGTCGTCGAAGACCATGCCGTCTTCCTTGCACATCAGGCCGTAGCGCGCCTTGCCCACGTCGAGCTTGGTCCAGGCGTTGGTGTAGACGCGGTTGAGGAACTCGCGAGCGTCCGGGCCTTGAATGTCGATTTTGCCGAGGGTCGAGGCGTCCAGCAGGCCGACGCTTTCGCGCACCGCCAGGCATTCACGCTTGACCGCCGCATGCAGGTCTTCGCCGTTGCGCGGGAAGTACCACGGACGTTTCCACTGACCGACGTCTTCGAATTCGGCGCCGTTTTTCAGGTGCCATTGATGCAGCGCGGTATAGCGCACCGGCTCGAAGATGTGCCCACAGTGACGACCGGCTACCGCACCGAAGGTCACCGGGGTGTAGTTCGGGCGGAACATGGTGGTGCCCATCTGCGGGATGGTCACGTTCAGCGAACGGGCCGCGATGGCCAGGCCGTTGACGTTACCCAGCTTGCCCTGGTCGGTGCCGAAGCCCAGCGCGGTATAGCGCTTGACGTGCTCGACCGATTCAAAGCCTTCACGGGTCGCCAGTTCGATGGCCGCTGCGGTGACGTCGTTCTGCAGGTCGACGAATTGCTTCGGCGCCCGTGCGGTGTTCTTTTCATGGGGCACCTGGAACAGCGCCAGAGTCGGCTCTTCGTGACGGCTCAGGGCTTTTGGCAACACCCCTTCAACCGACTGGAAGCCAGCTTCGGACGCCGCTCGAACGCCGCCTTCGAAGCCATCGGCCAGCGAATCGCCGAGGCCGTAGACACCGTTGATGCCACCGACGCACACGCGTTTCTGCGGCGCTTCACCCGGCACGAAACCGAGAATGTCTTCACGCCAGATCGGCTTGCCACCGAGGTGCGAAGCCAGGTGCACCACCGGGCTGTAGCCGCCGGAGCTGGCAACCAGGTCGCATTCCAGCCACTCGCCCGGGCTGGTCACGGTGTGGGCCTTGACGTCGATCGCGGCGACGCGGGCAGCGGTCACGTGCTTGCTGCCACGGGCCTCGATCACGGCGCTGCCGGTGAGGATGCGGATGCCTTTGGCACGTGCTTCTTCCACCAGCGCTCCACGAGGATTGCTGCGGGCGTCGGCGATTGCCACCACTTGCAGGCTGGCGTCGAGCCAATCCAGGGCAACGCGGTAGGCGTGGTCGTTGTTGGTCGACAGCACCAGCTTTTTCCCTGGGGCCACGCCGTAACGGCGCACGTAAGTCGAGACGGCACCGGCGAGCATGTTGCCCGGCACGTCGTTGTTCCCGTACACCAGCGGACGTTCGTGCGCACCGGTGGCCAGGACCACGCGCTTGGCGCGAACCCGGTGGATGCGCTGGCGCACCTGGCCAATCGGCGCACGGTCACCGAGGTGGTCGGTGAGGCGCTCGTGAATGGTCAGGAAGTTGTGGTCGTGGTAACCGTTGACCGTGGCGCGCGGCAACAGCAGCACGTCAGGGGTGTCTTTCAATTCGGCGATGACACTGGCGACCCAGTCGATGGCCGGCTTGCCGTCGAGGCTTTCGCGCGAATCCAGCAGGCTGCCGCCGAACTCTTCCTGTTCATCGGCGAGGATCACCCGCGCACCGCTGCGTGCGGCGGCCAGGGCTGCGGCCAGGCCGGCCGGACCGGCACCGACAATCAGTACGTCGCAGTGCTGGTTCATGTAGTCGTAGGTGTCCGGATCGTTCTCGGTCGGCGAGCGACCCAGGCCTGCGGCCTTGCGGATGTACTTCTCGTAAGTCATCCAGAACGATTGCGGGTACATGAAGGTTTTGTAGTAGAAACCCGGCGGCATCAGCTTGCCGCCGACCTTGCCGAGAATCCCCATCATGTCGTTGTTGACGCTCGGCCAGCCATTGGTGCTGGTGGCGACCAGGCCCTGGTACAGCGCCTGTTGCGTGGCACGCACGTTAGGAATCTGGGTGGCTTCGGTGGCGCCGATCTGCAGCACTGCGTTCGGCTCTTCGGAGCCGGCGGCGAAGATCCCGCGTGGACGGGAATACTTGAAGCTGCGACCGATGATGTCGACGCCGTTGGCCAGCAGGGCAGCGGCCAGCGAGTCGCCTTCAAAGCCTTTGTAGCTCTGGCCATTGAAGGTGAAGCTCAACACTTTGTTGCGGTCGATCCGTCCACCGTTGGACAGGCGATTGATCTGGCTCATACCTTCGCTCCCAGAGCCTGCGCGGCCGCTTTCGGACTTTCAGTCTTGTCGGTGAACTGCGGCTTGCTGCCGATCTTGTAGGTTTCGAGAATCTCGTAGGTCACGGTATCGCGGGTGACGTTGAAATACTGACGGCAGCCGGCAACGTGATCCCACAACTCGTGGTGCAGACCACGGGGGTTATCACGGAAGAACAGGTAGTCGCCCCACTCCTCGTCGGTGCAGTTGGTCGGATCCAGTGGGCGCGGAATGTGCGCCTGGCCAGATGCGTGGAATTCCTCTTCGGAGCGCAGTTCGCCGCAGTGAGGACAGAAGATATGCAACATAGGAAATTTCTCCTGTTAGTGGGCGACGGCAGCAGCACCGTGTTCGTCGATCAGCGCACCGTTGTGGAACCGGTCGATGGAGAAAGGTGCCGCCAGCGGGTGCATTTCACCCTTGGCCAGACTGGCGGCAAACACGTTGCCCGAGCCCGGCGTGGCCTTGAAGCCACCGGTGCCCCAACCGCAGTTGAAGAACATGTTCGGCACCGGGGTCTTCGAGATGATCGGGCAGGCGTCCGGCGTGGTGTCGACGATGCCGCCCCACTGGCGGTTCATGCGCACTCGCGAGAGCACCGGGAACATCTCGACGATGGCCTGGATGGTGTGCTCGATCACCGGGTACGAACCACGCTGGCCGTAGCCGTTATAGCCGTCGATGCCGGCGCCGATCACCAGGTCGCCCTTGTCGGACTGGCTGATGTAACCGTGCACGGCGTTGGACATGATCACGCTGTCGATAATCGGTTTGATCGGCTCGGACACCAGCGCTTGCAGCGGGTGAGATTCGATCGGCAGACGGAAACCGGCGAGCTTGGCCATGTGCCCGGAGTTACCGGCCGTGACCACGCCGACACGCTTGGCGCCGATGAAGCCCTTGTTGGTTTCGACGCCAATGCACACGCCGTTTTCCTTGCGGAAACCGATCACTTCGGTCTGCTGGATCAGGTCCACGCCGAGGGCGTCAGCGGCCCGGGCAAAGCCCCAGGCCACGGCATCGTGACGGGCCACGCCGCCGCGACGCTGGACGGTGGCGCCCATCACCGGGTAGCGGGTGTTTTTCGAGCAGTCGAGGTACGGAATCTCGTCAGCCACTTGCTGGGCGTTGAGCAGTTCGCCGTCGACGCCGTTGAGGCGGTTGGCGCTGACCCGACGCTCGGAGTCGCGGATGTCCTGCAGGGTGTGGCACAGGTTATAGACGCCACGCTGGGAGAACATCACGTTGTAGTTGAGGTCCTGGGACAGGCCTTCCCACAGTTTCATCGCGTGTTCGTACAGGTGCGCCGACTCGTCCCACAGGTAGTTGGAGCGAACGATGGTGGTGTTGCGCGCAGTGTTACCGCCGCCCAGCCAGCCTTTCTCGACCACGGCCACATTGGTGATGCCGTGCTCTTTGGCCAGGTAGTAGGCGGTCGCCAGACCGTGCCCGCCGCCGCCGACGATGACCACGTCGTAGACTTTTTTCGGGGTCGGCGTGCGCCACATGCGCTGCCAGTTTTCGTGGTGGCTGAGTGAGTGTTTGAAGAGGCCGAAGCCCGAGTAGCGTTGCATAGTCATTTACTCCAAGACCGACTCAGCGATAAACCGGGAAGTCTGCACACAGGGCTGCGACATGCTTGGCGACGTTAGCCTCGACATCGGCATCGCCGAGGTTGTCGAGGATGTCGCAAATCCAGCCGGCCAGTTCCGTGCACTGCGCCACTTTGAAGCCACGGGTGGTCACCGCCGGGGTGCCGATGCGCAGGCCCGAGGTGACGAATGGCGACTGTGGGTCGTTCGGTACGGCGTTCTTGTTCACAGTGATGTGAGCGCGACCCAGTGCGGCGTCCGCTTCCTTGCCGGTGAGGCCCTGCCGAATCAGGCTGACCAGGAACAGGTGGTTATCGGTGCCGCCGGACACTACATCGTAGCCACGTTTGATGAAGACGCTCGCCATCGCCTGGGCGTTGTCGATCACTTGCTGCTGGTAGGCCTTGAAGCCAGGTTCCAGCGCTTCCTTGAAGCACACCGCCTTGCCGGCGATCACGTGCATCAGCGGGCCGCCCTGGGCACCGGGGAACACTGCAGCGTTGAGCTTTTTCTCGATTTCTTCGTTGGCCTTGGCCAAGATCAGCCCGCCACGCGGACCGCGCAGGGTCTTGTGGGTGGTGGTGGTGACCACGTCGGCAAACGGAATCGGGTTCGGGTACAGGCCAGCAGCGACCAGGCCGGCAACGTGGGCCATGTCGACGAACAACAGTGCTCCTACTTTGTCGGCGATCTGCCGGAAACGCGGGAAGTCGAGGGTCTTGGAATACGCGGAGAAGCCGGCCACGATCATTTTCGGTTGGCACTCGACGGCCAGGCGCTCGACTTCGTCGTAATCGATCAGACCAGTGTCGGTGTTGATGCCGTACTGCACGGCGTTGTACAGCTTGCCCGAGGACGATACTTTGGCGCCGTGGGTCAGGTGGCCGCCGTGGGCCAGGCTCATGCCGAGGATGGTGTCGCCGGCTTGCAGCAGGGCCAGATAGACGGCGCTATTGGCCGACGAACCGGAGTGCGGCTGGACGTTGGCGTAGTCGGCACCGAACAGTTGCTTGGCGCGCTCGATCGCCAGGGCTTCGACCTTGTCGACGTGCTCGCAACCGCCGTAGTAGCGCTTGCCCGGGTAGCCTTCGGCATATTTGTTGGTCAGGCCGCTGCCTTGCGCTTGCATGACGCGCTTGCTGGTGTAGTTCTCTGACGCGATCAGCTCGATGTGATCTTCCTGGCGTTGCTCCTCGGCATTCATCGCCGCCAGCAGTGCATCGTCGTAACCCTGGATCTGGTCTTGCTTGCTGAACATCGCGTCTCTCCCAGCGGCGGCGGTGCGCCATTCGTCTCGATAAGGCACGCGCCTTTCGGTGCTGCCCTTTGAGAGCGATGGTATGACCGGCCAAGGGAGGTCAAATGCCTATGGGCGCCACGCAAAGGTGCGTTTACGACATGGGCTGAAAACGACGGACAAACACCCTCATCAATCTTGTGCAAAACCCTGTGGGAGCGAGCCTGCTCGCTCCCACAGGGTTATGTGAGGATCTGTCGTATCGCGTAGAGAATCAAAAAATGTACGGGATAAAGCCCATACGCCCATCTGCGCATCGGTGGTGGTTTTACGTCCTTTACCTGTCGCAAAAGGAACATCCCCAACCCGGGCGCAATCAGGCAACTGACAACCGCCGCCATCGCCACGTGATTGCCCAGGCGAATCGAGTAATACAGCACCTGCCATTGATTGGCCGCCAGGCAGATCACCCCTGGCACCAGGGCTAAGTACCAGGGCCGGCGCAACACCAGTAGCGTCGCCAGCGGCAGCAACACACCGAAGAAGCCGAACATCAACTGCGCCGAAAACACCGCCGCCAGCATCAGCGCACCGAGCGCCAGCCCACGCGTCTGCAGTGTCGGTGCCTGCCAACCGCGCGCCACCAGCAGGCCCAGGACCAGGGTCGGCATCACGTTCAGCGTGTCGGGATCGGCAATAAACAGCCGGTAGGGAATTTCACTGAGGGCGCTGAACAGCATCAACCAACCCAGGTAGCGCCACGGCTGGCCGCTCGTCGTGGCCTGCCCGCGCGCCAGGTTGGCCGCCATCGCCAGACAGAACCAGGGGAACGCCAGGCGGCCTGGAACGTACAGCCAGTCAATGGAATAACCGATGTAGCGCAGGTGATCGAGCACCATGCACAACAGCGCCAGCCATTTCAGCAGATCGAGTGCACCATCACGTTGCGTCGCGTGCATAATCACCCTTCGACAGTGGATCTTTCTGACAGACACGTCGCACGCGCCCCCGGATGATCTTCGGCCAGCGCAACTCTCATTGACCACGAGCGCTTTACCCCAAGCGCCTCGAACACGGAAGCCGGCCATGACCGATAAGAGCCAACAATTCGCCAGCGACAACTATTCCGGCATTTGCCCTGAAGCCTGGGCCGCCATGGAACAGGCCAACCACGGCCACCAGCGCGCTTACGGCGATGATGAATGGACCGCCCGCGCCTCGGATCATTTCCGCAAACTGTTCGAAACCGACTGCGAAGTGTTCTTTGCCTTCAACGGCACCGCCGCCAACTCCCTGGCGCTGTCGTCCCTGTGCCAGAGTTACCACAGCGTGATCTGCTCGGAAACCGCCCACGTCGAAACCGACGAATGCGGCGCGCCGGAGTTCTTCTCCAACGGTTCCAAGCTGCTGATCGCCGGCACCGAAAACGGCAAGCTGACGCCGGCGTCGATCCGCGAAATAGCCCTCAAGCGCCAGGACATCCACTACCCCAAACCACGGGTGGTGACCCTGACCCAGGCCACTGAAGTCGGCAGCGTCTACACCCCGGATGAAATCCGCGCCATCAGCGCCACCTGCAAAGAGCTGGGCCTGAACCTGCACATGGACGGCGCGCGCTTCTCCAACGCCTGCGCGTTCCTCGGCTGCTCGCCGGCCGACCTGACCTGGAAAGCCGGGGTCGACGTGCTGTGCTTCGGCGGCACGAAAAACGGCATGGCGGTGGGTGAAGCCATTCTGTTCTTCAACCAGAAACTGGCCGAAGACTTCGACTACCGCTGCAAACAGGCCGGGCAGTTAGCCTCGAAAATGCGTTTTCTCTCGGCGCCCTGGGTCGGCATTCTGGAAAACGACGCCTGGCTCAAATACGCCCGCCACGCCAACCATTGCGCGCAGCTGCTGGCGGAGCTGGTCAGCGACATTCCCGGCGTCGAACTGATGTTCCCGGTCCAGGCCAACGGCGTGTTCCTGCAACTCTCGGAACCGGCGATTGCCGCGCTGACCGCCAAGGGATGGCGCTTCTACACCTTCATCGGCAAAGGCGGCGCACGCTTCATGTGCTCGTGGGACACCGAGGAAGCGCGGGTGCGGGAATTGGCGGCGGATATTCGCGAGGTGATGGGGCAGTAAGCCCAGATCCCTACCATCACTAAAATCACTGCAAATCCCTGTAGGAGCGAGCCTGCTCGCGAAGGCGGTAGTTCAGCCAACATTGATGTTGAATTTGACTCCGCCATCGCGAGCAGGCTCGCTCCCACCGTTTTTATGCATCCGCCCTCGCAGCGCACGCACCTGAAGACATCGTCTACATTGTCTGTCGAGCCTCGGCTCACATAACAATAATCAGGAGCGTGCGAATGTCACTTCAAGGCAAAACCCTGTTCATCACCGGTGCCAGCCGTGGCATTGGCCGCGAGATTGCCCTGCGCGCGGCGCGGGACGGGGCCAATATCGTGATCGCAGCCAAGAGCGCAGAACCCCACGCGAAACTGCCCGGGACCATTTTCAGTGTCGCCGAGGAAGTCGAAGCGGCCGGGGGCAAGGCGCTGGCGCTGCAGGTGGATGTGCGTGACGAGGTGGCGGTGCATGCGGCGCTGGCAAAGGCCAACGAACACTTCGGCAGCATTGATGCGCTGATCAACAACGCCGGGGCGATCAAGCTCACCGGGGTCCAGCACATCGAACTCAAGCGCTTCGACCTGATGCACCAGATCAACACCCGCGCCGTGCTGCTGTGCAGCCAGGCCGCCCTGCCCTATCTGAAAAAATCCTCTGGGCACATCCTCAACCTGTCGCCACCGCTGAATCTGGCCACCCAGTGGTTCGCCCAATACAGCCCCTACACCGTGACCAAATACGGCATGAGCATGCTGACCCTGGGCATGAGTGAGGAATTCAAGAACTACGGGATAAGCGTCAACTCGCTATGGCCGCAAACCATGATCGCCACGGCAGCCATCGAGTTTCAGCTGGGCTCGCGGGAGTCGTTCAAGCATGCGCGCCTGCCGGCGATCATGGCCGATGCCGCACATGTCATCTTGAGCAGCAGCGGGCGCAGCCTGACTGGGCGTTTGTTGATTGATGAAGAGATTTTGCGCGAAAACGGTGTGAGCGAGTTTGAGCGCTATCGGTTTGAGCCGGGGAGCGATGCGAAGCTGATGCCGGATTTGTTTGTTGATTAACTGTAGGAGCAGCCCGGGCTGCTCCTACAGGGGGTATCGATTACTTCAATAATCAATCCGCACATCCCCCTTCGGCACGCTGCAGCAGGACAGGATGAAGCCTTCCGCTTCGTCTTCCTCGGTGATCCCGCCGTTGTGTTCCATCTCCACCTCGCCGCCCAGCTTGAGCACTTTGCAGGTGCCGCAGATGCCCATGCCACAGGCCTTGGGGATGAGCAGCCCGACCTTGGCCGCCGCCGCATGAACCGTCTCGCCGGGTGCCACACGAATGCTCTTGCCGGAAGTGGTGAACTCCACCTCATGCAGATCCGCCGCATCCACTTCGGGCGCGTCGGCCGCTTGCTCGGCCTGCTCCACCGCATCGGCCCGCGCCTCGGGCGGGGTCGCGCCGAAGGATTCTTCGTGATAACGCTTCATGTCGAAGCCGGCATTTTCCAGCAGGCGCTTGACCGCGTTCATGTACGGCGTCGGGCCGCAGCAGAACACTTCGCGCTCGAGGAAGTCCGGGACCATCAATTCGAGCATCTTGTGGTTCAGGTACCCGCGATACCCGGCCCACGGCTCACCCAGGCCGTGTTTCTCGCAGATCAGGTGCAGGCTGAAGTTATCGATCCGCGACGCCATGTGTTCCAGTTCGCGGTGATAAATGATGTCTTTCGGCGAGCGGGCGCTGTGGATAAACGTCATATCGACATTGGCGTTGGTGTCGTAGAACCAGCGCGCCATCGACATGCACGGGGTGATGCCGACGCCGCCACTGAGGTACAGCACTTTCGGGCTGGGGAAATCGATGGCGTTGAACAGCCCCACCGGCCCGTGCACCGCCAGCTCCTGACCTTCATGCAGGGTGTCGTGCAGCCAGTTGGAAACCTTGCCGCCCGGTACGCGCTTGATGGTCACCGAGAAGCTGTAAGGCACCGACGGCGAGCTGGAAATAGTGTACGAACGCATGATCGGCTGACCTTCGATCTCCAGCTCCAGGGTGACGAACTGCCCCGGCTTGAAGAAGAACATGATCGGCTGGTCGGCCATAAAGCAGAAGGTGCGCACGTCCCAGGTTTCCTGGATGACTTTGACGCAACGGACAATGTGTCGGCCATTGGCCCAGGTCTGGGTGGTTACCGGGTTCAGGAAGCTGTTGGACATGCTGATCTCCACGGCCGACTGTCGGCCTCATGTTGGCGATTCTGCGTATAGCGCGAACCGCCCGTTTACCTATCTGCGACATTCACATGCTTATCGCGACCAGCCCCCAACCACCGGGGCTTGCGCGTCGGGAACAGATTGCACCATGTCGCCCATGGATAAGGTTCTGGCCCGCGCCGGCCCCACACTCGCCCCATACCAAGACACCCCCCTTACACCTTGCGTAGCATTCCACAGCAGTACACCTGATTAGCCACTTTCGCCGGCCACACAGAATGGCCTTGAGGATCACATCGATGGACGTCACCGCAAAAATCAGCCTGGGCGATCCGCTGGAACCCGCACGCAAGGCCACCGCGCAGATGCTTCAGGAACGCGAGCGCACCTTCTCGCTGCCGCAGCCGTTCTACAGTGACGAGCGCCTGTTCGATATCGACATGCAGGAGATCTTCCAGAAAGAGTGGTTGATCGCCGGCATGACCTGCGAGATCCCAACCAAGGGCAACTACCTGACCCTGCAGATCGGCAAGAACCCGATCATCGTGATTCGCGGCGCCGAGGGTGTGGTGCATGCCTTCCACAACGTCTGCCGTCACCGTGGTTCGCGCCTGTGTACCAGTGAGAAGGGCAAGGTTGCCAAGCTGGTCTGCCACTACCACCAATGGACCTACGAACTCGACGGTCGCCTGCTGTTCGCCGGCACCGAGATGGGCGACGACTTCGACATGAAGCAGTACGGCCTCAAGCCGGTGAATGTGAAAACCGCCGGCGGCTACATCTTCGTCAGCCTGGCGGAAAACCCGCCGGCCATCGATGATTTCCTGTCAACGCTGAATCACTACATGGAACCCTACGACATGGAGAACACCAAGGTGGCGATTACCACCACCTTGATGGAGAAGGCCAACTGGAAGCTGGTGCTGGAAAACAACCGCGAGTGCTACCACTGCAACGCTTCGCACCCTGAGCTGTTGAAAACCCTGCTGGAATGGGACGACGTCACCGACCCACGCGCCGACCAGGCGTTCAAAGACCACGTGGCCGCCTCCGCTGCCGCCTGGGACGCCGAGAAGATCCCGTACGCCCATGCCAGCTTCGGCCTGCGCAACCGCATCGTGCGCATGCCGCTGCTCAAGGGCACCGTCTCGATGACCATGGACGGCAAGCAAGGCTGCGCCAAACTCATGGGCCGCATCAAGAACCCCGACCTCGGCTCGATGCGCATCCTGCACCTGCCGCACTCGTGGAATCACTGCATGGGCGACCACATCATCGTCTTCACCGTGTGGCCGATCAGCGCCCAGGAAACCATGGTCACCACCAAGTGGATCGTCCACAAGGACGCCGTCGAAGGCGTGGACTACGACGTCGAACGTATGCGAAAAGTCTGGGACGCCACCAACGACCAGGACCGTCGCCTGGCCGAAGAGAACCAGCGCGGCATCAACTCCACCGCCTACCAGCCAGGCCCGTACTCCAAGACTTATGAGTTTGGCGTGGTGAATTTTGTGGATTGGTACAGCGGCCGCATGTTGCACAACCTGGGGGCAGAGCCTGCGCCGTATCTGAAGGGTATTGCGGTCAGCAGCTAACGACTGGCCTGAACTGTACAAATTTCGATCTATCACCTGTCCGGCCATGCCGGACAGGGCTTGCAACGATCCGCAAACAAGTTATCCACACCTCAGCCCACAGCAAATGTGGGCAACTGTGGATCTGCCTCCAACTATTTCCACACAATGCCAATAAAAACCGTGACTTATTCGAATTCACAGTTTTTACGCGCAGCTGTCTGTTTTTTGATCAACCCTCTTAAAGCCACGTTTTTAAAGGCCTACAGAGGATCGCGAACACCTTATCCACAGAACCGCCAACAGAGTTTGGGGGCAACTTGTGCATCGCGGCGTATCGTTGTGGAAAACCCCGTCCAGCCCGCATATTTCGGGGGATTCAGCGGGAGAATAGAGAGTAAATGGCGCATTTGACCATTAAATGATCAAACTCTTGGAGGCCTTGTTTTATAAGGCTTGCAGGCGACAGCAAACAACTTGTCCACAGAAGCGCCAACAGAGATTGGGGGCAAGTATCGGCCTACTGAGTCTCCAGCCCCCCAAAAAAACCTTCAAAAAACAACCACTCACGTTGATTGTTTTTCGTACAAAGGCGTACTGGGCTTGCTGCGTAAGGGGTGTAGCGAGGGGTGAACATGTTATCCACAGATGCGCTCACAGGGATTGTGGGTAACACCCGTACCCGAGAACGAATGGTCACATATGTCTGATTGATTTGGGCGGTTGGCGGATGTCTTGACCCGCATTTGTAGGAGTGGCACTCGATAAAGAACTTCTCTCGAGCACTGAAATTTCGTCCATCTCGATCACAACATGCGCTCCATTGACCTTTGGCACAGAGGCCAGCGGCGGAACAGGCGGGACCTCAAATGCCTTTCCCTTGATCAAATGCTTGATGTTGTTTTTTATCGTAGTCGTCAAGGTGCCAGCTCGGGCGCCATTAACAATGGCTGGCACATAACGAACCATCGTAGCCCCAGCAGAAACCAAAGTCGCCCCGTTCGAGATATAGACGGCAGAGGCGAACCCTGCCAATTGTCCAACTGATCCCGCAATCGCAGTCGTGGAAGCAACCGTGCTTAAACGTGCGGCGTATAGCATCCAGCCTTTGGCAGTAGCTCCCACCAGATTGGTCGTGACTATTCCGGCATGCAGCGCAGTGGTTGCCGATAGTTGAATGAGTCGGGCAACGGCCTGACCGTATTGACCCGAAGGGTCTACCCAGTTGAGCGGGTCACCCGTGCAATACGCATAGGCATTAATCCCCCCCTTGCCAAACGGACTCAACCGATCCGGGCTATGAAACCTCATCAGCACCGGGTTGTAGACGCGATGACCATTGCCCAGGTGATACCAGCCGGTAGGACGCTCGCGGAGTTGTCCATTGAAGCCAAGGTGGCTGCCAGGTGGATGCTGACTGATGGGCACGCCATAGGCGCTGTAGGCACGCCGATTGGGCCCGGCGTGGTCGAGTTCAGCGAGGATGGATTGCTGCAGGTCGGTGGGCAGCAGCAGGGTGCGCGAGGCAGCCGGAGGGGTGACGGGGGAACGTGGGTGATTCGCAGAAAAGTCCATCATCTGGCCTCGCATCGATCAAGGCGCCCCACAGGGCACCTCGGATGCAGACCACGCTAGCAAACAGCGGCTGAAAGCAACACTAGCAGTTCTGCTAGTGTTGCCCTCCCCGCTAGCGCACCACGCCTTCTTCGATCAGCAGTTTGAGGATCGCTTGGGCGCCCTCTTCTGCACTCACGCCCTTGAGCACCTGCCCCCCGCCGCCGCTGGCCTTGGCGGTGGCGGCTTTCATGCGGTCGGCGCCGCTCTTGGCCTTGATCACCTTCAGGCGCTTGGGCCGCGGTTTGGCCGGTTGCAGGGTGGCGCTGGCGAGCAGTTCGTCGTCCAGCACTTCGACTTCATGGGCTTGTAGTACGCCACGACGCGCCGGGCCGTAGGCGCTCTGACGAGGTTTGGGTGCGGCGTTGTCCACCGTGGCGAGGAATGGCAGACGCACTTTCAGACGGCGTCGCTGGCCCCGTGGCAAAGCTTGCAGCACCAGGGCCGAGGTGCCGTCGATGGATTCGACCTCGGCCAGCCCCACCACCAGCGGCCAGCCGAGGCTTTCGGCCAGCAGGAACGGCAACATGCCCGAGCCTTCGCCGGTTTCCGCCTGGCTACCGGTGAGCACCACCTGGGCGCCGGCGCCACGCAAATAGTCGGTCAACGACGGCAAGGCATCGGCGCCCGTCGGTTGCTCCAGTACATGCAATTGCTCCAGCCCCATGCCCAGGTAGGCGCGCAGGGCCGGTTCGGCGATGTCGCCGGCATGCAGCACCTGTAAGTTATCCCCAGCCAGTTGCAGGCCGAGTTCGACCGCTCGCGCATCCTGATCGGCACGACGTGGCCGGCCGGAGGTCGGGTGGGCGCCGATGGAAACCAGGCTGATGACTTTAGTGCTCATGACCCATTCCTTTCCTTAAGCCGCATCGCGCTTGGCGTCGTTGCGGTAAGCCGCCACCGCCGCGATCAAGGCGTGGAATATTTCGCTACTCTCGCCGATCACCGACAGGTCAGCGCGCTTGATCATGTCGCACCCGGGATCCAGGTTGATCGCCACCACCTTGTCGCAGGCACCGATGCCCTGCAGGTGCTGGATCGCCCCGGAAATCCCCACGGCCACATAGACTCGCGCAGTAACCCAGGTGCCGGACGCGCCGACCTGCCGATCGCGGGCCATGAAACCGTCGTCCACCGCCACCCGCGAGGCGCCTTCGGTAGCACCCAGGGCAGCAGCCGTCTGATGGAACAAGTCCCAGTCCTTGACGCCGTTGCCGCCCGAGAAGATGAACTCGGCCTCGGCCATCGGAATCGCGCCCGGGTCCACCGCCACCGCACCCAAATCTTCGATCCGCGACAGGCTGCGGGCGACGCTTGTGGATAACTCCATCGGCAAGGCTTCGTGACGGGTTTCGCTGACCGGTTCGGCACATTCGACGGCGCCGAGGATCAAGCGCGCCAGTGGCCGCGCCAGGTCCTGCAAGCCAGCGCCGGCGCGGCCGATACAAGCCTCATCCTTGACCTGCCAAACCCTCGTGGCCGGGCGTTCACCGAGGGCGGCGGCAAATCGCCGACCCAGTTCGCCACCGCCGCTGCGGCTGTCAGGCAGCAGCCAGTGACGCGGGCTGAACTGGTTATCCACAGCCCGCAAGCCCTGGACCCGTTGTTCCGGTGCATAACCGCTGAACTGCTCGCCTTCGAGCACCAGCAAGCGATCAACGCCAGCCGTGGCGAAAGCGCTCTCTTTGTGTTCGCCGAAGACCACGGCCAGGACCGCGCCGTCCTTGCCGGCCAATTGATGCGCCAGGCCGAGCAAATCGCGGTCATGGCTGCTCAAGCGGCCGCCGACCATGTCCGGCACCACGCTGATGTAGAACGCCGGGGCTGGCACCTGATGCAGCGGCAATTGCACCTCGGCCGCCGCCGTGCGCTTGACCGTGCCGCCTTGCTGGGCGCCGCTGCGGTCGATGCGCTTGAGGCCGTTGGGGCCGATGAAACCGACGCCATGAGGGTTCTTGCGAATCACCCCGTTCGGCCCCATCCAGCTGTGTTGCACCGGCTGCATGGCCGCGTGCAGCGGGTGCAGGCGGTTGCGGGCAATCCATTCGGCTCGCGGATCGCGACGGATAATCTCGCTCATCAATGCACCTCCGCAGGTTCGCGTTTGGTCGGTGCCTTGGCGGGCGCGGCGTCTTCGAGCAACGCATCGGCCACCAACTCGGCAATGTCCTTGATCACTGGGCGCGGTTCGACCACCCCTTCGAGCATCGCCGTGCACTGCGGACAACCTACCGCCACCAATTCGGCACCGGTCTCGCGGATGTCTTCCATGCGCATGTCAGGGATCCGTTGTTTGCCCGGAATGTCGGTGATCGGCGCGCCGCCGCCACCGCCGCAGCAGCGTGAGCGGAAACCGGAGCGTTGCATTTCCTTGACCTCGATCCCAAGGGCGCGCAGTACCTGGCGCGGCGCCTCGTATTCGCCGTTGTAGCGACCGAGATAGCACGGATCGTGGTAGGTCACGCTGTCGCCTTTGTGCTGGCCGAGATTGAGTGCGCCAGCGTCGATGATTTCCGCCATGTAGGTGCTGTGGTGCTGCACCAGGTAGTTGCCGTCGAAGGCGCCGTACTCATTTTTCAGCACATGGAAACTGTGCGGATCACAGGTGACGATGCGGTTGAAACGGTATTTGGCCAGGGTCTGGATATTGCGCTTGGCGAGCATCTGGAAGGTCGCCTCATCGCCCAGGCGTCGGGCCACGTCACCGCTGTCGCGCTCTTCGAGACCGAGCACGGCGAAGTCAATTTTCGCTGCTTTCAGCACTTTGACGAAGGCGCGCAAGGTGCGCTGGTTGCGCATGTCGAAGGCGCCGTCGCCAACCCAGAACAGCACGTCGGTGGCTTTCTTTTCGCTCATGAGATTGAGGTTCAAGTCCGCCGCCCAGTTCATTCGACCGCCCGGCGCAAAGCCGCCCGGGTTGTCGGTGGCGATCAGATTTTCCAGGACTTCGGCGCCCTTGTTCGGCGTCGCGCCTTTTTCCAATGTCAGATGGCGGCGCATGTCGACGATGGCATCGACGTGCTCGATCATCATCGGGCATTCCTCGACGCAGGCGCGGCAGGTGGTGCACGACCACAGCGTCTCGGCGTCCACCAGGCCGTTGACGATTGGCTGGTGCGGATTTCCGGCGTGTTCGCCGATGGCTTTACCAGGATACGGGCTCCCGGCGAACTTGGCGTCGGTGCCACCGGCCAGGCCGACCACCATGTCCTGAATCAGTTTTTTTGGGTTCAGCGGCTGGCCAGCGGCGAATGCCGGGCACGCCGCTTCGCATTTACCGCATTGCACGCAGGCGTCGAAGCCGAGCAGTTGGTTCCAGGTAAAATCCTTGGGCTTTTCCACGCCCAAGGGGGCTTGAGGGTCGTTCAGGTCAAGCGGTTTAAGACCCGTTGAACGACCACCGCCAAAACGTTCGGCGCGACGGTGCCAGGCCAGGTGCAGGGCACCGGCGAAGGCGTGCTTCATCGGCCCGCCCCAAGTCATGCCGAAGAACAACTCGGACACGCCCCACAGCACACCCACACCGAGAATTGCCGCCAGCAGCCAGCCGCCGAAGTGCTCCGGAAGAATCCCGGCCACCGGCAAGGTCAGCACGAAGAACGACGCAGAGAACGCCAGCAGGCTTTTCGGCAGGCGCATCCACGGGCCTTTCGACAGGCGCGCAGGCGGATTGCGCCGACGCAGGTAGACGAAGATTGCGCCGACAAACATGACCACTGTCATCAGCAACAGGGCGTAGCCGAGCCAGCGGTTATGCAGGCCAAAGCCATGGACGATGATCGCCAGGACGATCGACGCCACCGCGCCACCGGCTGTGGCGACGTGGGTGTTGGCGATGTATTTGTCGCGGGCGACCACGTGGTGCAGGTCGACCATGTAGCGCTTGGGCATGGCCAGCAGGCCGCCGAGCAGGTCGACCTTCGAGGCTCGGCCACGGCGCCACATGTTCACCCGGCGCAGCGCGCCCAGGACACCAAGGCCCAGGGCTGCGAACAACAGGATTGGAAGAAGGGTGTTCAACATGGTGAAGCTCCCACCAGTACATCTTGGAGAAACACGGTCGGCGGTTCTGTGGGAGTGAGCCTGCTCGCGAAGGCGGACTGACATTCAACATCAATGTCGACTGATCCACCGCTTTCGCGAGCAGGCCTGTTCCCACAGGGTCATGTGCAAGCCGTTAGAAATCCTTGCACAGGCGCAGGGCGTCGTAGATGGCGGCGTGAACGTTACGCTGGGCCACGCAGTCGCCGATGCGGAACAGCAAGTAGCCGTCGCCGGCCTCGCTCAGGCAAGGCTGGGGCTTGATCGCGAACAGCGCTTCAACGTCGACCTGGCCCTTGTTGCGCGAGCCTTCCTTGAGCGCGTAGTAGATCTGCTCATCGGGACGCACACCGTTTTCCACGACCACCTGGTCGACCACCCGCTCCTCTTTGGCGCCGGTGTATTCGTTCTCCAGCACCGCCACCAGCTTGTCGCCTTCGCGATAGACCTTTTCCAACATCATGTCGCCGGTCATGATCACTTCTTTCGGATACATGCTGCGGTAGTAGGTCGGGAACGACGTACCGCCGATGGCTACGCCCGGCTTGATGTCGTCGGTGACGATCTCGACCTGGCTGCCCTTGTCGGCCAGGAAGTCGGCCACCGACATCCCAGTGAATTCGCAGATGGTGTCGTAGACCAGCACGTTCTTGCCCGGCGCCACCTTACCGTCGAGCACGTCCCAGCTGCTGACCACCAGGCCTTCGGCCGAGCCCCAGTGTTCGTTCTGCTCGAGGAAAGGGTGGCCGCCAACGGCGAGCACCACCACATCCGGACGCAGGTCCATGATGGTCGGCGCATCTGCCGCCACACCCAGGCGCAGATCGACTTTCAGGCGCGCCAGTTCCAGCTGATACCAGCGGGTGATACCGGCGATCTGGTCACGTTGTGGCGCTTTCGACGCCGTGGTGATTTGCCCGCCGATGAATTCTTTCTTCTCGAACAGGGTCACGTCGTGGCCACGTTCAGCGGCAACGCGTGCCGCTTCCATCCCGGCAGGACCGGCACCGACCACCACGACCTTGCGTTTCACGCCGGTGGTTTTCTCGATGATGTGCGGCACGCCCATGTACTCACGGGAGGTCGCGGCGTTCTGGATGCACAACACGTCCAGGCCCTGGTACTGACGGTCGATACAATAGTTGGCACCCACGCACTGCTTGATCTGGTCGATCTGGCCCATCTTGATCTTGGCGATCAGGTGCGGGTCGGCAATGTGCGCACGGGTCATGCCGACCATGTCGACGTAGCCGCCCTCGAGAATCCGCGTCGCCTGGTTCGGGTCCTTGATGTTCTGCGCGTGCAGCACCGGCACCTTGACCACTTCCTTGATCCCGGCAGCCAGGTGCAGGAACGGCTCCGGTGGATAACTCATGTTGGGGATAACGTTGGCCAGGGTGTTGTGGGTGTCGCAACCCGAGCCGACCACACCGATGAAATCAAGCATGCCGGTGTCGTCGTAGTACTTGGCGATCTGCTTCATGTCTTCATGGGACAGACCGTCCGGGTGGAACTCGTCACCGCACAGGCGGATGCCCACGCAGAAATCGTCGCCCACTTCTGCACGCACCGCCTTGAGCACTTCGAGGCCGAACTTCATGCGGCCTTCGAAGGTACCGCCCCATTCGTCGGTACGTTTGTTGACCCGCGGGCTCCAGAACTGGTCGATCATGTGCTGGTGCACCGCCGACAGTTCGACGCCGTCCAGGCCACCGGCCTTGGCCCGGCGCGCAGCCTGGGCGTAGTTGCCGATCACCCGCCAGATTTCTTCCGGCTCGATGGTCTTGCAGGTGGCACGGTGCACCGGTTCGCGGATACCCGACGGCGACATCAAAGTCGGCCAGTTGAAACCGTCCCAACGCGAGCGACGGCCCATGTGGGTAATCTGGATCATGATCTTGGCGCCATGCTTGTGCATGGCGTCGGCCAGGTTCTGGAAGTGCGGGATGATGCGGTCGGTGGACAGGTTGACCGAGCTCCACCACTCCTGCGGGCTGTCGATGGCCACCACCGAGGAGCCGCCGCAAATCGCCAGGCCGATCCCGCCCTTGGCTTTCTCTTCGTAGTACTTCACGTAACGGTCGGTGGTCATACCGCCGTCAGTGGCATAGACCTCGGCGTGCGCGGTGCTGAGCACGCGGTTGCGGATGGTCAGTTTGCCAATTTGAATTGGCTGAAACATTGCTTCGAAAGCCATGGCCGGGTCCTCGACTTACAACGGCTTGACGGTGAACAAGCCGTCTTCGTGACCCTCTTCGGAGCCACCGTAGACTTGTTCGGCCACAGTGCGGATCTGGCTGCCGCGCGCTTGCAGGATCTGGTCCATGGCCCCGGCAAACCAGCCGGTGAACATGTAGTCGACCTTGCGCCCGACCTTGCCGTACACGTAGACGAATGCCGAGTGTTCGAGCTTGACACTGGCGGTGCCTTTGTCGAGGTCGATGTCCTGGATCTTGAACAGGCCCCAGCCGCGTTGCGACAGGCGTTTCATGTAGTGCTCGAACACCGCGACGCCTTCCAGGCCGTGGCATTCGGCTTCTTTCTCGCACCAGTGCCAGGCGGATTTGTAGCCGGCCTTGTAGAGGATTTCAGCGTAGGCGTCGGCGCCCAGCACTTCCTCGATGCCCATGTGGTTGTTGACGAAGAAATGCCGTGGCACGTACAGCATCGGCAGGGCGTCGGAGGTCCAGACACCGGTCTCGCTGTCGACTTCGATTGGCAATTGCGGGGCGATCTTGGCCATGGAAACTCAACTCCAGAAAAATTGTGTTGTTGCCCGCTGCGCGGAGGGCAGCGGGCAAGGATTCAGCGGCGTAGTGGCTTATTCGCCCCAAACATCTTTCAAGACGTTCACCCAGTTCTCGCCCATGATCTTGCGCACTACCCGCTCCGGGTGACCGCGCTTAAGCAGGGTTTCAGTGAGGTTGGGGAACTCGCCCACGGTGCGGATGCCCAGCGGATTGATGATCTTGCCGAAGCTGGTCAGGCGGCGGGCGTAGCCCTTGTCGTGAGTCAGGTATTCGAAGAAGTCCTGGCCATGGCCCTGGGTGAAGTCGGTGCCGATGCCGATGGAGTCTTCGCCGACGATGTTCATCACGTACTCGATGGCTTCGGCGTAGTCGTCGATGGTCGAATCGATGCCCTTGGCGAGGAACGGCGCGAACATGGTCACGCCGACGAAACCGCCGTGGTCGGCGATGAACTTCAGCTCTTCATCGGACTTGTTGCGCGGGTGCTCCTTGAGCCCCGACGGCAGGCAGTGGGAGTAGCAGACCGGTTTTTTCGATTCGAGGATGACTTCTTCCGAGGTCTTGGAACCGACGTGGGACAGGTCGCACATGACGCCGACCCGGTTCATCTCGGCGACGATCTCGCGACCGAAACCCGACAGCCCGCCGTCACGCTCGTAGCAGCCGGTGCCTACCAGGTTCTGGGTGTTGTAGCACATCTGGACGATGCCAACGCCGAGCTGCTTGAACACCTCGACATAGCCGATCTGGTCTTCGAAGGCGTGGGCATTCTGGAAGCCGAAGAGGATGCCGGTCTTGCCCTGTTCCTTGGCCTTGCGGATGTCGGCGGTGGTGCGCACCGGCATCACCAGGTCGCTGTTCTCGCGAATCAGTTTCTGGCTGGCTGCGATGTTGTTGACGGTGGCCTGGAACCCTTCCCACACCGACACGGTGCAGTTGGCCGCGGTCAAGCCGCCTTTGCGCATGTCTTCAAACAGCTCTCGGTTCCACTTGGCAATGATCAGCCCGTCGATAACGATGCTGTCGGCGTGCAGTTCGGCTGGGCTCATCAGGCTGTCCCCTTATTGGCGATTCATGCGCCGAATCGTCTGCCGGCGCTTTGGGGCCAGCATATGCCTCGGTGCCGGGGCGCCCGGGTGCAAAAACGACAGGGGGTTTGCCGAAAGCGTCAATCCGCGACAAAGGGTCAGGCTGCGGCGGATTTGCCCGGCTGTTCTTTAGCCGACGCTTGCGCCAGAATCCGCCGCATCACTGGATGTTTCACTGGATGGGGCGGCAGCAATGAAATCGATCTTCTTCGCATTGGCACTGATAGCGACCGGCGTACAGGCGGCTGAAGAGGCTGACAACACGCCGTGCGATGCGGTGGAAAACGACATCCAGACCCTGGAATGCGCGACGTACAACAAAACCACTGCCGAGCAACTGCTCAAGGAAAACTTTCAGGGTTTGCTGGAGCGCGTCCAAAGTCAGGCGGGCAACAAGGCACAGGCGGCGGACGTCACCGCCAAGCTGCAGGCCGCCGAGCAGTTGTGGATCAAGTCTCGCGATGCCGACTGCGCAATTGCGCCCTTCCCGTCCGCTCCGGGCAGCAAGGCCTACACCATCGACCAGAACGATTGCCTGGCGAACAAGAACGACGAACGGTCGGAGTTTCTCGAGTCGATTGCGCAGGAGTGAGGCTTGAGGGTTAAGCTGCAGGTCATAAGCCAGTACAAGGATTCAGCATGAAACTCTGCGGCATTGAAATCAAAGGCAGCGAAGCGATCATCGCCGTGGCCTCCCTCGACGGCTCAACCCTCAGCCACGTCGCCCTCGCCACCAAGAAAATCGCGCTGGCGGATGACGACGACGCAGCCAACGTCAAACTGTTCGCCGCGCAGGTGGCGTCCTTTGTGCGGGAAAACTCCATCGACCGCATCGCGATCAAGAAGCGCAGCAAGAAAGGTGAATTCGCCGGCGGCCCGACCACCTTCAAGATTGAAGGTGTGTTGCAACTGCTCGACGGCTGCGAGGTGACGCTGCTGTCACCGCAGACCATCACCGCACAGGCCAAAAAACAGGGCGGTGAGCTGCCGGCGACGCTGAACAAGTATCAGCATGAGGCGTACAAGACGGCGTGTGCGGCGTTGTTAAAGAAGTAAACAAACTACCTGGCAATACCGATGAACTGTAGGAGCGAGCCTGCTCGCGAATGCGGTATGTCTTTCAACCTCGATGTCGAATGACAAATTGCGATCGCGAGCAGGCTCGCTCCTGCAGGGCTCTGTGGAGCTCAGGCCTGCGCAGTTCGCCGGTCTTCCCGTGGACAGCGGGCAAACCTCGCCCGATAGCTGCGGGTGAAGTACGACGGCGATTCAAACCCGCAGGCGATGCTCACTTCCAGCACGCTCATGTCGGTCTGACGTAGCAGTTGTCGGGCTTTTTCCAGGCGCAGGCGCAGGTAGAAATTGCTCGGGGTGTCGTTGAGGTGCAGGCGAAACAGGCGCTCGAGTTGGCGCCGGGTGACCTTGATCGAATCCGCCAATTGCAACGTGGTCAGCGGCGGCTCGCTGTGCTGCTCCATCTCACCAATCACCTGCACCAGCTTCTTATTGCTGATGCCGTAGCGCGTGGCGACTTGCATGCGCTGGTGGTCCTTGCGCGGGCGGATGCGTCCAAGCACGAATTGTTCGCTGACCTGGATCGCCAGCTCCGGGCCGTGGGCCTGGGCGATCAGGTCGAGCATCAGGTCGATGGAGGCGGTGCCGCCGGCCGAGGTGATGCGCCGGCGGTCGATTTCAAACAGTTCCTGGGTCACGCTCAACTGCGGATAGGATTCCTTGAAGGCTTCAATCGCCTCCCAGTGCAACGTCACGCGATGGCCGTCCAGCAAGCCGATCTCGGCGAGCACCACGCTACCGGTGTCGATACCGCCGAGGGTCACCCCGTCGTGATCGAGTCGGCGCAGCCAGTGCGCCAGCGCCGCGTCGAGGAACTTCAGCGGCTCGAAGCCGGCGACCACCAACAGGGTCGCGCCCTTCTTCAAAGGCTCCAGTGCCGCATCGGCGTTGAGCGACATGCCGTTACTGGCCAACACCGGCCCACCGTCAGCGCTCAGCACATGCCAGCGGTACAGCTCGCCGCGAAAGCGGTTGGCCACGCGCAGCGGCTCGATCGCCGAAATGAAGCCGATGGCGGAAAAGCCCGGCATCAGCAGAAAGTAGAAATCCTGAGACATTCAACGCACTCGACTGGCAGGGAGGACGGGTAGCGTGCTGACGGTGATACGCCACTTGCCGGCGACACACAAGAGCAGGGGTCGCTGCAGTGCAAGAGCTGGTCGCCGCAGTGCGTTTTCTGCGAGGGTGAGCTGCGTAACTTTGCATCACCGGCGCAACAGACGCCGGAATCGACAATAACGACCTGCCGAGGATCCCACCATGAAACGACTGATCAGCAGCTGTGTTCTTGCACTCAGCGGTACCGCATTTCTCAGTTCCGGTGCCATGGCCGCCGACCCCGCCGCGTGCCAGAACGTACGCATGGGCGTGGTGAACTGGACCGACGTGATCGCCACCAGTGCCATGACCCAGGTCCTGCTCGACGGCCTCGGCTACAAGACCAAACAAACCAGCGCGTCCCAGCAAATCATCTTCGCCGGCATCCGCGACCAGCGCCTGGACCTGTTCCTCGGCTACTGGAACCCGTTGATGACCCAAACCATCACCCCGTTCGTCGACGCCAAGCAAGTCACGGTCCTCGAAGCGCCAAGCCTCAAGGATGCCCGCGCCACTCTGGCGGTGCCCACCTACCTGGCCGACAAGGGCCTGAAATCCTTCGCCGACATCGCCAAATTCGAGAAAGAGTTGGGTGGCAAGATCTACGGCATCGAGCCCGGCTCCGGCGCCAACACCCAGATCAAGGCGATGATCGCCAAGAACCAGTTCGGTCTCGGCAAATTCCAGCTGGTGGAATCCAGTGAGGCCGGCATGTTGGCCGCTGTGGATCGGGCCGTGCGGCGCAAGGAAGCCGTGGTGTTCTTTGGCTGGGCGCCGCACCCGATGAACGTCAACGTGCAGATGACTTACCTGACCGGCAGCGACGACGCCCTCGGCCCGAATGAAGGCATGGCCACGGTCTGGACGGTCACCGCGCCGACCTACGCCGAGAGGTGCCCGAACATCGGCCGCCTGCTGACCAACCTGACGTTCACCGCCGAAGACGAGAGCCGCATGATGCAACCGCTGCTCGATCACAAGGACGCACTCGAATCGGCCCGCCAGTGGCTCAAGGATCATCCGCAGGACAAAGCGCGCTGGCTCGAAGGGGTGACCACCTTCGACGGCAAGCCAGCGGCCCAGAACCTGCAACTGACCAGCCAGTAACCGCACACCACACAACCGCTTCGCAGCCCGACTCGGGCTGCGAACAGAACCCTCACGCCTGAAGGAAACCGCACCATGAACCACGACGTCATCATCACCTGCGCACTCACCGGTGCTGGCGACACGACCGCCAAGAGCCCCCACGTGCCGGTCACTCCGAAACAGATTGCGGCGGCTGCGGTGGAAGCGGCCAAGGCCGGCGCCACGGTGGTCCACTGCCACGTGCGCAACCCGCAAACCGGCAAGTTCAGCCGCGACGTGGCGCTGTACCGGGAAGTGATGGAGCGCATCCGTGAAGCGGACGTCGACATCATCGTCAACCTCACCGCCGGCATGGGCGGCGACCTGGAAATCGGCGCCGGCGAGAACCCTATGGAATTCGGCCCCAACACCGACCTGGTCGGGCCACTGACCCGCCTGGCCCATGTCGAGGAACTGCTGCCAGAAATCTGCACCCTGGACTGCGGCACCCTGAATTTTGGCGACGGTGACACCATCTACGTATCGACCCCGGCCCAACTGCGCGCGGGGGCCAAGCGCATCCAGGAACTGGGGGTGAAAGCCGAGCTGGAAATCTTCGACACCGGCCACCTGTGGTTCGCCAAACAGATGATCAAGGAAGGCCTGCTCGACGACCCGCTGTTCCAGCTGTGCCTGGGTATTCCGTGGGGGGCGCCGGCCGACACCACCACCATGAAGGCGATGGTCGACAACTTGCCAGCCAACGCGGTGTGGGCCGGCTTCGGCATCGGCCGCATGCAGATGCCGATGGCCGCGCAAGCAGTGCTGCTGGGCGGCAACGTACGGGTCGGGCTGGAAGACAACATCTGGCTGGACAAGGGCGTGCTGGCGACCAACGGCCAACTGGTCGAGCGCGCCAGCGAAATCCTCAGCCGCCTCGGCGCCCGCGTCCTGACCCCGGCCGAAGGGCGCAAGAAGATGGGGCTGAAACAGCGCGGTTAAGCGATCACCACCCCCCCTGTAGGAGCGAGCCTGCTCGCGATGAGGCAGGTACATCCGGAGCATCATCCGCGACAGGAATACCGCCATCGCGAGCAGGCTCGCTCCTACAGTTTTTTATTGCGGACTCTTCAGGAATCGACCATGAGCTTTATCACCGAAATCAAAACCTTCGCTGCTCTGGGCAGTGGTGTCATCGGCAGCGGCTGGGTCTCCCGCGCCCTCGCCCATGGCCTGGATGTGGTGGCCTGGGACCCGGCGCCCGGAGCCGAGGCGGCGCTGCGCAAACGCGTGGCCAATGCCTGGGGCGCGCTGGAACAACAGGGCCTGGCACCCGGCGCATCGCAGGATCGCCTGCGTTTCGTCGCCACCATCGAAGAGTGCGTGC
Organism: Pseudomonas fluorescens; assembly: GCF_019212185.1. Lineage (NCBI taxonomy): Bacteria > Pseudomonadati > Pseudomonadota > Gammaproteobacteria > Pseudomonadales > Pseudomonadaceae > Pseudomonas > Pseudomonas fluorescens. The sequence goes on from NZ_CP078138.1 coordinate 6,009,019, forward strand.
GCGACGCCGACTTCATCCAGGAAAGCGCGCCGGAACGCCTCGAACTGAAACTTGAACTGCACAGCAAGATCAGCGCGGCAGCCAAGCCCAATGCGCTGATCGGCTCCAGCACCTCGGGCCTGTTGCCCAGCGAGTTCTACGAGAGCGCCACGCACCCCGAACGCTGCGTGGTCGGCCACCCGTTCAACCCGGTGTACCTGCTGCCGTTGGTCGAAGTAGTCGGTGGCAAGAACACCGCGCCCGAAGCGGTGCAGGCGGCGATGCAGGTCTACGAATCCCTGGGCATGCGCCCATTGCATGTGCGCAAGGAAGTACCGGGGTTCATTGCCGACCGCCTGTTGGAAGCGCTGTGGCGCGAGGCGCTGCACCTGGTCAACGACGGCGTGGCGACCACCGGTGAAATCGACGACGCGATTCGTTTTGGCGCCGGGCTGCGCTGGTCGTTCATGGGCACCTTCCTGACCTACACCCTGGCCGGTGGCGATGCCGGCATGCGTCACTTCATGGCGCAGTTCGGCCCCGCTCTGCAACTGCCCTGGACCTATCTGCCGGCACCGGAGTTGACCGAGAAACTGATCGATGATGTGGTGGACGGCACCCGCGAGCAGTTGGGCCAACACAGCATTTCGGCGCTGGAGCGCTATCGTGATGATTGCCTGTTGGCGGTGCTGGAGGCGGTGAAAACCACCAAGGCCAGGCATGGCATGAGTTTCAGCGAGTAATCGGTCAGCACGACTATCCCTTCGCGAGCAGGCTCGCTCCCACAATGACCGCGCAAAACCTGTGGGAGCGAGCCTGCTCGCGAAAGGGGGTAGTCCAGTCACTCTATAAATTGGATCAGAAACCATGCCCACCCTCACCACCTATCAAACCACCATCATCCCCGACTGGGTCGACTACAACGGCCATCTGCGCGACGCCTTTTACCTACTGATTTTCAGCTACGCCACCGACGCCCTGATGGACCGCCTGGGTATGGACAGCAGCAGCCGCGAAGCCACCGGCCACTCGCTGTTCACCCTGGAACTGCACCTCAACTACCTGCACGAAGTAAAGCTCGATACCGAGGTCGAAGTGCACACACAGATCATCGGCCACGACAGCAAACGCCTGCACCTCTACCACAGCCTGCACCGCGTCGGTGACCCCCAGGAACTCGCCGGCAACGAACAAATGCTGCTGCATGTCGACCTCGCCGGGCCGCGCTCCGCACCTTTCACTGCAGCGACTCTTGAACGCCTGCAAGGGATCATCGCCGAGCAGACCGACCTGCCCGTTCCCGCTTATATCGGCCGGGTCATTGCCCTGCCACCTGCCCGATAATTCCACCCATCGCAAGGAGCCGTCATGAACACCGCTGCCGCCGTTGCCGATTTCCGTACTTACCCGTTGATCAGCGCGCTGCACGGCGTGCAGAACCTGATGGACCGCGTGCTGATCGAGTGGGCCGATCGCCGGATCAGCCCGTTCCACCATGTCTGGCTGCGGGACAATTGCCCGTGCGCGGAATGCGTCTACAGTGTCACTCGCGAGCAACTGTTCGAGATCGTCGACGCTGCACCAGACCTGGCACCCAGCGCTGCCTATATCGATACCGACGGCTGCCTGCGCGTCGATTGGCAGGACGGCCATCTCAGCCGTTTCGACGCCGGTTGGCTGCGCGCCCACGCCTACGACGAGCAATCCCGCCGCGAACGTCTGGCGGGCAAACCTCGCGCGCATTTGTGGCACAGCGATCTGCGCCTGCCGGTATTCGACTATGCGGCGCTGATGGACGACGATCAGGCCCTGTTGCACTGGCTGCTGGCGGTGCGCGACACCGGCCTCACCCAGGTGCGTGGAGTGCCTACAGAACCGGGCTCGTTGAAGCTGATCGCCCAGCGCATATCGTTTATCCGCGAGAGCAATTTCGGCGTGCTGTTCAACGTGCAATCCAAAGCCGATGCCGACAGCAATGCCTACACTGCCTTCAACCTGCCGCTGCACACGGACCTGCCGACCCGCGAGCTGCAACCCGGCCTGCAGTTCCTGCACTGTCTGGTGAATGACGCCGAGGGTGGCGAAAGTATTTTCGTCGACGGTTTTGCGATTGCCGATGCGTTGCGCCAGGAGGATCCCGAGGCCTTCCACAGCCTGTGTGAGATCCCCGTGGAGTTTCGCAACAAGGACCGCCATAGCGACTACCGCTGCCTGGCGCCGATCATTGCCCTGGATGCATTGGGACGGGTCGCGGAGATACGCATGGCGAACTTCCTGCGCGGGGCGTTCGACACCTCGGTGGAGCAGATGCCCAAGCTGTATCGGGCCTATCGGCGATTGATCGGCATGACCCGCGAGCCGCGCTTTCGCCTGATCCAGCGACTCAGTCCCGGCGAGTTGTGGTGCTTCGACAACCGCCGCACCCTGCACGCCCGCAACGCCTTCGACCCCGCCACCGGCGCCCGGCATTTCCAGGGATGCTATGTGGATAGAGATGAGTTGTTGTCGCGGATTCTGGTGTTGCAGCGCTAGACCGCGTCATCGTTCATTGCGAGCAGGCTCGCGATGGCGTCCATCAATACAGAACAAAACTAAAGGAAGGACAGACAAAAAAAGCCCCGATACAAGCCGTGACAGGATCGGGGCACAAGGTACTGTTGAGGAGCCGTTGCGCGAGGGTGACCAAACCTTCGTGAAGCGAGCTGAGGCCAGTGTGCCCACTCCGTCGTACGGCAAGTTAGCCGAAAACGACATGCTCATAGCCAATGTGGACACCCCGACAAAACAACCTTGCCCCCGCCACCCGCGCCTACCAGAATCGAGTCACCCCATTGTTCCCGGAAGAAGGATTTGCGTCATGATGCACGCCGATTTGATTGATCAGGAAGACCTGTTGGGCCAGCTCAAGGCGTTGGGTTTTCAGGTGCCCGTCGGCGCCACGGCCGAGCAGGCCTGCGAATGCGCAGTGAGGGGGCTGGACAATGCCCGGGCGTATGAACTGCGCAAGATGGTCAAGGATATCTACACCAGCAGCGCCACCATCCTCCCGGCCGTGCGCCAGGCGATCGACAAGCAGCTGTTGCCAGCCCTGGCCGAATTCCAGCAAAGCCATACCTGCCGCTAAAAGCTTCGCGAGCAGGCTCGCTCCCACAGGTTATGCATTGTTTGCTCAACTGTAGCAACGATGCAGATCCAATGTGGGAGCGAGCCTGCTCGCGAGAAGGTATACGCGGTTTAGAGCCTTACACTGGCAAACGTCGACTCATTACGCGCCTGGCTCAACGCCGACATCGGCCCCGACAGCGGTGCCAATACCAAGGCTTGTGGAATCGGCATCATCGCCACCTGTTGGGTGGTGTTGGAGCCGACGCGCTCGTCACGCGGTGGAATGCCGAAGTATTCGCGGTAGCACTTGGAGAAGTGCGGCGTGGAGACGAAGCCGCAGACCGACGCCACTTCGATGATCGACATCGGCGTCTGCTTGAGCAATTGCCGGGCGCGGATCAGCCGCAGCTTGAGGTAGTAACGCGACGGCGAGCAGTGCAGGTATTTCTGGAATAGCCGCTCCAACTGACGACGGGACACGGCGACATACACCGCCAGTTCATCGAGGTCGATCGGCTCTTCGAGGTTGGCTTCCATCAGCGCGACGATTTCCTGCAGCTTCGGCTGGTTGGTGCCGAGCATATGTTTGAGCGGCACGCGCTGGTGATCCTGTTCGTTGCGAATGCGCTCGTAGACAAACATTTCCGAAATCGCTGCCGACAGTTCGCGGCCGTGATCGCGACTGATCAGGTGCAACATCATGTCCAGGGGCGCGGTGCCGCCGGAGCTGGTGAAGCGGTTACGGTCGAGGGTGAACAAGCGTGTGCTCATCGCCACCCGAGGAAAAGCTTCCTGCATCGCCGCCAGGCATTCCCAGTGCACGCTGCAATCAAAACCGTCGAGCAGACCCGCGCAGGCCAGAGCCCAACTGCCGGTGCAAACTGCGCCGAGGCGACGCGACTGGCGCGCCTGGCTTTGCAGCCATGACACGTGTTCACGGGTCACGGTGCGCTGGATGCCGATACCGCCGCAGACAATGATGGTGTCCATCGCCGGCGCTTTGTGCATGGAGGCATCGGGGGTGATCTGCAGACCATCACTGGCCCAGACCTGGCCGCCGTCAACGGTGAGGGTGGTCCAGCGATACAGCTCGCGACCGGACAACTGGTTGGCCATGCGCAGTGGCTCGACTGCTGAGGCCAGGGAAATCAGCGTGAAATTGTCCAGCAGCAGAAAGCCGATGGATTGAGGCGCACGGTTCTGGGGTTGGGCCCCTGAGTTGAACGACGTCATCGCGGTATCTCCTCACACAAAGCGGGTGATGGCCTCAGGCGGAGGCTCTTGTTATGGCCATCGTTCTCGAGTGGGAGACGGGCTTTGTAATGACAGAGCAATTGCCATGCCTAAAATTGAATGGCCAATCAATAACTCCTGAAAACGACATAGGAGTGTGTCTGTACATGACGCGCGGCGCGCAGGACTAATCGGCTTGGCACGGCCGTACAACGGCACAGTTCAAGGAGCTGTGAGCAAATCGGTAGCACTTGTGGGAACTGGGTTGCGAGCGATCAGACAAGAGTGTCACCGCAGGCACCGGTGACGGACGGTAGGGGCACTCAAAGAGCCCCCTGCTTTCGATGGGCTATTTATCTGAGAGCGACGCGCTAAAAGGTGGCGGGATTGCAGAGGGGTGATCAGTTTACGGGCAGTTTTGACTGGTCGGGACTCTTCGCGAGCAGGCTCGCTCCCACAATGTCCTGGTGTACATAGAACCACTGTGGGAGCGAGCCTGCTCGCGAAGGGATCGACGCGGTATCAAGGACTCAACACTCCACAGCACTCACCGCCAACCCACCACGCGATGTCTCTTTGTATTTGTCATGCATATCCGCCCCGGTATCACGCATGGTGCGGATCACCCGGTCCAGGGAAATGAAGTGCTGGCCGTCCCCACGCAAGGCCATTTGCGCGGCGTTGATCGCCTTCACCGCCGCAATCGCGTTGCGCTCGATGCACGGCACTTGCACCAACCCGCCGACCGGATCGCAGGTCAGACCGAGGTTGTGTTCCAGGCCAATCTCCGCGGCATTGCACAACTGCTCCGGCGTGGCCCCGAGAATCTCCGCCAGCCCCGCTGCCGCCATGGCGCAGGCCGAACCGACTTCGCCCTGGCAACCGACTTCGGCGCCGGAGATCGACGCGTTCTTTTTACACAGGATGCCCACCGCCGCCGCGCCGAGCAGGTAGTCGACCACGTTGGCGTCGGTCACCGCCTCGCTGAACTTCATGAAGTAATGCAGCACCGCCGGGATGATCCCCGCAGCGCCGTTGGTGGGTGCCGTGACCATGCGCCCGCCCGCAGCGTTTTCTTCATTGACCGCCAGGGCAAACAGGTTGACCCACTCCATGGCGCTCAAGGTCGAGCCAATCACGTTGGGCTTGTTCAGCTCTTGCAGACTGCGGTGCAGCTTGGCTGCACGGCGCCGCACATTGAGCCCGCCCGGCAGGATGCCTTCGTGCTTGAGACCCTGTTCAACACAATCCTGCATGGCCCGCCAGAGCTTCATCAGGCCACTGCGGATTTCTTCCTCACTGCGCCAGACCTTCTCGTTGGCCAGCATCAGCTCGGCCACCCGCAGGTTGTGCTTCTGGCAAAGCTCCAGCAACTCGGCGGCGCTGGAAAAATCGTAGGGCAACACGGTGCTGTCCAGGTCCACCACACCGCTGGACGCCTGGGCCTCATCGACGACAAAACCGCCGCCGACTGAATAGTAGGTGTCGCGATGGATTTCGCTGTTTTCATCAAACACCACCAGGGTCATGGCATTCGGGTGGAACGGCAGGTTCTCGTCAATCAGGCGCATGTCCCGCGACCAGATAAAAGGCACCGGTAGACGACCGTCGAGCAGCAGGGTGTCGGTTTCGCGCAGGGTGTCGATGCGAATACCTATTTGCGACGGATCGATTGCGTCCGGCCACTCCCCCATCAAGCCCATGATCACCGCGTTGTCGCTGCCGTGCCCGATGCCGGTGGCCGACAGCGAGCCATACAGCTGCACCTCGACTCGCCGCACTTGTTCCAGCAACTGCTTCTCACGCAGCGCCTCGACAAACAGCGCACCGGCGCGCATCGGCCCTACAGTGTGCGAGCTAGACGGACCGATGCCGATTTTGAACAGGTCGAAAACGCTGATAGCCATGACGTACGAGACTCCTCGATGAGCAGGTTCCAGGCCGCAAAGCACCCGGTGACGGAGCTGCTACGCTCAAGCAGCGACCCGTGCATATGGCCGCATCATCGGGCTTTTGCCCGGTCGCTCAACGTCTGACACCGACGCACTCATGCCCACTAACGCCGCAGGCCGCAAGCGACACATTGCGACGGTTTTTTTTGCGGTTCAGCGGGCAACAACGGTCGGAAAAAAGCTGTAAACGACCTCGCTGACACTGGATGCGACCATCCCTGTACTGGATACGACGCACCCTGTAGGCGTCAGATTTTCACTGGTCCATGATCAGTTACGACTCGATTGCGAAGCGCCGTGGCAGAGCTGTCTTCACCGCCACCAACCGCAACACTACTAAGTGCGGCTGTCCTGTCGGAACACCGCCAAAAAAACATCCAGGAGTCCACCCCATGAAAGGTAACCCGTTGTTGTTGGCCGCCCTACTGAGTCTTCCCGTGCTGGCGCAGGCCGCGGAACCGGCTCAATGCAGCACCGTCAACTTCTCCGATGTCGGCTGGACCGACATCACTGCGACCACCGCGACCACCAGCGTCGTACTCAACGCCCTCGGCTACAAAACCAAGACCACCATGATTTCCGTGCCCGTGACCTACAAGTCGCTGGCCGACGGCAAGAACATGGACGTGTTCCTGGGGAACTGGATGCCGACCATGGAAAACGACATCAAGGCCTACCGCGATGCCGGCACCGTGGAAACCGTGCGTACCAACCTCAAGGGCGCCAAGTACACCCTCGCTGTCCCCCAGGCGCTTTACGACAAGGGGCTGCATGACTTCGCCGACATTGCCAAATTCAAGAAAGAGCTCGACGGCAAGATCTACGGCATCGAACCCGGCAACGACGGCAACCGTCTGATCCAGTCGATGATCGACAAGAACGCCTTCGGCCTCAAGGACGCTGGCTTCAAGGTCGTCGAGTCCAGCGAAGCCGGGATGCTGTCGCAAGTCGACCGCGCGCAGAAACGCGACACCGCCGTGGTATTCCTCGGCTGGGCACCGCACCCGATGAACAAGCGCTTCAAGATTCAATACCTGACCGGTGGCGATGACTTCTTCGGCCCGGATTTCGGCGCTGCCACCGTGGCCACCAACACCCGCAAGGGTTACGCCACGGAATGCAGCAACGTTGGGCAGTTGTTGAAGAACCTGGAGTTCACCGTCGACATGGAAAGCGAACTGATGGGCAACATCCTCGACGACAAAATGAAGCCTGACGCGGCCGCCAAGGCCTGGCTGAAAAAGAACCCACAGGTGCTCGATACCTGGCTCGCTGGCGTGACCACCATTGACGGTAAACCAGGCCTGGAGGCCGTGAAAGCCAAGTTGCAGTAGTCGCTTATGCCGGACGGCGCATGCCGTCCGGGCTGTTAATTACCTTGCATGCGGACGTTCATTACCATGCTGATTGATCAGAAAATACCCCTAGGCCAGTACATCGCGGCATTCGTTGAATGGTTGACGCAACACGGCGCCAGCACCTTCGACGCGATTGCCGTGTCGCTGGAAACGATGATCCACGGCGTGACGTTTGCGCTGACCTGGTTCAACCCGCTGGCACTGATCGGTCTGATCGCTTTGCTGGCTCACTTCATCCAACGCAAATGGGGCCTGACAGCCTTTGTCGTCGCCTCCTTCCTGTTGATCCTCAACCTGGGGTACTGGCAGGAAACCATGGAAACCCTCGCCCAGGTGATGTTCGCCACCCTGGTCTGCGTGCTGATCGGCGTGCCGTTGGGCATCGTTGCCGCGCACAAACCGATGTTCTACACCATGATGCGTCCGGTACTCGATCTGATGCAGACCGTACCGACGTTCGTGTACCTCATTCCTACCCTGACCCTGTTCGGTCTGGGTGTTGTCCCCGGGCTGATCTCCACGGTGGTGTTCGCGATTGCCGCGCCCATCCGCCTGACCTACCTGGGCATTCGCGACGTACCGCAGGAACTGATGGATGCCGGCAAGGCCTTTGGCTGCTCGCGCCGTCAGCTGCTCTCGCGCATTGAACTTCCCCACGCCATGCCAAGCATCGCGGCCGGTATCACCCAGTGCATCATGCTGTCGCTGTCGATGGTGGTGATTGCCGCGCTGGTGGGTGCCGACGGCCTGGGCAAACCCGTGGTCAACGCACTGAATACCGCTGATATCGCCCTGGGCTTCGAAGCCGGTCTGGCGATCGTACTGCTGGCGATCATGCTCGACCGTATCTGCAAACAACCCGACGCCAAAGTAGGGGGTGACGCATGAGCATAATTCGCTTTGATGACGTCGACGTGATCTTCACCAAGGATCCGCGCGAAGCCTTGAAACTGCTCGACCAGGGCATGACCCGTAACGAGATCCTGAAAAAGACCGGGCAGATTGTCGGCGTCGAAAAGGCCAGCCTGGATATCGACAAGGGTGAAATCTGCGTACTGATGGGTCTCTCCGGCTCCGGCAAGTCCAGCCTATTGCGCTGCATCAACGGCCTCAACACCGTGAGCCGCGGCAAGCTGTTCGTCGAGCATGAAGGTCGGCAGATCGACATCGCCTCGTGCACCCCGGCAGAACTGAAAATGATGCGCACCAAGCGCATCGCCATGGTCTTCCAGAAGTTCGCCCTGATGCCCTGGCTGACGGTGCGCGAGAACATCAGCTTCGGCCTGGAAATGCAGGGTCGTCCGGAGAAAGAACGGCGCAAGCTGGTGGACGAGAAGCTGGAGCTGGTTGGCCTGACCCAGTGGCGCAACAAGAAGCCTGATGAGCTGTCCGGCGGCATGCAGCAACGGGTCGGCCTGGCCCGCGCCTTGGCGATGGACGCCGATATCCTGCTGATGGACGAACCCTTCTCGGCCCTCGACCCACTGATCCGCCAGGGTCTGCAGGACGAATTGCTGGAGCTGCAACGCAAACTGGCCAAGACCATCGTCTTCGTTAGCCACGACCTCGATGAGGCGCTGAAACTGGGCAGCCGCATCGCGATCATGAAAGACGGCCGGATCATCCAATACAGCAAGCCCGAAGAGATTGTCCTCAACCCGGCCGACGACTATGTGCGTACCTTCGTCGCCCACACCAACCCGCTCAACGTCCTCTGCGGTCGCAGCCTGATGCGCACCCTGGACAACTGCAAGCGCATCAACGGCTCGGTGTGCCTGGACCCGGGCGGCGACTCGTGGCTGGACTTGGCCGAAGGCAACACCATCAAGGGCGCCCGCCAGAACGGCTCGGCCCTGGACCTGCAGAACTGGGCACCCGGCCAGTCGGTGGAAGGCCTCGGCCGTCGCCCGACACTGGTCGACTCCAACATCGGCATGCGCGACGCCCTGCAGATCCGCTACCAGACCGGCAACAAGCTGGTGCTCCACGACAACAACCATGTAGTCGGCATCCTCGGCGACAGCGAGCTGTACCACGCCCTGCTGGGCAAAAACCTGGGCTAAGCCAAGCCCGCAGACACAAAAACGCCGCGAGAGATCGCGGCGTTTTTGTTTGTGGGATAGCAGGTGATACAGCGGTGTAACTGATGGCCCCATCGCGGGCAAGCCCGCTCCCACAGGTTATGTGGCGTTAGCTATACACCCGCCCCAACATCTGCCGATGGCTTTCGAACTGGTCGAGCACGTCGCGGGTGATCTGGTCCTGGGTGAAACCCATCAGGTCGTAATCCTGGCTGCCGTTGTGCAGATACACCTCGGCACGGTAGTAACGCTGGCGCGCCTCGTCGGACTGGGCCGATTCGGTTGGGGTCGCCAGATAACCATCTAGGCTCACTTCATAGACGAACGGGTTGCCTTCTTCCATCTCTACCCGCACGCCCATGCAGCGTTTGGACTTGCCCAGCACGGTCTGCACTTCAAGGCCCTGGGTACGCATCTGATCGGTGGCATCAGTCAACGCCGGGCTCACATGCTTGTCCATGAACCGCTGCACCACGGCCTGGCTTGGCTGCAGGTCCAACTGAGTCAGACGCTCGCTGAAACCACGACGACCACGCGCCGCCAACTCCGCCTGTTCCTGTTCGATCTGCACGTCCTGGCGCATTGCCTTGTGCAGGCCGAACATGAAGAACACCAGCACCACCGAGAAAGGCAGGCCGGCCAGCACCACCATGGTCTGCATGGCTTCGAAGTTACCGGCGAACAGCAGGCCGATGGTCACCAAGGTGATCACCGCCGACCAGAAAATCCGCAGCCAGTGTGGCGCGTCTTCGTCGACATCGCCGCCTTTGCACGAAAGGTTCGCCATCATCACCGCCCCCGAATCCGCCGGGGTCAGGAACAGCACGAAGCCAACAAAGATCGACACACCGATGACGATTTTCGACGCCGGATAATGCTCAAGCAGTTGGTAAATCGCCATGGACGGCTGCTCCAGCGCCGTCTTGCCCAGCTCCACCGCTCCCTGGTTCATCACCAGATCAAGCGCCGAGTTACCGAAGATCGACAGCCACGCCAAGGTAAAGCCCAGCGGGATCAGCAGCACGCCGGCCACCAGCTCGCGCACGGTACGGCCACGGGAAATACGCGCGATGAACATGCCGACAAATGGCGCCCAGGAAATCCACCAGGCCCAATAGAACAGGGTCCACAGGCCCAGCCAGCGCTCGGACTTGGCGTTGTCGGCTTCGTACACGTACAAGTCGAAGGTTTTCAGCACCACGCCGTTGAGGTAGTCGCCGATGTTCTGCACGAAGCCATTGAGCAGGTGCAGGGTCGGGCCGAACAACAGCACGAAAATCAGCAGGCCGCTGAACAGCACGATGTTCAGGTTGGACAGGCGGCGAATGCCGTTTTCCACACCCGACACGGCGGCGATGGTCGCCACGGTGCTCATGACGATAATCACGATCAGCAGGTTGGTGTTGCTGTGCTCCATGCCGAACAGGTTCTCAAGCCCCGACGACACCTGCAGCGAACCAATCCCCAGGTTGGTCACCAGCCCCAGCAGCGTGACGAACATGCCAAAGCCGTCCACCGCATGCCCGGCTGCGCCCTTGACCCAGCGCTCGCCGACCAGCGGATACAACGCCGACCGCAAGGCCAGCGGCTGGTTGTGACGGTAGGCAAAGTAGGCCACGGCCAGCCCGACCAAAGCGTAGATCGCCCAGCCATGCAGGCCCCAGTGCAGGAAGGTCAGTTGCACTGCCTGACGCGCCACCTCATGGGAACCCGGCACACCTTCCGGTGGATTGAAAAAGTGGTCGAGCGGCTCGGACGCACCGAAATACAGCAACGAGATACCGATACCGGAGGAGAACAGCATCCCCGCCCAGGCGCCGTAGCTGAAGTCCGGGGTGTCGTCCTTGCTGCCCAGCTTGAGCTTGCCGTAGGAGGAAAACGCCAGGCCGACGACAAACACCAGGTAGGCGGCGATCACCACCATGTAATACCAGCCGAAGCTGCGCGACAGCCAGGCCTGGGCAATGCCCAGCAATCGGCCCGCTTCTTGCGGCGCGGCAATGAGGATGGCAGTCAGCAGCAGAATCAATGCGGTGGAGGTGTAGAACACCCAACCGTTGACCGTCACCTTTTCTGGTGGGGTCTTTATTAGAGAGGCAGAACTCATTGCACAGATGCTCCAGGCAGTGCGAGAGAAGGACACAAGGCAAAGCCGTACCCGACCAATCGGTTAGTGGGCAGCCGACCAGCGGGTGATATAAAGACAGCCGGAAAAAAGCCCGAAGCCCGCAGCGCCTGTGCGCGTGGGTTTCGAGCGTTTTTGGATGTCGTTTTTCCGCCAGCTACACGTAGGAAAAACCTGTAGGCAGCGACGATTTGTCGCAGATCTTATTCTTTGTTGATTGAACGTTCAATCAAAACAAAATAGACTGGTCCTCAATCCGACAGACGTTTTATGTCCGTCGGGAGGCCTAAGGAGAGGTGCAAGATGCCCAAGGTCGGTATGCAACCCATTCGCCGCCAGCAATTGATCGAAGCCACATTACTGGCCGTCGATCAGGTCGGAATGGGGGACGCCAGCATTGCGCTGATCGCCCGTTTGGCCGGTGTCTCGAATGGCATCATCAGTCATTACTTTCAGGACAAGAACGGCCTGATTGCCGCCACGATGCGGTATCTGATGAGCGTCCTCAGCGAGAACGTCACCCTGCGCCGTCAGGCGCTGACAGATGACAGCCCGCGGGCCCATCTGCAGGTGATCATCGAAGGCAACTTCGACGCCAGCCAGGTCAATGGCCCGGCAATGAAAACCTGGTTGGCCTTCTGGGCCACCAGCATGCATCAACCGTCGCTACACAGGTTGCAGCGGATCAACGATCACCGCCTGTATTCCAACCTGTGCTGCCAGTTCCGCCGCGTCTTGCCGCTGGACCAGGCACGCAGCGCGGCCCGTGGACTGGCTGCACTGATCGACGGCTTGTGGTTGCGCGGCGCCTTGTCGGGAGATGCTTTCGACACCGAGCAGGCGCAGCGGATCGCTTACGAATACATGGATATCCAATTGGCCAAGCAGGTGAGTTAGAGCACACCAGAACGCTCTACCCCTGAACGCCAGCGCACGTGTCGTGCTGTACGACCCGAACGCTGGTTACCGCCAACCCACTCAATGCGCTTGCGAGGACTTTATGGCCCGTTTCGAACTGCAAAAACTCTACATCGATGGCGGCTACACCGACGCTGGCAGCGATGCCACTTTCGAAGCCATCAACCCGGCTACCGGGGAAGTCCTCGCCAATGTGCAACGTGCGACTTTCGACGACGTCGAGCGCGCTGTGGTCAGCGCTGAAAAGGGCCAGAAAATCTGGGCCGCGATGACCGCCATGGAGCGTTCGCGCATCCTGCGTCGTGCCGTCGACATCCTGCGCGAGCGCAACGATGAGCTGGCCGCCCTGGAAACCCTGGACACCGGCAAAGCGTTCTCCGAAACCAAGTACGTCGACATCGTCACCGGCGCCGACGTGCTGGAGTACTACGCAGGCCTGGTGCCAGCGATCGAAGGCGAGCAGATCCCGCTGCGCACCACCTCCTTCGTTTACACCCGTCGCGAGCCGCTGGGTGTGGTGGCCGGTATCGGCGCGTGGAACTACCCGATCCAGATCGCCCTGTGGAAATCCGCCCCGGCCCTGGCCGCGGGTAACGCGATGATCTTCAAGCCAAGCGAAGTCACTTCCCTGACCACCTTGAAACTGGCCGAGATCTACACCGAAGCCGGCCTGCCGGATGGCGTGTTCAACGTCCTGACCGGCAGCGGCCGTGAAGTCGGCACCTGGCTGACCGAGCACCCGCGCATCGAGAAAATCTCCTTCACCGGCGGCACCGACACCGGCAAGAAGGTCATGGCCAGCGCCTCGGCGTCCTCGCTCAAGGACGTCACCATGGAATTGGGCGGCAAGTCGCCGCTGATCATTTTCGACGACGCCGACCTCGACCGCGCCGCCGACACCGCGATGATGGCCAACTTCTACAGCTCCGGTCAGGTCTGCACCAACGGCACCCGCGTGTTCGTGCCGAGCCACCTGAAAGCAGCATTCGAAGCCAAGATCGCCGAGCGCGTTGCACGCATTCGCGTCGGCAACCCGCAAGACGAAAACACCAACTTCGGCCCGCTGGTCAGCTTCGCCCACATGGAAAGCGTGCTGGGCTACATCGCCAAGGGCAAGGCCGAGGGCGCGCGCGTCCTGTGCGGCGGCGAGCGCATGACCGAGGGCGATTTCGCCAAGGGCGCGTTCGTGGCACCGACCGTGTTCACCGACTGCACCGACGAGATGACCATCGTCCGTGAAGAAATCTTCGGCCCGGTGATGAGCATCCTCACCTACGAAACCGAAGAAGAAGTGATCCGCCGCGCCAACGACACCGACTTCGGCCTCGCCGCCGGTGTCGTGACCCGCGACCTGAACCGCGCACACCGCGTGATTCATCAGCTCGAAGCCGGTATCTGCTGGATCAACGCCTGGGGCGAATCCGACGCGAAGATGCCGGTGGGCGGCTACAAGCAGTCGGGTGTTGGCCGTGAGAACGGCATCAGCTCGCTGAACAACTTCACCCGCATCAAATCGGTACAGGTTGAATTGGGCGATTACGCCTCGGTGTTTTAAGACCCGAGTGATGCATTGCCCGTAAGGCCGCTTTCGCTGGCAAGCCAGCCCCTACAAGGACAGCGCAGTACCTGTAGGAGCTGGCTTGCCAGCGAACCGAGTGCACCGCACTCGCCAAGGCCCGACCTGACCACCATCAAAGAGGGTGCATACAATGTCCCAAGAATACGACTACATCATCATCGGCGCCGGTTCGGCCGGTAACACCCTGGCGACCCGTCTGACCGAAGACGCTGGCGTCACCGTCCTGCTGCTCGAAGCCGGCGGCCCGGACTACCGTTTCGACTTCCGCACACAAATGCCGGCGGCGCTGGCGTTCCCGCTGCAAGGCCGCCGCTACAACTGGGCCTACGAAACCGACCCGGAGCCGCACATGGACGGCCGCCGGATGGAATGCGGTCGCGGCAAGGGCCTGGGTGGTTCATCGCTGATCAACGGCATGTGCTACATCCGTGGCAACGCCATGGACTACGACGGCTGGGCGAAAAACCCCGGCCTGGAAGACTGGACCTACCTGGACTGCCTGCCGTATTTCCGCAAGGCGGAAACCCGCGACATCGGCCCGAACGACTACCACGGCGGCGAAGGCCCGGTCAGCGTGACCACGCCCAAGGCCGGCAACAACCCGCTGTTCCACGCCATGGTTGAAGCCGGCGTGCAGGCCGGTTACCCGCGCACCGAAGACCTCAACGGCTACCAGCAGGAAGGTTTCGGTCCGATGGACCGCACCGTGACGCCCAAAGGCCGTCGCGCCAGCACCGCGCGCGGTTACCTGGACACTGCCAAGAAGCGTTCGACCCTGAACATCGTCACCCACGCGCTGACCGACAAAGTGCTGTTCGAAGGTAAGCGCGCCGTGGGTGTGCGCTACCTGGTGGGCAGCGCCGAAGAAGTCGTGGAAGCCCGTGCGCGCAAGGAAGTGCTGGTGTGCAGCGGTGCGATTGCTTCGCCACAGATTCTCCAACGCTCCGGCGTCGGTCCGGCCAAGCTCCTGGAAAGCCTGGATATCCCGGTGGTCCACGACCTGCCGGGCGTCGGTGAAAACCTGCAGGATCACCTCGAGCTGTACCTGCAATACGCCTGCACCCAACCGGTGTCGCTCTACCCATCGCTGCTCTGGTACAACCAGCCGGCCATCGGTGCCGAATGGCTGTTCAACGGCACTGGGATCGGCGCCAGCAACCAGTTCGAAGCCGGCGGTTTCATTCGTACCCGTCCGGATTTCGAGTGGCCGAACATCCAGTACCACTTCCTGCCGGTAGCGATTAACTACAACGGCAGCAACGGTGTGAAAGAGCACGGCTTCCAGGCACACATGGGCTCCATGCGTTCGCCAAGCCGTGGGCGGATCCAGGTCAAGTCCAAGGACCCGCGCCAGCACCCGAGCATCCTGTTCAACTACATGGCCACCGAGCAGGACTGGCAGGAATTCCGCGACGGCATCCGCCTGACCCGGGAAATCATGCAGCAGCCTGCGCTGGATGCGTTCCGCGGTCGCGAAATCAGCCCGGGCATCGAGGTGCAAACCGACGAGCAACTGGACACCTTCATTCGCGAACACGCTGAAACCGCGTTCCACCCGTCCTGCTCGTGCAAGATGGGCACCGACGAAATGGCGGTGGTCGATGGCGAGGGTCGCGTCCACGGGATGCAGGGCCTGCGTGTGGTCGATGCCTCGATCATGCCGCTGATCACCACCGGCAACCTCAACGCGCCGACGATCATGATCGCCGAAAAAATCGCCGACAAGATCCGTGGTCGCCAGCCATTGCCACGCAGCCAGGCCAAGTACTACGTCGCCGGCGAAGCCCCGGTACGTGGCAAGCCGCTGCGTGAGGTGAGCCATCCAGCTTAACGATAAGACCTCGGCTCAAAAAAACCGCCGCCCTCATTAGGTGGCGGTTTTTTTTCGTCTGCCAAAAGCAATCCATTTCAAACTAAATCAATGACACAAAGTTACTAAAACTAGTTAACCTCAAGCTCTAAAAATTGGAAACACTTACATACCCACGAGACCATCAAGTTTAAATATCATCCGCCACCCAAAAATGTGGCAGCTGCAAATCTGATGACCTTGAATGACCTGCAACACCTCGACAGCCGCGAACGTGTGCGTTTTTTCCGAGAAGAAATATCCAAAGAAAAAATGATCACCCTCGACTCGCCAAAACTTGCATTAATCGTACACGAGGCTCTGTCTGATCTATTTCACCTCACAGACGTTAAATACGAATACGAAGAACACAAAGCGCTCTACCTGAAGCCCTCCGCCGAGAAATATCGAGAATGGGGTAACGGACTTGGCGACATCACGCCTCACTCCGATGATTTGTATGAAAGCCTGAAGGTTGACTATTTGGCCCTGACCGTTTGCCGTGACACCACAAAAATGCCCACCGCCTACTACTTTCCAAGTGACTTGATTGCAGACTTGAGCGACGAGGAAGTCGGCGAATTATTGGGGATGCAAGCTACGTTCATTTCCGGAAAAAATGTCACCAGCCTGAAAAATCGAATTCGTCAGGTCGTTGAATACTCCGACATTTACGGCTTTCAGTTTGCATTGGATTTTCGCATCGACTCACAGAGCGGGGAGCGGATGCGTGCCGTCAATGGCGGGCAGCACGTGCTCGACAAAATTCGTGCTCGCCTGCCCCACGCAAAACAATACCACCCGCTGGATGAGCCCGCTGGCACCCAGGAAGTTCGCTGATGCTGACCTCAAACGCGTCAATTCGACCTACGACCGCTAACGTATTTATGGAAGGAACACGCGATGCAGTCACGTTTGGCGTTGCATTCGTCTTTCTGTATCTATCGATCGGTGTTGTGAGCGCCACACAGTCACTATCGCTTGGCCAGGCGCTTGCAACAACCTTGCTGATTTTTTCCACTCCACTGCAGTTCCTGCTTATTCAGAACCCTAATGAAGGATGGGTATTGATCCCCATCATTTTGGCACTCAACGCCCGGTTCGTACTGCTCTCCGCAACCCTTGCGCCTTTTATAAGAAACACTTCAACCCTGAAAACCATGGCATCGTTGATCCTGATTACACCCTCGATATTCACCGGCTGCGTCACTCGATTCAAACGACGAATCGACCTCCCTTTTACCTATCTGGTCGGCCTCGGCCTACCCATATTCGGCATCTCGATCCTTTGCACTTACTTAGGCTTTGTCGCCGGTGCAACACTGACCTCACCGGTTATTTTTGCAGCCATGACGCTCCTGTTACCTCTTCAGTTCACCGCATTGGCCGGAAAGCACTGGCCGCACTATGCGGAGGTTTCGAGTTATTGGGCTGGCTTTATTGGCGCGCCAGTTTTGGTCTATTTATTCAAGGATTACAGTTTGCTGCTCACACCCTTCATTATCGGTGGACTGATTGTACTGATTGAAAACAATATGAAAAAACGAGGCAGTTATACCTCATGACTCTCTGGTTGCTTATCGCGTTTTCTGCCCTGACTGCCTTTGCATTTCGCGCGTTACCCTTCGCCGTCAAAAACAGCGCTGCACTGACCCAGACCCAGGGTTCCTTTTATCGGTTTATCAGCTACAGCGCACAGGCCATGCTGGGGGTGATCATCTACGACACTGCATTCAACAAAATGGATGCGCTGACACTCATACAACAGTTTCAGATGCTGGACGCCCTAAAGCTATGCTTACTGCTCGGCACCTTCATAGCGGTGGCCAAAACCAGGAAAATCCTGCCGGCGTTCTTCGCAAGCCTATTCGTTTATGTGGCAGCTTTCACCTATATGAACGGCTGAAGACAACACTGCTGCAGTTGACATAATCGAACGCGAGCAAGCCGCAATGGGATGCTCGCGAACCTTGATCCCTTACTCACGCCGGCCTACTCTAGGCATCGCGCAAACGTTTCACCTCCCCGCCCCACCGACAGGCCGCCCCCTGGCTGGCCACGAGGCTTACTCATGTTTGATGTCGTCTCTTCGAGCAAATGGCCCACCGGCTATCTGATCAATCCCAACGTAGAACCCCTCGATCCGAAATGGCTGACCGAGTTCAGCAAGATTCCTGCGGCCGCCGTCAGCGACTGCCTGGGTCGCAACGTTGGCGGCCTCGGCCTCAAGCCGTTCCATGGCAATGCACCAATGCTCGGCAGTGCGCTGACAGTGCGTGTGCGCCCCGGCGACAATCTGATGATCCTCAAGGCCATGCAGATGGCCCGTCCGGGTGACGTACTGGTGATCGACGGCAGTGCCGACCTGACCCGCGCCGTGTTCGGCGGCATCATGCGCGCCATGGCGCTCAAAGCCGGGATCGTCGGCGTGGTGATCAACGGCGCGCTGCGTGACCTCGACGAATGGCAGACCGGCGAACTGCCCGCCTATGCCATCGGAGGTGTTCATCGTGGCCCGAGCACCGACGGCGGTGGCGAGATCAACGTACCGATCTCCTGCGCCGGCATGCTGGTGGCGCCGGGCGACCTGATGATCGGCGACGGCGACGGCGTGGTTGCGGCTGCCCGCTCCGAACTGCCGGAGTTGCTGGTGCGCTGCCACGACCTGTTGGCCCGTGAGAAGGCGACCCTGGCCGCCATCGAAGCCGGCACTCTCGACCCGGATCGCTTCGACGCCATCCTGCGCGCCAAAGGCTGCCCGCTCTAAAGCGCTCAACCTCCTGTAGGAGCGAGCCTGCTCGCGATGGACTCGAGGACGCCGCGACCATTCAGGATGACCGCGTCATCGCTCTTTCGCGAGCAGGCTCGCTCCCACAATAAAAGCAGTGCGCACAACGCCCCAAAGATCCCCCCACACGGAGGTAGGCATGTTCGATTTCCATCCGCAACTCAAGCAGCGCTTCGCTGACCTGCGCACCGGCGCCGAGTTTTTTTCCCTGCGCTACGTGCGCGAGTCGGGCCAATACCTGTCGGTACGCAAGAACGTTGCCGAGCCGCCACACCTGAGCCGTGACGAAGGCGCGATGCTCACCGCCCGAGTCAATGGTGTCGAAGCCTACGCCGCGACCAACGACCTGTCCCTCGCCGGCCTGCAAGCCGCCCTCGAGCGCGCCGAACAGCTGGCCCGCGCGCTGGCCGCCCACGCCCTGCTCGACCTGCGCCAGCAAGCGGTGTCCAGCGAGCGCGGCGACTACCTGTCACCGAATCTGCAACAGCCGTTCCCGTCACTCGCCGAGTGCTACCAGTTGCTTGGCGCCGAATCCGCCGCCGTGCCCAAGGACGAGCGCCTGGTGAACTGGCAGGTGAGCATCGGCATCACCCATGTCGAGCAGATCTACCTCAACAGCGCCGGCGCCGAATTGCGCCAGGCGCAGCGTTTTGTCTATCCCGGGCTGGACGTCACCGCCTACGACGGCAACGACAGCCAGACCCGCAGCCTCGGGCGCGAGAACTTCGGCCAGCAAGGCAGCGCCGACGTCATCAGCCGCTGCGGCCTCATCGGCGCCGCGCCGCAGGTGGCCGACCAGGCCCTGCAGTTGCTGCTGGCCCCGAACACCCCGCAAGACCGCTGCGACCTACTGTTGATGCCGGACCAGATGATGCTGCAGATCCACGAATCCATCGGTCATCCGCTGGAGCTGGACCGCATCCTCGGCGATGAGCGCAACTACGCCGGCACTAGCTTCGTCAAAACCAGCGATTTCGGCAGCCTGCAATACGGCTCGAAACTGCTCAACGTGACCTTCGACCCGGAGATTCCCGAAGAGCTCGCCAGCTACGCCCACGACGATGACGGCACGCCCGCGAGCAAACAGTTCCTGATCCGCGAAGGCTTGCTGCAACGGCCTTTGGGCGGCGCACTGTCGCAGTTTCGCGCCAATCTGAATGGCGTCGCCAACAGCCGCGCCTGCGGCTGGAACCGGCCGCCGATCGATCGCATGGCCAACCTCAATATCGAACCGGGCGAGCAGTCACTTGCGCAGTTGATCGGAGGTATCGAACGCGGTGTGCTGATGTCGACCAACCGCTCCTGGTCGATCGACGATGCGCGCAACAAATTCCAGTTCGGCTGCGAATGGGGCCAGTTGATCGAGAACGGCGAACTCAAGGGCGTGGTCAAGAACCCCAACTACCGGGGTATCTCCGCGCAGTTCTGGAACAACCTCAGCGCGGTCGGCGACAGCAGCACCTTCAAGGTGCTGGGCACGCCGAACTGCGGCAAGGGCGAACCGAACCAGGTGATCCGCGTCGGCCACGCGTCGCCGGCCTGTGTATTCAGCAACATTGACGTGTTTGGGGGAGACGCCTGATGAGTACCGCATTGAGTCAGGTCGAGCAATTCAAGGCACTGGTGAACGGCTTGCGTGAAGCCCTGCGCGAGCCGGAGCAATTCACCTTGAGCTATGCCGCCGAGTCGTCGGCGTTCGTGCGCTTCAACCACGCTCAGGTCCGCCAGGCCGGGCAGGTGCAGCAGGCGCGCCTCGGCTTCAAATTGATTGATGGGGGTCGGCATGCCGACTTGAGCATCACCCTGGCCGGCGATCCGCAGGTCGACCGCGAGCGCCTGGCCGACGCCCTGCAGCAACTGCGCGAGACCTTGCCGCTGCTGCCACCGGATCCGTACCTGCTGCTCAACCACGATGCCTGGCAGAGCCATAACGTGCAGGACCATCCGTTGCCGGACACCGCCCAGGCAGTGGCCGAAATCGCCAGCGCCGCCGCTGGCCTGGACCTGGTCGGCTTCTATGCCGCCGGCCCGATCAGCCGCGGATTCGCCAGTTCATCGGGTGCGTTTGGCTGGCATCAGGCCAACAGCTTCAACTTCGACTTCAGCCTGTTCCACGCCAACGGCCAGGCGGTGAAGGCCAGCTACGCCGGCCACGACTGGAACAGCGTAGCCTTCGCCAAACGCTTCGAGCAGGCTCGGGAGCAGTTGGAGTTTCTCGGTCGCCCCTTGCGCACCCTGCCACCGGGTCAGTACCGCGCCTACCTGGCACCGGCGGCCCTCGACGAACTGGTCGGCATGCTCTGCTGGGGCGGCTTTTCCGCACAGTCGATTGCCAGCAAGAGTAGCCCGCTGCAAAAACTCTATGGCGGCGACCAGGCTTTCAGCCCGCTGCTGTCGCTCGATGAACAGGTCAGCGGCTCGCTGAGCCCGGCGTTTTCCGGTGAAGGTTATCCGCGCAGCGACCTCAAGTTGATCGCCGCCGGCCAGGCCGATCAGCGCCTGGTCAGTTCGCGCAGCGCCGCCGAATATGGCCTGACTGCCAACGGTGCTGGCGACGGTGAAGCGCCCAGCGCGCTGAACATGGCCGCTGGAACGCTGGCCGAGTCGCAGATTCTCAAGCAGCTGGGCACCGGCCTGTACATCAGCAACCTGTGGTACTTGAACTACTCGGACCAACCGGCCGCCCGCCTGACCGGCATGACCCGCTTCGCTACTTTCTGGGTGGAGAACGGCGAGATCCAGGCACCGGTCAGCACCATGCGTTTCGATGACAGCGCCTATAGTCTGTTGGGCTCGCAACTCGAAGCCCTGACCCGTGAGCGCGAACTGATCCTGTCGGCCAGCACCTACGACCAGCGAGCCACGGCGTCGACGTTGTTGCCAGGGGCGTTGATCAAGCGGTTGACGTTGACCCTTTAACCCCCGGATCTGTTAACACCGATTAACCTGTAGGAGCCAGCCTGCTGGCGATGAAGTTGATGCGGTGTCGCTGATGACCGCATCGCGAGCAGCCGCAAGCGGGAAGCCGCTCCTACAGGGGGCGGTGAGTTGTCAAAATTCAAGAGGTCCCATGTCCAGCCGCCCTGTTCTCGATCCCGTCACCGCCCGCTGGATTCCGTGGGTGGTAGCGATTGCGTTTTTCATGCAGTCCCTCGACGGGACCATCCTCAATACCGCGCTGCCGGCCATGGCCCGCGACCTGGCGGAAAACCCGCTGCGCATGCAGGGCGTGATCATTGCCTACATGCTCACTGTTGCCCTGCTGATCCCGGCCTCGGGCTGGATCGCCGACCGCTTCGGCACCAAGAAGATCTTCTTCAGCGCGATCCTGCTGTTCAGCTTCGGCTCCTTGCTCTGCGCCTTGTCCAGCAGCCTGAGTATGCTGATCGGCGCCCGGGTGATTCAGGGCCTGGGGGGCGCACTGATGCTGCCGGTCGGGCGGCTGGTGGTGCTGCGCGCCTACCCGCGCTCGGAACTGGTGCGGATCATGGGTTTCATCACCATTCCCGGCCTGCTCGGCCCCTTGATCGGCCCGACCATGGGCGGCTGGATGGTGGAGTACATGACCTGGCACTGGATCTTTCTGATCAACCTGCCGGTGGGCCTGATCGGCTGCTACGCCGTCTGGAAGTTCATTCCCGACCTGCGCGGCAGTGAGCGCACGCGCTTCGATAGCCTGGGGTTCGTGCTGTTTGGCGCGGCGATGGTGCTGATCACCATTGCCATGGAAGGCCTCGGTGAATTGCACCTGCCGCACCTGCGGGTAATGTTGCTCCTGTTCGGTGGCATGGCGTGTCTGGCGGCGTATTGGCTGCGGGCCGGACATATCGATAACGCGATGTTCTCGCCCTCGCTGTTCAACACCCGGACCTTCGCCGTGGGCATCCTCGGCAACCTGTTCGCCCGACTCGGCAGCGGTGCCCTGCCGTTTCTGGTGCCGCTGCTGTTGCAGGTGGCGATGGGGTATTCGCCGTCCCAGGCAGGGATGAGCATGTTGCCGCTGGCCGCTGCGGCGATGGTTGCCAAGTGGGTGGCGCGGCCGCTGATCGAACGCCTGGGCTATCGCATCGTGCTCACCGGCAACACCTTGGCGCTGGGGATCATGCTGGCGAGCATGGGCCTGGTCAGCGAGCAGACGCCGTATTGGCTGCTGCTGGTGCACCTGGCAATCCTCGGGGCGATCAACTCGCTGCAGTTCACCGCGATGAATACCGTGACCCTGATCGACCTCGACGACGCCAACGCCAGCAGCGGCAACAGCTTGCTGTCGGTGGTCGCACAGTTGTCCCTGAGCCTGGGCGTGGCCTGCGCCGGCGCGCTGCTCGGCGGCTTTACCGCCGAGGTCGGCAACGATGGCGCGGAGACCGTGCTGGGCGCTTTCCAGTTGACCTTTGTCACGGTCGGGATCATGGCGATGCTGGCAGCGGCGATCTTTTTGCAGCTGTCGCCAAAAGACGGACGGCGGGTCAGACGTCCGGAAGAACACATAGAGCCTTAGTTTCCGGACGATAAGTGCCTGCGCTCGACCATGCTGCGTTGAAAACAGCCTCGAAATGCTCATTGGCTAAAGCCAAGTCGGGTGCGACCTCAGCCGTTTCTCGCCAGTTTTCGCCTTGCCTGGTCATCGCTCGGCTACTTCTCATCCGGAAACTACGGGCTAAAGGCCATAGGACTGGTACACTGCGCGACATTTTGTTTTGCAGGCCAGTCCCGTGACCACCATCGCCACCGCTTTTAATACTTTGCCGCTTTCTGCCGCCATGCTGGCTAACCTCGACTCCCTCGGTTATGCCCAGATGACGCCGATCCAGGCGCAAAGCTTGCCGGTGATCCTCAAGGGGATGGACCTGATTGCCCAGGCCAAGACCGGCAGCGGCAAGACCGCAGCCTTTGGCATCGGCCTGCTGAACCCGATCAACCCGCGCTTCTTCGGTTGCCAGGCACTGGTGATCTGCCCGACGCGCGAGCTGGCCGACCAGGTGGCCAAGGAAATCCGTCGCCTGGCCCGTGCCGAAGACAACATCAAGGTCCTGACCCTGTGTGGCGGCGTATCGTTCGGTCCACAGATCGGTTCGCTGGAGCACGGCGCGCACATCATCGTCGGCACCCCGGGGCGGATCCAGCAGCACCTGCGCAAGGGCTCGTTGGTCCTGCACGGCCTGAACACGCTGATCCTCGATGAAGCCGACCGCATGCTCGACATGGGTTTCTACGACTCCATCGAAGAAATCATCGCCCAGTGCCCGGAGCGCCGTCAGACCCTGCTGTTCTCTGCCACATACCCGGTGGGCATCAAGCAGTTGGCGTCGAAATTCATGCGCAACCCGCAGCAAGTGAAGGCCGAGGCGTTCCACGACGACAGCCAGATCGAACAGCGCTTCTTCGAGATTTCCCCGGACGAGCGCATGGATGCGGTGGTCAAGGTCCTCGGCCACTTCCGTCCACAGTCAACCGTGGCCTTCTGCTTCACCAAGCAGCAGGTGCAGGAGACCGTCGATCACCTGACCGCCAAGGGTATTTCCGCCGTCGGCCTGCACGGTGACCTGGAACAGCGTGACCGAGATCAGGTCCTGGCAATGTTCGCCAACCGCAGCACTTCGGTGCTGGTGGCCACCGACGTCGCCGCGCGCGGCCTGGACATCGATGCGTTGGACATGGTGATCAACGTCGAACTGGCTCGGGATTCGGAAATCCACATCCACCGCGTCGGCCGTACCGGTCGTGCCGGTGAGAAAGGCATCGCGATCAGCCTGGTGGCACCGTCCGAAGCGCATCGCGCCCAGGCCATCGAACAGTTGCAAAAGACCCCGCTGAACTGGGATCAGGTCGACAACCTCACCCAACAGGGCGGTGGCCCGCTGCTGCCGGCGATGAGCACCCTGTGCATCGGCGCCGGGCGCAAGGACAAGGTACGTCCGGGCGACATCCTCGGTGCCCTGACCGGCGACGCCGGCGTGCCAGGCGCGCAGGTTGGCAAGATCGCGATCTTCGACTTCCAGGCCTTCGTCGCCGTCGACCGCAGCATCGCCAAGCAGGCCTTGCAGCGTTTGAACAGCGGCAAGATCAAGGGCCGTTCGTTGCGCGTGCGTATCCTGTAAGCAATCTTCCAACCGAAGAAGATACCCTGTGGGAGCGAGCCTGCTCGCGAAGGCGGTTTGTCAGACAACATCTATGTTGAATGTACCGACCCCTTCGCGAGCAGGCTCGCTCCCACAGTTTTTCTGGTGTGACACTGAGAGGACACCGTTTTGCGCTCTACCGAAGTCGTGATCATTGGCGCTGGCGCCGCAGGGTTGATGTGTGCACTGACCGCCGCCGGGCGCGGGCGCAAGGTGCTGTTGCTCGACCATGCCAACAAGGCCGGCAAGAAAATCCTGATGTCGGGCGGTGGCCGCTGCAATTTCACCAACATGTACACAGAGCCGAGCAATTTCCTCTCGCAGAACGCGCACTTCTGCAAATCCGCACTAGCGCGTTACACCCAGTGGGATTTCATCGGCATGGTGGCCAAGCACGGCGTGCCGTACCACGAGAAAAAGCTTGGCCAGCTGTTCTGCGATAACAAATCCAGCGACATCCTCGAGATGCTCCTCAACGAGTGCGATCAGGCCGGCGTCAGCCTGCACCTGGACACCTCGATTCAGACCATCGAGAAACTCGAAAACGGTTACCTGCTGGACACCACGCTGGGCCAGGTGAGCTGCCAGTCGCTGGTGATCGCCACCGGCGGCCTGTCGATTCCGACCCTGGGCGCCACCGGTTTCGGTTATCAGGTGGCGCGCCAATTTGGTCACGAACTGCTGCCAACCCGCGCCGGTCTGGTGCCGTTCACCATCACCGACCAGCTCAAGGAACTGTGCAGCGAGTTGTCCGGGACTTCAGTGGATTGCCTGGTGAGCTGCAACGACCAGAGCTTTCGCGAGAACATCCTGTTCACTCACCGCGGCCTCAGCGGCCCGGCGATTTTGCAGATTTCCTCGTTCTGGCAGTCCGGCGACAGTGTCGAAATCAATTTGATGCCCGACCATGACGTGCACGCCTGGCTGCAACAGCAGCAAGCCGAGCGGCCAAACAGCGAACTGAAAACCCTGCTCGGCGAGATCTTCACCAAGAAGATGGCCAACCTGCTGGCCGACAACTGGTTCGCTTCCAAGCCGATGAAGCAGTACACCCACGCCGAAATCGCCGAGATCGCCGCCAAGCTGGCGAGCTGGACCCTGGTGCCCGCCGGCACTGAAGGCTACCGCACCGCCGAGGTGACCCTGGGCGGGGTCGATACTCGCGAAGTGTCATCCAAGACCATGGAATCGCTGAAAAGCCCGGGCCTGTATTTCATCGGCGAAGTACTCGACGTCACCGGCCACCTGGGCGGCTTCAACTTCCAGTGGGCCTGGGCCTCGGGGTATGCGGCGGCGCAGTACGTCTGAGCCAGCCCCCCTGTCAATGCAGGTTTAAATTGTAGGAGCGAGCCTGATCGCGATGGCGGCGGCACATTCAACATCTTCTTTGAATCGGCAGGCCCTATCGCCAGCAGGCTGGCTCCTACAGTTGATCGCGAGTCAATCCGAGAACGCATGGCAAGCCCCACGGCTTTCTCGGCCAGCCTGAACATTTGCAGTGAGCATGAAGTACCGAAGGAACAGATTTTGCTGTCAGATGTGATCGCCGCCATTGCGTCGGCGTCATTACTGGCTCAATTTAGCGGCATTGCCCCGGAAGGCCTTCGCACTTCATGTCATCGACTCCGTTTCGTCAGTCTCTGCGGCGCCTTTGGGCACTGGATAAGTTCAGCTACAGCGTGCGGGTGTTCATCGCCCTGACCGGCAGCATGGCGTTGTGTTGGTACCAGGATGAAATGGCCCTGCTGATTCCGCTGTTCCTGGGGATCATCGCCTGCGCCCTGGCCGAGACCGACGACAGTTGGCAGGGCCGTCTCAACGCGCTGGCCGTGACCCTGGTGTGCTTCAGCGTCGCGGCATTTTCCGTCGAACTGCTGTTCCCCTACCCGTACATTTTCGTGATCGCCTTTGCGCTGGCCAGCTTTGGCCTGACCATGCTCGGCGCCCTCGGCGAACGCTACGGGGCGATTGCTTCGGCGACACTGATCCTCTCGGTCTACACCATGATCGGCGTTGACCAGCGCGGCGGCGCGGTGACTGACTTCTGGCATGAACCGGTGCTGCTGGTGGCGGGCGCGGCCTGGTACGGCCTGCTGTCGGTGCTGTGGCAGGCGATGTTCTCCAACCAGCCAGTGCAACAGAGCCTGGCGCGACTGTTCCGCGAACTGGGCTATTACCTCAAGCTCAAGTCGGCGTTGTTCGAGCCGCTGCGGCAGATGGACGTCGAGGCCCGGCGCCTGGAACTGGCCCAGCAGAACGGCCGGGTGGTCGCCGCCCTCAACGCCGCCAAGGAAATCATCCTGCACCGGGTCGGCAACGGCCGGCCGGGGTCGAAAGTCAGCCGCTACCTGAAGCTGTACTTCCTCGCCCAGGACATCCACGAGCGCGCCAGTTCCTCGCATTACCCGTACAACGCCCTGGCCGACGCGTTCTTCCACAGCGACGTGCTATTCCGCTGCCAGCGCCTGCTGCGCCAACAGGGCAAGGCGTGCCGGGCGCTGGCCGAATCGATCCAGATGCGCCAACCATTCGTCTACGACGACAGCTTCGCCCAGGCTCTGAGTGACCTGCACGCCTCGCTGGAGCACCTGCGCATCCAGAGCAATCCGGCCTGGCGCGGCTTGCTGCGCTCATTGCGTGCACTGGCGGCCAACCTGGGCACCCTTGACCGCCTGCTCAGCGACGCGAGCAACCCCGACAACCTCGCCGATGCCACCGACAGCAGCCTGCTCGACCGTTCGCCGCGCAATCTCAAAGACGTCTGGACCCGCCTGCGCGCGCAGATGACGCCGACCTCGCTGCTGTTCCGCCACGCCTTGCGCCTGCCGCTGGCGCTGACCATTGGCTATGGCGTGCTGCACTTGATCCACCCTTCCCAGGGCTACTGGATCATCCTCACCACGCTCTTTGTTTGCCAACCCAACTACGGCGCGACGCGGCGCAAGCTCGGCCAACGGATCATCGGCACCGCCATCGGCCTGACCGTGGCCTGGGCCCTGTTCGACCTGTTCCCCAACCCGCTGGTGCAGTCGTGTTTCGCGATTGCCGCCGGGGTGGTGTTCTTTATCAGCCGGACCACTCGTTACACCCTGGCGACGGCGGCGATCACAGTGATGGTGCTGTTCTGCTTCAACCAAGTGGGCGACGGCTATGGACTGTTCCTGCCACGCTTGTTCGATACCCTGCTCGGCAGCCTGATCGCCGGCCTCGCGGTGTTCCTGTTCCTGCCGGACTGGCAGGGTCGTCGGTTGAACAAGGTGCTGGCCAACACCCTGACCTGCAACAGCATCTACCTGCGCCAGATCATGCAGCAGTACGCCGCCGGCAAAAGCGATGACCTGGCCTACCGCCTGGCCCGGCGCAACGCGCACAACGCGGATGCCGCGCTGTCGACCACCCTAGCCAACATGCTGATGGAGCCCGGACACTTTCGTAAGGAAGCGGATGTCGGATTCCGTTTCCTCGTACTGTCCCACACACTGCTCAGCTACCTTTCGGGCCTGGGTGCACATCGCGAAACACGTTTACCGGATGAAGTCCGCGAACAGTTGATCGAAGGCGCCGGGGTCAAGTTGGCGGCCAGCATCGATGAAATCGCCCAAGGCCTGGCCAGCAAACAACCGATCGCGATCCAGAGTGACGAGGAAGAATCCCTGGCGGCCGAACTCGAACAGATGCCCGACGAAATCGACGAAGGCCTGCGTCTGGTACAGACGCAACTCGGGTTGATTTGCCGGCAGCTGGGGCCATTGCGGACTCTGGCGGCGCACCTGATAAAGGCCTGAAGCTGCTACATCCCATGCTGCTTCAGCAGCCGCTCATAACTGCCGTCCGCCTTCATCCCGGCAATTTCCCGGTCGAACCCGGCGACGATTTTCGCGTGGTCCGGGTTCTTCAGGCTGACCAGAATATGCAGGCTGTTTTCGCTCAAGGGCTGTGGCACAAATTCCACGGCATTGCGCACCTTGGGCGACTCGTGCGCCAAGTAATAACGCGCCACGTACTCATCTTCCAGCGTCAGCTTCACCCGGTCCGCCGCCACCATGCGCACCGCCATGGCGAAATTGTGCACCGGGACTTTCTGCAATGCGGCATCACCATCAAATTCCGGCGAATAGGCGTAGCCGCGCACCACCGCTATCGCAAAGGTGTGCAACTGCTGCAGGTTGTTGTATTCGATGGGCGCATCCTTGCGCTTGATGAAGCGGATGCGATTGAGCAGGTACTCGGCGGAAAACTGGCCGATCCGTGTACGTTCGTCGTTGTACCAGGCGTTCACCAGCACGTCGTAGCGCCCCTCGCCCAGGCCGAGCATCGCCCGGGCCCAGGGCACCTGCTGGAAATCGCTGGCATAGCCGGCGCGCGCCAGTGCGGTACTGACTATATCGGTGGCCAACCCGCCGTTGACCAGGGTGGCGTCGGTGAACGGCGGCCAGGCATCGGCGACCAGCCGCAGCTTTTGCGCCTCAACGTCCTGGCTTATCCAGAGCAAACCCATCAACGCAATGACTCGATGCAATCGCGGCATGCCAAAAAATCCTTAGGTGGGCGCCAACCCAACACGTTTTCAGCCGAACTCGATGATCATCTGCCGCAGGGCGGCCAGGTTTGGGCTCAATGCAACTCGCGGCAAAGGCAGCCAAAGCAGATTACACAAAGATGACGAAGTCGCACGAATTCAATGATGGCATTTTGGACTATGTCGCAGATTTTCATGCAGGCAAGACATCTCGACAGTAGACGCTTAGTATCGGACCAGACTTTTTAAAGGACAGAACGATGACGATTGAATGGATCTGCAAACACCATGAAGACCTGGGCAAAGAACAGCTCTACGCCATTTTGCAGCTACGCACTGAAGTGTTCGTGGTTGAGCAGAAGTGCGCCTACCAGGAAGTCGATGGCCGCGACCTCGAGGGTGACACCTGCCACTTAATGGCCTGGCAGGATGATCAGTTGGTCGCGTACCTGCGCTTGCTCGACCCGGCCTCGCAAGGCGGCGATGTGGTGATCGGCCGCGTGGTGATTGCACCGCAGGTGCGGGGCAAGGGCCTGGGCCACGATCTGATGGGGCAGGCGCTGAAACAGGCCGAGAAACACTGGCCCGAAACCCCAATCTACCTCTCGGCCCAGGCCCATTTGCAGGGTTACTACGGGCGCTACGGCTTTGTCGTGGTGGGCGAGGAATACCTGGAAGACGACATTCCGCACATCGGCATGCGCAAGGGCTAGTCCGTCGCCAATGCTGGCGGTTCAGGGATAACCCAGGACCGCCTTGATTTGCCGCAGATGCTGCTCGATCCAGCGCGGATCGATGGCGCCCCAGCTGTGGATGCGATAACGCCCGGCATGATTGCGGGCGCCGTCTTCCTGTTCGAATTCACAGACCACGTCCAGGTCCGCCAGCGCCGCAATGGTGTCCTGGGCGGTGCGCCGCGGCATGCCCGTCAGATCGGTCAGCGCCGGCACGCTGCTGGCCAGCCCGCTATCGATCAGGTACGCCACGTACAGACGACGGTAAAAACTACTCTTGGTCTTGCTGACGTCCATCCAGACTCTCCGTGTGATTACTGCAAATCGCGCCAGGTCAGGTAGACCCGCAGATCGAACTCCAGTTGGTGATAACCGGGCAGCATGTGCTCGCACAACTTGTAGAAGGCTTTGTTATGGTCGGATTCTTTGAAGTGCGCCAGCTCATGGACCACGATCATCTGCAGGAACTGCGGCGCAGCCTCCTTGAACAGTGAGGCGATGCGGATTTCCTTCTTCGCCTTGAGCTTGCCGCCCTGCACCCGGGAAATTGCCGTGTGCAAGCCCAGCGCCCGATGAGTGAGGTCGAGGCGGTTATCGAACAGCACTTTGTCGATGGCAGGCGCGTTGCGCAGGTATTCCTGCTTGAGTTCCAGCGCGTAAGCGTAAAGCGCCTTATCGCTCTGCACCGAGTGCTTGTCCGGATAGCGTTGGCTCAAGTAATCGCCCAGGCGATCCTGATCGATCATCTGGCGTACTTGATCTTGCAAGGCTGCGGGATAGGCCTGGAGGTATTTGAGCGCGGTCATTGAGCAACGATAAAGGGGCGACAGGCCGCCAGTGTAGCGAATTCACGACCTCAGCGCGCCCCAGTCGAAGGGTTGCACAAAGTCGCCAACGTCTTCGGCCATCAACGGTCGCGCCACCAGAGAGCCCTGGCCGAACGGACAACCACTTTCCACCAGCCATTGATACTGCGCGGCACTCTCCAGCCCTTCGGCGATGACCGGTATGCCGAATTGCCCGCACAACTCGATGACACTTCGCGCTAGCGCGGCATCTCGAGGCGAATGCAGCACTTGGGCGAGCAACTGCCGATCCAGCTTCAGAGTGTCGAGTTGCAAATCGCGGAGATTGGCCAGCGAGCACGGCCCCGACCCGAAATCGTCGAGCGCCACCCGTACGCCAAGTTTGCGCAGCAAGCCGACCTGGCGACGTGACTCCTCCAGGTTGTGCAGCAAGGCATCTTCGGTGATCTCCAGCTCAAGCTGAGCCGGCTGTAACTGGCAGCGCTCCAGGACCTGACGCAGCTCAGTGACCAGATTGGGCATGGCGAACTGGGTGCTGCTCAGGCTGACCGCCAACACCATGTCCTCTGTGAATTGCGGCTCCCAGGCCTTTCGCTGCTGCGCGGCACTTTGATAAATCCAGCTGCCCAGCCGGCTGACCAGCCGAGCCTCCTCCAACAGCGGCAGGAACAGGCCAGGTGGAACATCTCCGACACTCGGATGGCGCCAGCGCAACAGCGCCTCGAAACCACGCACTCGGCCATCGGCAACCGATACCTGTGGCTGGAACACCAGTTTGAAGTCCCTGCTCTCGATGGCTGAACGCACGCTTTGCTCAAGCATCAGGCGGGTCCGCGCGCGGCCATTCATGTCGTGATCGTAGAACCGGTATTGCTGGCGCCCGGCGCGCTTGGCCTCGTACATGGCGATGTCGGCGGCCCTTAACAAACCGTCGAGGTCATAGCCACAATCGGGAAAGGTGGCGATGCCGATGCTCGCCCCTTGGGTGACATCCATGCCCTCGATCTGTTGGCATACCGATACTCGCTCGATCAGCTTCTCGGCAATCTTGGCGGCTTGCTCGGGAAACTCCAGATCGAGCAAGGCGGTGAATTCATCGCCGCCGATCCGTCCCAGAATGTCGAAGGGGCGCAGGCATGCCCTGAGCTGCTCGGCGACCCTGCGTAGCACCCGATCCCCGGCGTCGTGGCCGAGGCGATCATTGACCCGCTTGAAGCTGTCCAGATCGAGGTACATCAAGACCCAGGTACTGCCTGCACGCTCGCCACGCAGCAGCAGGTTTTCCGCGCTCTGATAGAAACCACGACGGTTGAGCAGGCCGGTCAAGGGATCGCTGACGGCTTGCAGCTCCAACTGCCGGTGCAGATCGCAGACCACCGACATATCGAGCACGGTCACCACCATCGCCCCCTGTTCCAGGGGCAGCGGCGCACAGGACAGGGCGACCGGCACCTGTTGGCCACGTGTCGTGCGCAGGACCGCATCATGGGCACGCCAGGTTTCACCCCGGTGCAAGTCAGCGCAGATCTGCGAGTCGAGCCATCGCGGGACATGCGGCGTGTGTAAAAAATCGATGAATCCAGAACCCTGCAATGCCTCGATGGGCGCATCGAGCAGACGTGAAATGGCCGGATTGGCGTAGGTGATCAGACCATTATCAGCAACCACCAGAATGCCTTCGGCGGCGTTCTCCAGCACCGAGGCATTGAAGGCGCGCGAAACCTCGAGATCATGACTGAGGCGTTGCAAGGCGCGACGATTGCGCTGGTGATCGAGCAACGCCTGGACCTTGGGCTTGAGAATCTGCGGATCGAAGGGTTTGAACAGATAATCCACAGCGCCGCTGGCGTAGCCCTTGATCACCGCTTCAGGGGTCTGCTCATTGGCCGTGAGGAAAATGATGGGGGTCAGTTGCGTTCGCCGACTGCCGCGCATCAGTCGCGCCACTTCGAAGCCATCCATGCCGGGCATCTGCACATCCAGCAAGACCAGGTCGACTTCGTGCTCAAGCAGCAGACTCAGGGCTTCAAGGCCCGAGGCAGCGGTCATCACCCGCCAGTCCTGGCGCTGTAACAACGCACGCATGCTGATCAGGTTTTCCGGATAGTCGTCGACGATCAAAAGAACCGGGTAGCCATCACCTGGCGTAGGTTGCGCGCATTCCATGCTGCTTCTCTTTAATGGGGCATCTAGCGGGCGATCGACAAGAATCGGACCCTTGCTGTGGCTTCACTTTAGACCCGGTTGTGCCAAACCAGTAGGAATCAAACGGCCATCATTGAGCAAAAGCGTCAATCACCCGACTAACGGTCTGTCTTTGCAGCCCTTTAAAACCGGTCTGTGTGGCACGTCGCCATTTAGCCGACGTCAAATAATCGACACAAAACCGTTAACAAACCGTCTTCACCTGCTTATAAAGGCCGCCCCTGATGTGAACGCCGGAGTATTGGCACGCATCTTTCGGCAGCACTTGTGGACACCTGACAATGATCGATCTTGCAACCTGGAACCTCAGCGTTCCCGTTGGCAGCCCTCCCGCCACCATCGACACCCCGAAACTGGTCAAAGGCTTCAAGAACCAGTATTTCCACGCCAACAGCGGCACCCTGTTTTTCTGGGCTCCGGTCACTGGCACGCGCACCGAGAACGCCATCTACCCGCGCACTGAGCTGCGCGAAACCTACAGCAACGGCACCCTGCGCAACTGGCTATACCCCGCGGCCGACAATTCGTTGCGGGCCACCCTGGCGGTGAACAAGGTCCCCAGTTCGGGCAAGGTGGTGATTGGCCAGATCCACGCCTACGACAGTCAAAAGCCGCTGGTGAAAGTCGAGTACCAATACAAAAGCAAAACCGCGACCGGCAATATCGTCGCCAAAGTCCGTACCCGGCCGGACGATGCCGAAGGCCGGGTAATCACCATCGCCACCGGGGTCAGGCTCGATCAGGACTTCTCCTACCTGATCCATCTGAGCCCAGGCGGCGCTTTGGGTATCAGCGCCGCCGGTTCTCAGTGGGACTCAAAAATCAGCGCCACCTGGCGCGACAAGCCGCTGTACTTCAAGGCCGGTGTCTACGTGCAGGACAACGCCGGCCCAAGTAGTGAAGGCGCCCAGGTGACCTTCCGCAAATTGGACATCGACCACAATAAATAACCCTGGCAGATGCAGGACCACGACGCTTTCAGACAGATCCGCGCCGAGGGGGTCGACATTCTTGTAGGACAATTCGAGTATTGCGCCGCGTTACCTACACGCCCTCTACAAGAATGTCATGGAGACACTCCCGATGCCCTTCACTCGCACCCTTCTCGCACTCTCTCTGGGCATGGCTCTGCTGCAAAATCCAGCCTTCGCCGCCCCGCCGCTATCGATGACCGACGGCGTGGCGCAGGTCAGTACACAGGACAGCAACGCCTGGGTGGAAATCAACAAACAGGCTTTTGAAAACAACATTCGCGCCCTGCAGGTCACGCTGGCCGGCAAGTCTAAAATCTGCGCGGTGCTCAAGGCCGACGCCTACGGCCACGGCATTGGCCTGTTGATGCCCTCGGTGATCGCCATGGGCGTGCCCTGCGTCGGTGTGGCCAGCAACGAAGAGATCCGCGTAGTCCGTGAAAGCGGCTTCAAGGGTCAATTGATCCGCGTACGTACCGCCGCCCTCAGTGAGCTGGAAGCGGCATTGCCGTACAACGTCGAAGAACTGGTGGGCAACCTCGACTTCGCCGTCAAGGCCAGCCTGATCGCCGAAAACCACGGCCGGCCACTGGTGGTGCACATTGGCCTGAACTCCAGCGGCATGAGCCGCAACGGCGTGGAAATGACCACCGCCGAGGGTCGTCGTGACGCGGTCGCCATGACCAAAGTGCCGAACCTCGAAGTGCGGGCGATCATGACCCACTTCGCGGTCGAGGATGCCGCCGATGTGCGCGCCGGCCTCAAGGCATTCAACCAGCAGGCCGACTGGCTGATCAAGGTCGCACAACTGGACCGCAGCAAAATCACCCTGCACGCGGCCAACTCCTTCGCCACCCTGGAAGTGCCCGAGTCGCACCTGGACATGGTCCGTCCCGGCGGCGCACTGTTCGGTGACACCGTGCCGTCCCATACCGAATACACCCGGGTCATGCAGTTCAAATCCCACGTCGCGTCAGTCAACAGCTACCCCAAGGGCAACACCGTCGGCTACGACCGCACCTTCACCCTGGCGCGTGACTCGAAACTGGCCAACATCACCGTCGGCTACTCCGACGGCTACCGCCGCGCCTTCACCAACAAAGGCATCGTGCTGATCAACGGCCACCGCGTGCCGGTGGTGGGCAAGGTCTCGATGAACACCCTGATGGTCGACGTTACCGACGTACCGAGTGTGAAAGGCGGCGATGAGGTGGTGCTGTTCGGCAAGCAGGGCAACGCCGAGATTGCCCAGGCAGAAGTCGAAGACATTAACGGCGCGCTGCTGGCCGACCTGTATACGGTGTGGGGCAATTCCAACCCGAAACTGCTGGTCGACAAATAAGCCAACGCCGAGCACAAAAAAACCCGCCTTGCGGCGGGTTTTTTCAATGCAGGGTGGTGCAACGCTTAAGGCTTAGTTGACCTTGGCGTTCAACTCACCCTTCAGATAACGCTGGTACATCGCTTCCAGGGAGATCGGCTTGATCTTCGAAGCGTTGCCGGCGGTGCCGAAGGCTTCGTAACGCGCGATGCACACGTCGCGCATGGCGGTGACGGTGGCGCCGAAGAATTTACGCGGATCGAACTCGCTCGGGTTGGTGGCCATCAGGCGACGCATCGCACCGGTGGACGCCAGACGCAGGTCGGTGTCGATGTTGACCTTGCGCACGCCGTGCTTGATGCCTTCGACGATTTCTTCAACCGGTACGCCGTAGGTCTCTTTGATGTCGCCGCCGTACTGGTTGATGATCGCCAGCCACTCTTGCGGAACCGAAGACGAACCGTGCATCACCAGGTGGGTGTTCGGAATGCGCTTGTGGATTTCTTTGATGCGGTCGATGGCCAGCACGTCGCCGGTAGGCGGCTTGGTGAACTTGTAAGCGCCGTGGCTGGTGCCGATGGCGATTGCCAGGGCGTCAACCTGAGTGCGCTTGACGAAGTCAGCGGCTTCTTCCGGATCGGTCAGCATTTGGCTGTGATCCAGTACGCCTTCGGCGCCGATGCCGTCTTCTTCACCGGCCATGCCGGTTTCCAGCGAACCCAGGCAGCCCAGCTCGCCTTCTACCGACACGCCGCAAGCGTGCGCCAGAGCCACGGTTTGCTGGGTCACGCGGACGTTGTAGTCGTAGTCGGTCGGGGTCTTGCCGTCTTCGCCCAGGGAACCGTCCATCATCACCGAGCTGAAGCCCAGTTGGATCGAGCGCTGGCAGACGTCAGGGCTGGTGCCGTGGTCCTGGTGCATGCACACCGGGATATGCGGGAATTCTTCGATGGCCGCCAGGATCAGGTGACGCAGGAATGGCGCGCCAGCGTATTTGCGAGCGCCGGCCGAAGCCTGGACGATCACCGGGGAGTCAGTCTTGTCAGCGGCTTCCATGATGGCGCGCATCTGCTCAAGGTTGTTGACGTTGAAAGCTGGAACGCCGTAGCCGAATTCGGCTGCGTGGTCCAACATCTGGCGCATGCTGATAAGTGCCATTGTGAGTGTCTCTCCCGGTTTAGGGTCGTTAATCGTGCAAGCCTGCC
Source organism: Pseudomonas fluorescens (assembly GCF_019212185.1). Classification (NCBI taxonomy): domain Bacteria; kingdom Pseudomonadati; phylum Pseudomonadota; class Gammaproteobacteria; order Pseudomonadales; family Pseudomonadaceae; genus Pseudomonas; species Pseudomonas fluorescens. The sequence goes on from NZ_CP078138.1 coordinate 6,045,866, forward strand.
GTAGCGGCGGCTGCTATTCAAGTTATTGCAGATCGGGGGTCAAGCCCCGGCCTGCGAATCAGGGTATTACTTGGCCTTGCAGCCACGGCCGATCAAATCATTGGTGGCGACCCAGTACACCAGGCCTTCGTCACCCTTGAGGTGAAACGCCAACTGGTCGTCGCTGTACAGCGATCCACTGCCAGCGGGCTCGAGTTTCAGGCGATGCACCTGATCATCGGCCAAGCGCACATCCACTGCTTCCTGCGCGGCATCGGCGAAGCGCCAGTGCACGACGGCCTGGCTGTCACACACCCAATCGGTCCAGTTATCGGACGCGGCAGGGGCTGACGCCAGCGGGTTCCAACCAGCACATCCGGCAAGCACTGCCAGGGAGGCCACGGCGATCAAGCCTTTCATCCATTTTCCTCGGCTGGCGGCAACGGCCGCCGGCACTGGCGTTAGTCAGTCAGACCGGTCAAGGACATCCCTGTTCCTTGGCCGGTGTGTGCGTCTCGTATTTATCCAGGCCCTCGGGCCCGGAACGCTTGTTGAGCACCGGATTGGTTTCCGCCTGCCAGTCGGCCTGGTAGCAGCCTTTTTCCGGCGCGCCGGTTTCCGGGTCCTTGGCGACCTTGGGACTGCTCCCGCAACCGACCAGCACCGCAGCGGCAATCAACGTCGCTAACGTCTTGACCATGTCAACACTCCTTTGCCTGGTCAACGGGCGGCCTTACGCCTTGGCCCGGCTTTCCAGGACTTCAACGGCTGGCAGCACTTTGCCTTCGACGAATTCGAGGAATGCGCCACCACCGGTAGAAATGTAGGAGATTTGCTCGGCGACGCCATATTTATCGATGGCCGCCAGAGTATCGCCACCGCCGGCGATGGAGAATGCCGAGCTGTCGGCGATCGCCTGAGCCAGCACTTTGGTGCCGTTGCCGAACTGATCGAATTCGAACACGCCCACCGGGCCGTTCCACAGGATGGTTTGCGACGATTTCAGCAGCTCGGCGAAGTGCGCAGCGGTCTGCGGGCCGATGTCGAGGATCATGTCATCGGCGGCCACGTCGGCGATCAGCTTGACGGTCGCAGCAGCGCTTTCGGCGAATTCCTTGGCCACTACCACGTCCACTGGCAGCGGTACGCTGACCTTGGCCGCGATGGCGCGCGCGGTGTCCAGCAGGTCCGGCTCGTACAGCGACTTGCCGACCGGGTGACCGGCTGCGGCGAGGAAGGTGTTGGCAATGCCGCCGCCGACGATCAGTTGATCGCAGATCTGGCTCAGGCTGTTGAGCACGTCGAGCTTGGTCGAGACCTTGGAACCGGCGACGATGGCGGCCATTGGTTGGGCCGGAGCACCCAGGGCCTTGCCCAGTGCGTCCAGTTCAGCGGCCAGCAATGGGCCAGCGGCTGCAACCTTGGCGAACTTGGCCACGCCGTGGGTCGAACCCTCGGCGCGGTGCGCGGTGCCGAAGGCGTCCATCACGAACACGTCGCACAGGCCGGCGTACTGCTGGGCCAGTTCGTCGGCGTTCTTTTTCTCGCCCTTGTTGAAGCGCACGTTTTCGAACAGCACGACGTCGCCGGCCTTGACGTCAACGCCGCCCAGGTAATCGGCCACCAGCGGCACTTCGCGGCCCAGGGCCTTGCTCAGGTAATCGGCCACCGGCTTGAGGCTGTTCTCGGCCGAGAACTCGCCTTCGGTCGGACGGCCCAGGTGCGAGCAGACCATGACGGCAGCACCTTTTTCCAGGGCCAGCTTGATGGTCGGCAGCGAAGCCAGGATACGCGCATCGCTGGTGACTACACCGTCCTTGACTGGGACGTTGAGGTCTTCGCGGATCAATACGCGCTTACCTTGCAGATCGAGGTCGGTCATCTTCAACACGGTCATGGGTCGCAATTCCTGGGGGTTTACTGTTTTACACAGCAGGGTTTTGAGAGGCAGAAGGTTTGATAGCGGTTTGCAGATAGTGTTCAGCAACGTCCAGCATGCGGTTGGCAAAACCCCATTCGTTGTCGAACCAGGCCAGTACATTCACCAGCCTGGGGCCGGAAACACGGGTCTGACTGGCATCGACGATGGCCGAATGCGGGTCATGATTAAAATCACAGCTTGCGTGTGGAAGCTCGGTGTAGGCCAACAGTCCCTTGAGCGGGCCGCTGGTGGCGGCCTCGCGCAGGATCCGGTTGACCTCGTCGGCATCGGTGTCGGTCACGGTTTGCAGGGTGATGTCCAGGCACGACACGTTGACCGTCGGCACCCGTACGGCTTTGGCCTGGATTCGCCCGGCAAGTTCCGGCAACAGCCGCTCGATACCGCGTGCCAGACCAGTGGACACCGGAATCACCGACTGGAACGCCGAACGGGTGCGGCGCAGGTCTTCGTGGTGATAGGCGTCGATCACCGGCTGGTCGTTCATCGCCGAGTGGATCGTGGTGATCGACACGTAGTCCAGGCCGAGGGCCTGGTCCAGCAAGCGCAACAGCGGCACGCCACAGTTGGTGGTGCAGGAGGCGTTGGACACCAGCAGCTCGTCGCCGCTCAGGCAGTCCTGATTGACGCCGTAGACGATGGTGGCGTCGACATCCGCCTCGCTGGCCATCGGCTGGGAAAACAGCACCCGCGGTGCGCCGGCGTCGAGAAAGCGCTGGCCATCGGCGCGGGTGTTGTAGGCACCGGAACATTCAAGCACCAGATCGACGCCCAGGGACGCCCAATCGATGCCTTCGGGGGTGGCACTGCGCAGAACCTTCACGCAGTCACCATTAATATGTAGACAATCGCCGTCGACCTTCACCTCACCGGGAAACCGGCCATGGGTGGAGTCGAAGCGTGTCAGGTATTCAATGCTGGCCATGTCGGCCAAATCGTTGATCGCGACAATTTCAAACCCGGCCTTCTCGCCTCGCTCAAACAACGCACGCAGGACGCAACGACCAATCCGGCCGTAGCCGTTGAGTGCAACTTTGTAAGGACGCGGTTGAGGCATGGGGTTCTCGATTACCGTGGTGAATCCGTCAGTGGTGTGCTGCCTGGACCGCCGCTATCGCGAGCAGGCTCGCTCCCACAAAGTCGGTGTGACCCTGTGGGAGCGAGCCTGCTCGCGAAGACGGCAATCCAGACAACACAACTGTTGGACTTAGTCTTCCAGCAGTTCTTCAGCCTGACCCAGGATGTTTTCCAGGGTGAAGCCGAACTCTTCGAACAGGGCTGGCGCCGGCGCCGACTCACCGTAGGTGGTCATGCCGATGACGCGGCCTTCCAGGCCCACGTACTTGTACCAGTAGTCCGCGTGAGCGGCTTCGATGGCGATACGCGCGCCCACTTGCAGCGGCAACACCGCTTGCTTGTAGCCGGCATCCTGGGCATCGAACACGCTGGTGCACGGCATGGAAACCACGCGCACCTTGCGGCCCTGCTCGGTCAGCTTGTCGAACGCCTGAACCGCCAGGCCCACTTCCGAACCGGTAGCGATCAGGATCAGCTCAGGCTCGCCCGCGCAGTCTTTCAGCACATAGCCACCACGGCTGATGTCGGCAATCTGGCCGGCATCGCGGGTTTGGTGCTGCAGGTTCTGACGCGAGAAGATCAGTGCCGAAGGACCGTCCTTGCGCTCCAGGGCGAACTTCCAGGCCACGGCCGATTCGACCGCGTCACCCGGACGCCAGGTGTCGAGGTTCGGCGTGCAGCGCAGGCTGGCCAGTTGCTCGATTGGCTGGTGAGTCGGACCGTCTTCGCCCAGACCGATGGAGTCGTGGGTATAGACGTGGATCACGCGCTGCTTCATCAGCGCCGACATGCGTACGGCGTTACGGGCGTATTCCATGAACATCAGGAAGGTCGCGCCGTAAGGCACCAGGCCGCCGTGCAGGGCAACACCGTTCATGATGGCGGTCATGCCGAATTCGCGCACGCCGTAGTACATATAGTTGCCGCTGGCATCTTCGGCGGTGACGCCCTTGCAGCCTTTCCACAGGGTCAGGTTGGAGCCGGCCAGGTCAGCCGAACCGCCAAGCACTTCCGGCAGCAGTGGACCGAACGCGTTCAGGGCGTTCTGGCTGGCTTTACGGCTGGCGATGGTTTCGCCCTTGGCTGCGACTTCAGCGATGTAAGCCGAGGCTTTTTCCGAGAAGTCAGCCGGCAGCTCACCGCTCAGGCGACGTACCAGTTCGTTGGCTTCTGTCGGGAAAGCAGCGGAGTAGGCTGCGAAACGCTGATCCCACTCGGCTTCGACTGCACGGCCAGCTTCCTTGGCATCCCACTCGGCGTAGATATCAGCCGGGATTTCGAAAGGACCGTGGTTCCAGTTCAGCGCCGCACGGGTCAAAGCGATTTCCGCGTCACCCAGTGGGGCGCCGTGGCAATCTTCCTTGCCTTGCTTGTTCGGCGAACCGAAGCCGATGGTGGTCTTGCAGCAGATCAGGGTCGGCTGCTCGCTCTTGCGGGCGGTCTCGATGGCGGTCTTGATCTCTTCCGGATCGTGGCCGTCGACGTTGCGGATCACCTGCCAGTTGTAGGCTTCGAAACGCTTCGGCGTGTCATCGGTGAACCAGCCTTCGACTTCGCCGTCGATGGAGATGCCGTTGTCATCGTAGAAAGCGATCAGCTTGCCCAGGCCCAGGGTACCGGCCAGGGAAGCGACTTCGTGGGAAATGCCTTCCATCATGCAGCCATCACCCAGGAACACGTAGGTGTGGTGATCGACGATGTTGTGGGACGGACGGTTGAACTGCGCCGCCAGGACTTTTTCCGCCAGGGCGAAGCCCACGGCGTTGGCCAGCCCCTGACCCAGTGGACCAGTGGTGGTTTCAACACCCGGGGTGTAGCCGAATTCCGGGTGGCCCGGGGTGCGGCTGTGCAGTTGACGGAACTGCTTGAGGTCTTCGATCGACAGGTCGTAGCCGGTCAGGTGCAGCAGCGAGTAGATCAACATCGAGCCGTGACCGTTGGACAGCACGAAGCGGTCACGGTCGGCGAAGGATGGATTGCTCGGGTTGTGCTTGAGGTAGTCACGCCAAAGGACTTCGGCGATATCCGCCATACCCATGGGGGCACCGGGATGTCCGCTGTTGGCTTTTTGCACGGCATCCATGCTGAGGGCACGAATGGCGTTGGCACGCTCACGACGGCTGGGCATCGCTGATCTCCTGGGGAGTTGAATAAAACGAAACGGAAAAAAGGCGAGCATTTTCCCTCACCCGGGCGCCTCGGGGCAATGACAGATAGTCATCTGAAGGCGTTTTTCCAATTGATAACGGCGGTTTCGTCTGGTGAAACCTTTCCGCCATTCGTTAGTTGACTGAAGCTAACGTCAGGAAGTGCCATCTATCGTGCAATATCAAAACTTTTTGATATTGAACTTGCGATGGTTTCAACGCGTGTCTAGACTGCCGGGCTTATGAACCTACCCGCGCCTTCCATTCGCCATGACGATTGCGACGAGCTGGCGGCCCTGTGCAAGGCCGGCGGAGATCCGCTGCGCCTGAATGTATTGCGCGCACTGGCCAACGACTCGTTTGGCGTGCTGGAGCTGGCGCAGATCTTCGCCACCGGCCAATCGGGCATGAGCCACCACCTCAAGGTGCTGGCCCAGGCTGACCTGGTTGCCACCCGCCGCGAAGGCAATGCGATTTTCTACCGCCGCGCCCTGCCTCAGACCGGCCTGATGGGCGGCAAGCTGCACGCCGCCCTGCTCGAAGAAGTCGACAACCTGGTCCTGCCCGGCGACGTCAAAATGCGCATCGCCCAGGTCCACGGTCAACGAGCAGCCGCGAGCCAGGACTTTTTCTCACGGGTGGCAGATAAATTTCGTGCCCAGCAGGATTTGATCGCCGGCCTGGCGCAGTATCGCGAAAGCGTATTGGCGCTGCTCGACAAGCTTGACTTCAGTGACAGTGCCACGGCGATTGAAGTCGGCCCCGGCGACGGCGGCTTCCTGCCGGAACTGGCCCGGCGTTTCAGTCAGGTCACCGCGCTCGACAACAGCCCGGCGATGCTCGAACTGGCGCGCCAAGTGTGTGCCCGCGAAGCACTGGGCAATGTCAGCCTGCAATTGGCCGATGCCTTGAATGGCGTCAGTCTGGCGGCCGATTGCGTGGTACTGAACATGGTCCTGCACCATTTCGCCGCGCCAGCCGATGCCCTACGGCACCTTGCCGGCCTGGTGCAACCGGGCGGCAGCCTGCTGGTTACAGAGTTATGCAGTCACAACCAAAGTTGGGCCAGGGAGGCCTGCGGTGATCTTTGGTTGGGGTTTGAACAGGACGATCTGGCCCGTTGGGCCACCGCTGCGGGACTCGTTCCCGGGGACAGCCTCTATGTAGGCTTACGTAATGGTTTCCAGATCCAGGTCCGCCACTTTCAGCGACCGACTGGCGAACTCACCATCGGTAAATTTCAGGAAACATCGAGATGAGCGAATACTCCCTTTTCACCTCCGAGTCCGTATCTGAAGGGCATCCGGATAAAATCGCCGACCAGATTTCCGACGCGGTGCTGGACGCCATCATTGCTGAAGACAAGTTCGCCCGCGTGGCCTGCGAGACGCTGGTGAAAACGGGCGTGGCGATCATCGCCGGCGAAGTCACCACCACGGCCTGGGTCGACCTCGAGCAGATCGTGCGTGATGTGATCACCGACATCGGCTACACCAGCTCCGACGTCGGCTTCGACGGCGCGACCTGCGGTGTGATGAACATCATTGGCAAGCAGTCCCCGGACATCAACCAGGGTGTCGACCGTGCCAAGCCGGAAGATCAGGGCGCTGGCGACCAGGGCCTGATGTTCGGCTACGCCAGCAACGAAACCGACGTGCTGATGCCTGCCCCGATCACCTACTCCCACCAACTGGTCCAGCGCCAGGCCGAAGCCCGCAAATCCGGCCTGCTGCCATGGCTGCGTCCGGACGCCAAGTCCCAGGTCACCTGCCGCTACGAAGGCGGCAAGGTCGTCGGCATCGACGCCGTGGTCCTGTCGACCCAGCACAACCCTGACGTGTCGTACAAAGACCTGCGCGAAGGCGTGATGGAGCTGATCGTCAAGCACGTCCTGCCGGCCGAGCTGCTGACCAAGGACACCCAGTTCCACATCAACCCGACCGGCCAGTTCATCATCGGCGGCCCAGTGGGCGACTGTGGCCTGACCGGTCGCAAGATCATCGTTGACAGCTACGGCGGCATGGCGCGCCACGGTGGCGGCGCGTTCTCCGGCAAGGATCCATCGAAGGTTGACCGTTCGGCAGCTTACGCCGGTCGTTACGTGGCGAAGAACATCGTCGCTGCCGGTCTGGCCGAGCGTTGCGAGATTCAGGTTTCCTACGCCATTGGTGTCGCCCAGCCGACGTCGATCTCGCTGAACACCTTCGGCACCGGCAAGATCAGCGACGACAAGATCGTCAAACTGGTGCGCGAAGTGTTCGACCTGCGTCCCTACGCGATCACCACCATGCTCGACCTGCTGCACCCGATGTACCGTGAAACCGCTTCTTACGGCCACTTCGGTCGTACTCCGGCGACCAAGACCGTGGGCGACGACACCTTCACCACGTTCACCTGGGAAAAAACCGACCGCGCCGACGCCCTGCGCGCTGCCGCCGGCCTGTAACCCTGTACTGGAAAAGCCCCGCATGGCGCGCCCTGCGGGGCTTTTTCATGGGCGATGAAAAAGTCTGCCCAAGGTGCTGGCAGCAAATGGTTACCGGATTGAGTACCCCCTGGTGGCCACGAGCTTGCTACCATTGACGGTTTCTGCGAGCGCAACGGACGATAGGAAACCTACGCCTGTTGCCGTGCTCCAACCGACTTCCTGCTCGCGATCGATCAACTTTTCAAAACGGAGCCTTCATGAAACTTCTTGCACCGCTCGCCCTGTTGACCCTGTGCAGCGCCCTCGCCGCTCCCGCGATGGCCACCGAGCAAGCACCTGAACTCACCGGCTGCGCCGCCAAGCGCCAGTCCATCGCCACCCAGATCGAACAAGCCAAGGCCCACGGCAATGCCGAACAGCAGGCTGGCCTGGAAAAAGCCCTGAGCGAAGTCACCACCCACTGCACTGACGCGTCACTGAAGAAAGAGCGCGAAAACAAGGTGCTGGACGCCAAGCATGAAGTCAGCAAGCGTCAAGCCGATCTCGACAAAGCCATGAAGAAGGGCGATCCGGAGAAGATCAACAAGCGCAAGGACAAGCTCGCCGAGTCGCGCAAGGAATTGCAGGAAGCGCTGGACGAGTTGGACAAGTAACAGGCCGGTTTTGCGGGGGGCTTGAGGGCCTATTCGCTGGCAAGCCAACTCCTACAGTGGATCGGCAGCACACCACCAATACCCTGTGGGAGCTGGCTTGCCAGCGATGGCTTCAGACCAGACTACCGAGATCAATGATCCCGGAACTGTTTATGGCAGGCACTGCAGGCATCTTCGACTTTCTGTACCGCAGGGCCCAGATTGCTGGCCTTGTAGGGCTGGATCTGGCTGGCAATCACCAATTCACCGGTGGCCGCCTCGAGGGTGCGGGCCATTTCCTGGAAGCGTGCCTGCTTCTCCCAGACATCGGCGGTGGCACTGCTGTGATCTTCTTCACGAACCTGCGGGAAATGTTTCCACGGCTCATGGGACAAAGCATCGAGCTTGACCGCGCCCTCGGCGAATTTCGCGCCATCGAACGGGACCCGCCCGCGCAACATGCCGCCCAGGTCCTCGCCCGTCTTGAGCATTTGCTTGAAGATCGCCTTGCGCTGGCCCAGTGGCGAGTTGGGATCGACACCGCCACAGGCGGTCAGGGTCAGGCAGGCCAGCAATACAACTGAAATTCGTTTAAGCGTCATGGTGGCTCAAGGTCCGGAATTCGGCGGCCAGTATCCTCGCCTCGACCGCAAAGACCAATAGCCCTATTAACAATACGGGTTGCCGCAGCCGCCCATACGCTGCGCCAACCAGCACAGGAAGTACCGCATGAACAATCGCTTCAAGGCCTGGGGCAAGACCCTGGCCTGGACCGTCCCGATGATCGCCCTGCTTGCCGGTTGCAACGGTGGCGACAACACCAAGCCGCAGACCCACGCCATCGCCACCTACTCCAGCGCCACCTGGGACGCCCTGCCGGCGGTCTCGGACAGCGACCTGCTGGCCGGTTTTGGCTCATGGCGCAGCGCCTGCACTCGACTCAAGAATGATCCGGTCTGGGGCCAGACCTGCGCCGCAGCAGCCAGCGTGGCCATGGAACCCGGCGCGGTGCGCAGTTTTCTCAAGGAACACTTGCAGGTCTACGGCCTGCGCTCTTCGGGCGGCAACGCCAATGGCCTGATCACCGGCTACTACGAGCCGGTCTATCCGGGCAGCCTGACTCAAACCCCAAGCGCCCATGTGCCGATCTATGGCGTGCCGGACGACATGATCATCGTCGCCCTCGACAGCCTCTACCCGGAACTCAAGGGCAAGCGCCTGCGCGGTCGCCTTGAGGGTCGCGTGTTGAAGCCATACGACGATGCCGCGACCATCGAGAGCAAAGGCGTGAAGGCGCCGGTGGTGGCCTGGCTGACCGATCCGATGGACCTGCAATTCCTGCAAATCCAGGGTTCCGGGCGGGTCCAGCTGGCTGACGGCCGCCAACTGCGCATCGCCTATGCCGACCAGAACGGCCACCCCTACCGCCCCATCGGCCGCTGGCTGGTGGAACAGGGCGAGCTGAAGAAAGAGGAGGTGACCATGGGCGCCATCAGCGCCTGGGCCAAGGCCAACCCGACGCGCATTCCGGAATTGCTGGGCAGCAACCCGAGCTACGTGTTCTTCACCCGTAACCCGGACAGCAACGAAGGCCCGCGTGGTTCGCTGAACGTGCCGCTGACCTCGGGCTACAGCGTCGCCGTTGATCGCAAAGTGATTCCGCTGGGCAGCCTGCTGTGGCTCTCAACCACGCGTCCCGACGGCACCCCGCTGGTACGTCCGGTAGCGGCCCAGGACACCGGCGGCGCGATCACCGGCGAAGTGCGTGCCGACCTGTTCTGGGGCACCGGCGACGCCGCTGGCCATCTGGCCGGCGACATGAAACAACAAGGCCAGATCTGGATGCTCTGGCCCAAGGGTGCAGCGCTGCCGCAATTGCCCCAGGTGGCCGACAAGCCCTGACGTGACCCGCCTGCAGGCGTGCCGGAGCGCTCCTGCGGCGCTTTACATCGACACGAAGAAGAAGCTGGCGATCAGCGCCATGCCGACAAACCACACCAGCGACCGCAGGATCGCCCAGTCCGCCAGGTAGCAGATGATGTACAGCAGGCGACTGGTGATGAACAACACCGCCAGCACGTTGATCGTCACCAGTTCGGCGTTGCCGGCCAGATGGGCGACGATGACCGCTGCGGCAAAGGCCGGGGTGACTTCAAAACTGTTGAGCTGGGCCGCATAGGCGCGCCGGGCAAAACCGTCGAGGTTTTCGAGGAAATCCCGTGGGTCATGGTTATCGGCCAGGCGGAAGCGCCCGCCCAGCTTGGCGATATAGATGCACACGTATGGCAAGAAGATCGCGATCAAAATGCACCACAGGGCAACCGTCATTGCAGAGTCCTTGTTCAAAGTTATCGGGAGGCTCGTCTAGAGCTTCATGATCAGCATGCCAATCAGTACCAGCCCACAGGCTAAGAGCCGTGGCTTGCCAAAAGGTTCTTTGAGGTAGCGCATTCCGAACAGCACCACCAGGATCACGCTGATCTCGCGCAGCGCCGCCGCTTCGGCAATCGACCCCAATTGCATCGCCCACAGCACCAGAGCGTAGCTGAACAACACGCAGAACCCGACCGCCAGCCCCAGCCGCCATTGTTCACGCCAGAACAGCATGAACGCCGGGCGCTTGCGCACCAGCGCCAGCAATGGGAAGGGCCAGGCACTGAGCAGCGTGACCCAGACCAGGTAATCCAGCGGATGGGACCAGCGCCGGATCGCCTGGCCGTCGATGAAGGTGTAGCAACCGATGCACAGGCCGATCAGCGCCACCACCGGCAACATCGACCACGGCAGCCGCTCGCCGCCACCGCCCTGCCACAGCAGGCACAGCATGCCGAACGGGATCAGCAGGATGCCGAGGATCTGCTGGGTGGTTAGCACTTCACCGGCGAAAATCAAGGTCAGTGCCAGCACCACCAAGGGCGACAAGCCGCGCATCAAGGGGTAGACCAGGCCCAGGTCCCCCACCCGGTAGGCCTGGATCAACAGGTAGCGATAGAGCAACTCGAAGGCCGCCGACGCGAGGATCCACGGCCAGATCTCCAGCGGCGGCAGCGCCACGAATGGCAGCATCAAGGCGACAAACAGCAGCGCCACGCTGTCCATGCACGCCACCACCAGCAGACGCTCGGCGCTGAATTTGATCAGGGTATTCCAGGCCGCATGCAACAGCGCCGCGACCAAAACCAGAACCGTGGGTAACACAGCGCCTCCTTGCTCAAGAGAATTGATTCGTCATATGTCAGGAGCTGTTTATACTGCAAGCGAACACGCTGTACTCACTTGCGCACATACTTATTCCAATAAATCTCTGCTGCTGCCGACTTTGCCAAGACTCGGACACCGGCACGCGTTCGCCTGATCAAAGCGTCAAGACTACTGACAGAGACCTTGCGCATGCCACTCGCCTTGCTTGCATTGGCCGTTGCCGCTTTCGGCATTGGCACCACTGAATTCGTGATCATGGGCCTATTGCCCGACGTCGCCCGCGACCTGTCGGTGAGTATTCCGGATGCCGGTCTGCTGATCACCGGCTATGCCCTGGGCGTGGTATTCGGCGCGCCGATCCTCGCCGTGGGCACCGCCAACATGCCGCGCAAAGCCACCTTGCTGGGGATGACGCTGATGTTCATCCTCGGCAACATGCTTTGCGCCCTGGCGCCGAACTACGTCACTTTGATGGCCGCGCGTGTGGTTACAGCGCTGTGCCATGGGGCGTTTTTCGGCATTGGTTCGGTGGTGGCCGCCGGACTGGTGGCGCCGAATAAACGGGCCCAGGCAATTGCCATGATGTTCACCGGCCTGACCTTGGCCAACGTGCTCGGCGTGCCCCTGGGGACCGCGCTTGGGCAATATGCCGGCTGGCGTTCGACGTTCTGGGCCGTGTCGGTGATCGGCGTGCTGGCCGCCGTCGCCCAATGGCTGTGGCTGCCCCGGGACATCGCCATGGACAAGGCCAACCTGGCCAGTGAGTTCAAAGTGCTGGGCAAGGCCAACGTGTTGCTGGCACTGGGTATGAGTGTGCTGGCTTCGACCAGTCTGTTCAGCGTCTTCACCTACATCGCGCCGATCCTGCAGGACATCACCGGCGTCAGCCCCCACGGCGTGACGATCATGCTGCTGTTGTTCGGCGTCGGCTTGACCGCCGGCAGCATGCTCGGCGGGCGCCTGGCGGACAGCCGACTGCTGCCGTCACTGGTGGGCATGGCCCTGGCGGTGGTGTTGGTGCTGGCAGCCTTCAGCCAAACCAGTCATTCGGTGATTCCAGCGGCGATCACCCTGGTGCTGTGGGGGATTTTCGCCTTCGCCCTGTGCCCGATCCTGCAACTGCTGATCATCGACCAGGCCCATGAAGCGCCCAACCTCGGCTCGACCCTGAACCAGAGCGCGTTCAATTTGGGAAATGCAGCAGGCGCCTGGATCGGCGGCCTGGTGGTCGGCAGCGGCGCCGACCTGGCCGACCTGCCCTGGACCGGCGCGCTGGTCAGCGGCCTGACCGTGCTGACCGCGCTGTACTTCATCTACCGGCAACGGCGGGCGAGCGCCCCGTCACTTAAAGCGACTGCACAATGATCTGGCTTTTCAGGTCATTGGCCGCGGCCTCAGCCATGGCTTTCATCGATTTGAAGTCATCCGGGGTGCACACCGCGCCCGGCTGCTTGAAGTCGAAGCGGCGCTTGACCACCACCGCATTGCCCTCGCGGGCATAGGTCGAACTGTAGTCAAACCGCTCGTGGTTCAGTGTCACGTTCTTCGGTGCCGCGAGAATGCTGACATCCTGCGGGAACTCAAAACGCGCCTGCTCCTCGGTCACCCCGGAAATACAGGTGAACGCCTGAGTCCGTTCCGGCTCCATGAGCAGGCTGAAGACACTTTGCGCGATGCCACCGGCCAGGCTGCTCATGGTCAGCACGCCAATCGGACCCGGTAGATTGACCAGGTTCTCCACGCGCCCGGCCATGTTCATTTCATAACCCTGGCCGCTCCCCTCGAACTTCCCGGCATCAAACGTGCCGCTGCCGTTGAGCCCGTAGGACGCGAGGATCTGCTGAATCAACAGGTCGCGGTCGACGGGTTTCATCGACTTGACCCCGTAGCGATTCACTTCGGCGGCCCAGCCAATCACATTGGAGGTGTGGCTGAAGTCGGCAGCGCCTTTTGACGAAACCTTGAACAGCATGCTGTTTTCCACCAACCCCATTTGTGAGGTCGGCGTGTGCCCAACATCACCGGACTTGCTCAGCACCACCGGCTTGTCCAGCACTGGCACCGGCAGGTAACCGGCGGCAATGCCTTCGGCGGTGGAATCGAGATACAGGTTCAGGCTCGGCACATAGGTGATGGCGTGGTTGAGCAGCCCCAGCGTCGGCACCTTGGGCAACCCATAGGCATTGCCCAGGTTGACCAGGGCCGGTGAGCTCTCGATCCCCACGGCCGCCAGCATGGCTTCCAGCAGTGCAACGTGGTCCTTACAGTCGCCATAGCGGTTGGTCAGAATCGTGTCCACCGGATGGGGCACCACACCGCCTGGGCCGACGTAGACCGCAACATAGCGAATGTGCTTGCGCACCCAGTCGCTCAGCGCAATCGCCTTGGCCAGGGGCGTGTCGAGCCCGGCCGTGAGGCCGTTGGCGAGATCCTGGATCTGCGGGGTCAGGGTGCTGTGGGCCCGTGCATCGTAGGCCTTGGCGAACGCGGCGAAATCGCCGAATGTCGACACGGCCAGGTATTGGCCGTAGTCCAGGTAGGACACCGCCCCCTGCTCGATTCGCGCCTTTTGCGCTGACACATAGTCCCAGCGATAAATTTTGCGCCCCGGCCCGGCGGCCGGCGTGCTCGCGGTAAAGCCCTTGGCATCGGCGTGCAGCGGCATGTCGGCCGGCAAGTCATAGATCAGGGTGAACTGCCGGGTCGGGAAAAACGCCGGGTAGGACAGGTCTTCAAAATGGCCAGGAAACAGCGCCGTGCTGCGCTTTTTCTTGAACTGAACCACCAGCCGGTCCCCCACGGCAACCTCAGGGAAGATCACTACTTTGAGCAGCGTGTCCTGGAACATCGGTGCATCCGCAGATGCTCGCTCCTGCTGCTCCTTGATCTGGTCGGCCTTGACCTGCACTTTGCGTCCGTCAGGCTTTTGCGTATACGCCTGGAGTACCTCCAGGGTTTCCAGGGTCCGGTTGTAACTCATCGAACGTTGCGCCCAGGCCTTGATCGCCCGCTCTTCGTTGATCAGGTGCACCGTTTCCAGGGTCGCCACAAAACTGCCGTCGGCATTGACCACATGGGTCTGGATTTCTTTCTCGATGGTGATCGAAAGGTCAGTGCCATCATCCTTGGCCTGGGCGGTGCCCAAAACCAGGACAGACACCAGCAGCGCACTCAGAAGGCGCGCAGGGGAGAAGCCTGAGAACTGCATAAAGATCCGTCTTTTTCATGAATAGGAAGCGTTCGCAATATACAGCAAGCACTGCCCCATCATTTCGACATCTTTGAATAACTGTTCAAATTCAGGCTCTTACCCACGCCGCAGAGTGAAACTGGGGCTCATTTTTCCGGAGTGCGCGGACCGGCCACAGGCCCTTCAGCGTTCTTCGGCGGTCCGCTTTCGCTGCGAATTTGTGCATGACTGAGCAGGGCAAAGATGAAGCTGCCACCAATGATGTTCCCCGCCAGCGTAGGACCTGCAAACACCAGCCAGAAGTCCGCCCACGACAATTGGCCCGCGAACACCAGGTAGGAGACCTCAGCCGAACCGACCACGATGTGGGTGAAGTCCCCCAGTGCCATCAGGTAAGTGATGAGAATGATGATCCACATCTTGGCGCTTTCCATGGAAGGGATCATCCAGACCATCGTGGCGATCATCCAGCCCGAGACGATGCCCTTGGCGAACATCTTGCTGGCGTCGTTCTCCATGACCTTGCGCCCGATATCGAGAAAGGCCAGGTCGGTCCGGGTGTCGAAAATCGGCAGGTGCAACATCACGTAGGCCACCAGCAAGGTCCCACACAGATTGCCAAACAAGACCACCGTCCACAGCCGCAACAGTCGACCGAAATTGTTCAACGTGGGTTTGGTCATGACCGGCAGCACGGCGGTCAGGGTGTTTTCCGTGAACAACTGCTGGCGGGCGAGGATCACCGCCAGGAACCCGGCGCAGTAGCCAAAACTGGCGATCACTTTGAAGGCTTCGCCCTCCGGCAGTCGCGAGTTCAGCAGCCCCATGGCCATCAGCGACAGGCCCATGGTCAAGCCGGCGGCCAAGGCAGACCACCAGAGCGCGGCGACACTGCGCTCCAGCTCCTGGTCCCCCTGGGTGCGGATGATTTCATGCAGCACCGCCGCGCGCGGTGGCTGGTTTTTGTCGACGTCGTGCTGTTCCTGCGCCGAAAGGTTCGGGGTCTTGCCGTCTTTTTCAGTGTTCATGGAGTCCGCAACCTGTGGCGTGTCGTTTAAGTACGACACGCGCGGTGCGGCATACGTTCTGTGGTTTATTCGACGCCGGCGCCATCCTGGAACTGGTCCTTGACGTATTTGATCTCGGTCCGCCCGTGCGCGGCCGGCAGGCCGTCCTCGCCGAGGTTCACAAAGACCATCTTCTCCACCGTGAGGATGCTCTTGCGAGTGATCTTGTTGCGCACTTCGCAGGTGAGGGTGATCGAGGTACGACCGAATTCGGTGGCGGTGATGCCCAGTTCGATGATGTCGCCCTGGCGCGAGGCGCTGACAAAGTTGATCTCGGAAATGTACTTGGTGACCACGCGCTGGTTACCCAACTGGACGATGGCGTAGATCGCCGCTTCTTCGTCGATCCAGCGCAACAGGCTGCCGCCGAACAGCGTGCCGTTGGGGTTGAGGTCTTCAGGTTTTACCCATTTGCGGGTGTGGAAATTCATATTCGCTCCTGAGGGTCTTGCCGATGGATATCGCCCATCATGGCAGAGCCCGGCGCACAGCTCTACGCCGCATCGACTATGGTCTCGATCAAGATAATCAACCAGCCGACAGAAACCCTTTGGCAGATCCGCCCGGCCCGCTATAATCGCCTCCGTTTCAAAACGGTCATCTTCGACAGTTACCGTTTTCCCGCCACCCGTCCGAGGGGCGCTGCAGCAGGCTAGACCTGTCAGGCTCGGATGGGGCGTTGCCTGGCCAGATTGGGCCGGACACTAAACGCACAACGGCGCCCATTCGCATACATTACGAATGGAGGCTCTTCATGAGCGCTGTCAACACGCCTGCAGATTTCACCGACTACAAAGTCGCCGACATGTCCCTGGCTGCCTGGGGCCGTCGCGAAACCATCATCGCCGAGTCGGAAATGCCGGCCCTGATGGGTCTGCGTCGCAAGTACTCCGAAGAGCAACCGCTCAAGGGTGCGAAGATCCTCGGCTGCATCCACATGACCATTCAGACTGCCGTGCTGATCGAAACCCTGGTTGCCCTGGGTGCCGAAGTACGCTGGTCGTCCTGCAACATTTTCTCGACTCAAGACCAGGCTGCTGCGTCCATCGCCGCTGCTGGCATCCCGGTGTTTGCCTGGAAAGGTGAAACCGAGCAGGAGTACGAGTGGTGCCTGGAGCAAACCATCCTCAAAGATGGCGCGCCTTGGGATGCCAACATGATCCTCGACGACGGCGGCGACCTGACCGAGCTGCTGCACAAGAAATACCCGCAGGTACTGGATCGCGTCCACGGCGTGACCGAAGAAACCACCACCGGCGTACACCGCCTGCTGGACATGCTGGCCAAGGGCGAGCTGAAGATCCCGGCGATCAACGTCAACGACTCGGTAACCAAGTCCAAGAACGACAACAAGTACGGCTGCCGTCACAGCCTGAACGATGCGATCAAGCGTGGTACCGACCACCTGCTGTCCGGCAAGCAAGCACTGGTCATCGGCTACGGTGACGTGGGCAAGGGTTCGGCCCAGTCCCTGCGTCAGGAAGGCATGATCGTTAAAGTGTCCGAAGTTGACCCAATCTGCGCCATGCAAGCCTGCATGGACGGTTTCGAACTGGTTTCGCCATTCATCGACGGCATCAACACCGGCACCGAAGCCAGCATCGACAAAGCCCTGCTGGGCAAGATCGACCTGATCGTGACCACCACCGGTAACGTCAACGTCTGCGACGCCAACATGCTCAAGGCCCTGAAAAAGCGCGCCGTGGTCTGCAACATCGGTCACTTCGACAACGAAATCGACACTGCTTTCATGCGCAAGAACTGGGCATGGGAAGAAGTGAAGCCACAGGTACACAAGATCCACCGTACCGGCGCTGGCGATTTCGACCCGCAGAACGATGACTACCTGATCCTGCTGGCCGAAGGCCGACTGGTGAACCTGGGCAACGCCACCGGTCACCCAAGCCGCATCATGGACGGTTCGTTCGCTAACCAGGTGCTGGCGCAGATCTTCCTGTTCGAACAGAAGTACGCCGACCTGTCGCCAGCCCAGAAAGCCGAGCGCCTGACCGTTGAAGTACTGCCAAAGAAACTCGACGAAGAAGTGGCCCTGGAAATGGTCCGCGGTTTCGGCGGCGTCGTGACTCAACTGACCAAGACCCAGGCCGACTACATCGGCGTGACCGTCGAAGGTCCGTTCAAGCCGCACGCTTACCGCTACTGATGCTTGGCTGACAACACGGTGTGCCCGGCGCACCGTGTTGTCTGGTTCGCTGGCAAGCCAGCCCCTACAGGTTCCACGTCACATTGGTAGGAGCTGGCTTGCCAGCGAAGGCGTTGTGACGGACACACCGTTTGGCTTTCGAGTTTCCAAGGATATGACCATGTCCCAAGATCGTCGCTACAGCTTCGAGTTCTTCCCTACCAAGACCGACGCTGGGCATGAAAAGCTGCTCGCCACTGCTCGTCAGCTGGCTACCTACAACCCTGACTTCTTCTCCTGCACCTACGGCGCAGGCGGCTCAACCCGGGATCGCACGATCAACACCGTGTTGCAGCTGGAAAGTGAAGTGAAGGTGCCCGCCGCCCCGCACCTGTCGTGCGTCGGCGACAGCAAGGCCGACCTTCGCGGTCTGCTGAGTCAATACAAGGCCGCCGGGATTACCCGTATCGTTGCCCTGCGCGGTGACCTGCCTTCGGGTATGGGCATGGCCAGCGGTGAACTGCGCCACGCCAATGACCTGGTTGAATTCATCCGTGAAGAAACCGGCGATCATTTCCACATCGAAGTTGCCGCCTACCCGGAAATGCACCCGCAAGCGCGCAATTTCGAGGACGATCTCAACAACTTCGTGCGCAAGTCCAACGCCGGCGCCGACAGTGCGATCACCCAGTATTTCTTCAACGCCGACAGCTATTTCTACTTCGTCGAGCGTGTGCGGGCACTGGGCGTAAACATCCCGATCGTGCCGGGCATCATGCCGATTACCAACTACAGCAAGCTGGCGCGCTTCTCTGATGCCTGCGGTGCGGAAATCCCGCGCTGGATCCGCAAGCAACTGGAAGCCTATGGCGACGACACCTCGAGCATTCAGGGTTTCGGCGAGCAGGTGATCACAGAGATGTGTGAACGTTTGTTGCAAGGCGGTGCACCAGGGCTGCATTTCTATACCCTGAACCAGGCTGAACCAAGCCTCGCTGTCTGGAACAACCTGAAACTACCGCGCTGACGGTAGTGTCAGAACAAAGGCCCTGGTGATCCCAGGGCCTTTTTTTTGCTAATCAACCGGAAAACCGCCGTAGATGTCGATTACACGCCAAGCACCGACTCCCCAACTGATTTATCTGGTCTATGGAGCGTGCACCTACCACCAGGAAGCTATCTTCAGCATCGCCAGCGCCCTCGCCGGTTTGCGCAAGACGCCGGGGCAAGCGCTCGACATACAGGTCTTTACCGATAAGCCCGAACACTACCGCGACTTGCCGGTACGCGTTCGTGAGTTCGATGAAAGTACCCGGCAACGCTGGATCGCGCCGCACGGCTACCACTTCCGCGCCAAACACGCGGTCATGCAGCAGGTCATGAAAGAGTCCGAGCTCGCACTGCTGATCGACACCGACACCTTTTTCCACAGCTCGCCCCTGGAACTGTTCCGCCGCATCGAGCCGGGCACTCTGTTGTGCAACACCCTGGGCACGACCTACGGCGCCAACAAGCAGACCCTGCTCTACCGGACGCTGGCTGAGGTCCTGCAACAGCGGCAATTGGCCGATGACCAAACGCCGATGCTCAATTCCGGGGTGATTGGCCTGTACCAGCAGGACGCGGACATCCTCGACCGTTCACTGGCACTGATGGACGAGCTGTATCCCCTGGCCCAAGGCGCCTACACCCTGGAAGAATTCTGCCTGTCTCTGGCGTCTTATCGCACGCTCCAGGTCCGCCAATGCCCGGACCTGATCCATCACTACTGGAGCCGCAAAGAACTGTTTCGCGCCAAGATCAACGCCTGGCTGGAGAAGCACCGGGCCGATCCAACCAGCCCCCTGGCTCAGGATGAAACCGCCCTCGTCACCGCGACCCTGCCACGACCGCCGACCCTGCAACGCATGGCCTACAAAATCGTGACCCTGGCCCTGCCTCGCGAACAACGCCAGTTCATGCGCGAAATCCTCTACGGTTGCTACCGCCATCCCAATCCGTTCGATCAGGCATGCACGCCCGTCTGGTGGGAAAAGGCCCATGCCAATGTGGAAAAACGCCTGAAACGGCCACTCAAAGGCGATCAACTCGAGCGCTGGTTCAACCATCCGATCAATCGACTGGTGCTTGGCAAGCGGCGAAGAGCCATCTACCTACACCTAATGCAGGCAAACGGCGACTAAGCCTCGGGCTAGACGGCCTCTAGCTATTACCCTGCCACTCGTCGTAATCTCCGGTAATGCCCGTCATTGCCCAATTCCTGACAGCCGTGCTTCTTGTCTGCCTGAGCTTCACTGCTCGGGCGGAAAAACTGCGGATTGTCACCGAGCCCTGGGCGCCTTACGTGTACGAGGAGAATGGGCAGGCGCGCGGGCTGGACTACGAAGCCACGGCCATTGTCTTTCAGCGCCTGGGAATAGAAGTGCAATGGCAATTCCTGCCTTGGAAACGTTGCCTGGCCATGCTCGACCAAGGGCTGGCCGACGGCGTGCTGGACATTTTCCACAGCGACGAGCGCGACGCGACCCTGCTCTATCCCAGCGAACCCCTGTCACAGGTCGAGTTCGTGATGTTCTACGCCAACGCCCGCCCCCACCCATTCAAGACCCTCGAAGACCTGCGCGGCCTGACCATCGGCACTTCGCCCGGCTACCTGTACAGTGAGGATTTTCGCCAATCCACACTGTTCACCCGCGAGCCAGCCCCCACCCATGAAGCCAATTTCGGCAAGCTGGCGCTGGGGCGCATTGATCTGCTGATCACTGACCGCCGGGTCGGTCAGACCCTGCTCGACAGTTTGAAACTGCGTGGGCAGATCAGTGAAAGTCCGACGGTCATCAGTCAGCAAAGCCAGTTTCTCGCCGTGCGGCGCAATGCTGGCATGGACTTGCTGGTGCAACGTTTCGGCGCCGAACTCAAGCGTTTCAAGCGTGAGCCGGCGTATGCCGAGCTCAGCGCGCGGTATGGGGCGGCACCTGATCGGAACATCACACTCGCCACCCCCACCGTGAGCGAAGATAAAACCGTTGAGCAGCAGGAACGCAGCGCACAGTGATTGCTCTGTTATACTCCGGCCTTCCCGCCAGGCTTACGCCCGGACGCTCGGTACCGCACACCGCCCCTCGAGATCGCTACAGCGCAGCTTTTCAGCCCGCGCGAGCACTCGAAGATGAGCCAGCGGCACCCAGCAGGACCGGACGCGATTGCGCTTCTCTTTAATGCCATTCGCGCCAGGCAAGACTATCCCATTGGGCCAAGCCCTAACTAAAAACAGGATTACTCATGTCCTTTGCTTCCCTCGGTCTCTCCGAGGCTTT
Source organism: Pseudomonas fluorescens (assembly GCF_019212185.1). Taxonomy (NCBI): domain Bacteria; kingdom Pseudomonadati; phylum Pseudomonadota; class Gammaproteobacteria; order Pseudomonadales; family Pseudomonadaceae; genus Pseudomonas; species Pseudomonas fluorescens. The sequence continues at coordinate 6,066,986 of NZ_CP078138.1, forward strand.
AGTCGGTGCCATCGAAGCCGCCGGCTACACCCAGCCTACTCCGGTGCAACAGCGGGCCATCCCCGCCGTGTTGCAAGGTCGCGACTTGATGGTTGCGGCACAGACAGGCACTGGCAAAACCGGCGGCTTCGCCCTGCCGATCCTCGAACGCCTGTTCCCCAACGGTCACCCGGACAAGTCCCAACGTCACGGCCCACGCCAGCCGCGTGTACTGGTCCTGACCCCGACCCGCGAACTGGCCGCTCAGGTGCATGACAGCTTCAAGCTGTACGCCCGCGACCTGAAGTTCGTCAGTGCCTGCATTTTCGGCGGCGTTGGCATGAACCCGCAGGTTCAGGCCATGGCCCGCGGTGTCGACGTACTGGTTGCCTGCCCGGGTCGCTTGCTCGACCTGGCCGGCCAAGGCAGCGTCGACCTGTCCCACGTGGAAATCCTCGTGCTCGACGAAGCGGACCGCATGCTCGACATGGGTTTTGTCCATGACGTGAAAAAGGTCCTCGCCCGTCTGCCGGCCAAGCGCCAGAACCTGCTGTTCTCGGCGACGTTCTCCAAGGACATCACCGACCTGGCCGGCAAGCTGCTGCACAACCCGGAACGCATCGAAGTCACGCCGCCGAACACCACGGTCGAGCGCATCGAGCAACGCGTGTTCCGCCTGCCGGCGAGCCACAAGCGTTCGCTGCTGGCGCACCTGATCACCGCGGGCGCCTGGGAACAGGTGCTGGTGTTCACCCGCACCAAGCACGGCGCCAACCGCCTGGCCGAGTACCTCGACAAGCACGGCCTGAGCGCTGTGGCGATCCACGGCAACAAGAGCCAGAACGCCCGCACCAAAGCCCTGGCCGACTTCAAGGCCGGTAGCGTGCGGATCCTCGTGGCTACCGACATCGCGGCGCGCGGCCTGGACATTGACCAGTTGCCACACGTGGTCAACTTCGAGTTGCCGAACGTCGACGAAGACTACGTACACCGCATCGGCCGTACCGGTCGTGCTGGTCGTTCGGGCGAGGCGATCTCGCTGGTCGCGCCTGACGAAGAAAAACTGCTGAAGAGCATCGAGCGCATGACCAAGCAGAAGATCGCCGATGGCGATCTGATGGGTTTTGATGCCAGCAGCGTTGAAGCCGAGAAGCCGGAAGTTCGCGAGCGCCCGGATGTGCGCAACCCGCGCAATGCCCGTGGCCCACGTGGTGACGGTCCGAACGGCGGTGGCGGTGGCGGCGGCCGCAAAGACAAAGGCAAGGACAAGGGCAAGGAAAAACCGGCTGCCGGCCGTGGCGAGCGCCAGGCGCAAAAGCCTCGTGAAGGCACCCCGGCCCGCGAACAACAGCGCCCTGCTCCACGCGCTGCAGCGCCTGACCGCGCTCCAGACGAATTCCTCGACGACGATGTCGATAACTTCGGTAACCGCGTCGATTACGTGCCCCAGCAGAAACCGGCCCAGGGCCGTGGCCGTCGTCCAGGCGCTCCGGCACAAGGCGCTGGCGCTGGCGCGGGTGGCGGTGCACGTACCGGTCAGTCGCAAGGTCGCCAGAGCAATCCACGCAACAGCAGCGGCGGCGCCTCCACCGGCACCCCGGCGGCCAAGCGCAACGGCCCACGCAGCGGCGCAGCGCGCGATGGCCAGGGCGGTCGTCGCGAAGACTCGCGCAACCGTCGTCCAGCCCGTGACGATCAATCGCGCCAGGAACCGGCCGTGCAAAACCCGCGCGGCGGCCCGGCACCGAAGATCATCCACAAGGAGTCGAAGTCTGACCGCTTCCCGACACCTGAGCAGCTCGATCAACTGCCAAGCCGTCCACGTGGCGAAAAACCAGCGCTGCTGACCCGCAACCGCTGATTTTCAACGCGCCATAAAAAATGCCCCGCATCCAAGGATGCGGGGCATTTTTGTTTGCGTGGCGAAAATTACTTCGCTTTCACGCCTTCAAACGAAACGTACAGTTCAACGGCGTCAGACTTTGGACCCAGATCTTTCTGCTTGCCGAAATCGGAGCGTTTGATGCTGGTGGTGCCTTCGAAGCCGGCACGGTAGCCGCCCCATGGATCCTTGCCTTCACCCACGAACGTGGCCTTGACCACGACCGGCTTGGTCACGCCTGCGATGGTCAGGTCGCCAGTCACGTCAGCGGTGTTGGCACCGGTGGACTTGACGCTGGTGGAAACAAAGGTCGCCTTGCCGAACTTGCTCGCATTCAGGAAGTCAGCGCTGGCGATGTGCTTGTCACGCTCGGCGTGGTTGGTGAAGACGCTGGCGGTGTTCACGTTGAACTCGATCTTGCTGTCTTCCGGCTTGGCAGCGTCGAAGCTGAACTTGCCGTCGATATCCTTGAAGGTACCGGTGATGTAGCTGTAGCCCAGGTGGCTGATTTTGAAGTCGACGAAGGCGTGCTGGCCTTCTTTGTCGACCACATAGTCAGCCGCCATCACGTTCGCCGACAACAGCGCCGAACCGATTGCCAGAGCGGCGAGAGTTTTTTTCAACATGCTTTCTATTCCTTGGAGTCGAGGTTGAATTTCAGGCTTTGCGACCCAGCATTCGCGTCAGGGTCACATCACGGTCGATAAAGTGGTGCTTCAACGCTGCCAATGCATGGAGGCCGGAGAAAATCACCAGCGCCCAAGCCAGATAAAGGTGTATGACACCTGCCACATCTGCCTGGTCCGGTAGCCCGGAAATCAGAGCAGGTACTTCGAACAAGCCAAACACCGGAATCCCGACACCGTCTGCGGTGGAAATCAGGTAACCGGCAATCATTACAGCGAACAAACCGATATAGAGAAAACCGTGACCCAGCTTGGCGCCGATGCGCGTCAAGCGGTCGTAACTGGTCAGCGTCGGCGGCGGTGGACTGATAAAACGCCAGACCACCCGCAACAGCATTACCGCGAACAACACCAAACCGATGCTTTTATGCAGGTCCGGCGCATCTTTGCGCCAGGTGCTGTAGTAATCCAGCCCGACCATCCACAAGCCCAAGGCGAAAAGACCGACCACTGCCAGCGCGACGCCCCAATGCATGAAAATACTGACCCAGCCGTAGCGAGATGTAGAGTTACGTAGCTGCATTGCCCAAATCCTGTAAGAACTGCGATCAAGATTATCGAGTTATCTATCGAATTAAAGCGGAAAATTTCGCTATGAAATATCGATAAATACGATCAAGAGTCTGAAGTCGATTGGTTAAGGAAAGATTAACCCCGAATCAGACTAGTCCTCCATACAGCCGCCCGCGTGCCCCGAAACGCGGATTTCTCGTCAGTTCAGACGGCTGAAAAAACACAATGGGTTGTCCGCTCCCCTTTCATTGCATAGGCTTGCGCGACCGTTTGCCCGCGAAACCAGCGCGCCGTCTCGAGGAGTATGAACATGGGCTTGAATAATCAGTGGATGCAGCGCGATCTTGCGGTGCTGTGGCATCCCTGCACCCAGATGAAAGACCACGAACAACTGCCGCTGATCCCGATCAAGCGTGGCGAAGGGGTCTGGCTCGAAGACTTTGAGGGCAAACGCTACCTCGACGCGGTCAGCTCCTGGTGGGTCAATGTGTTCGGTCACACCAATCCGCGGATCAACCAGCGCATCAAGGATCAGGTCGATCAACTGGAGCACGTAATCCTCGCCGGCTTCAGTCATCAGCCGGTGATCGAATTGTCCGAGCGCCTGGTGAAGATCACTCCCGAAGGCCTGACCCGGTGCTTCTACGCCGATAACGGCTCGTCGTGCATCGAAGTCGCGCTGAAAATGAGCTTTCACTACTGGCTCAACCGCGGCCAGCCGAACAAGAAGCGCTTCGTCACCCTGACCAACAGCTACCACGGCGAGACCATGGCCGCGATGTCGGTCGGCGACGTGCCCTTGTTCACCGAAACCTACAAAGCGTTGCTGCTGGACACCATCAAAGTGCCGAGCCCAGACTGCTACCTGCGTCCTGACGGCATGAGCTGGGAAGAGCACTCGCGCAACATGTTCGCGGCCATGGAGCAGACCCTCGCGCAGAACCATGGCAGCGTCGCGGCCGTAATCGTCGAGCCACTGATCCAGGGCGCCGGCGGCATGCGCATGTACCACCCGGTGTACCTCAAGCTGCTGCGCGAAGCCTGTGACCGCTACGGTGTGCACCTGATCCACGATGAGATTGCCGTGGGTTTCGGTCGTACCGGGACGATGTTTGCCTGTGAGCAGGCCGGCATCCGTCCGGACTTCCTCTGCCTGTCCAAAGCCCTGACTGGCGGCTATCTGCCACTGGCGGCCTGCATCACCACCGAGGAGGTGTACAGCGCCTTCTACGATGATTACCCGACCTTGCGTGCCTTCCTCCATTCCCACAGCTACACCGGCAACCCGCTGGCCTGTGCGGCGGCCTTGGCGACTCTGGATATCTTCGAGCAGGACAATGTCATCGAGAACAATCAGGCACTGGCCCGGCGCATGGCCTCCTCCACCGCTCATTTGGCGGATCACCCGAACGTCTCGGAAGTGCGCCAGACCGGCATGGTGCTGGCCATCGAGATGGTTAAGGACAAGGCCAGCAAAGAGGCCTATCCCTGGCAGGAGCGTCGCGGACTAAAGGTGTTCCAGCACGCTCTGGAGCGCGGTGCGCTGTTGCGTCCGCTGGGCAGCGTGGTGTATTTCCTGCCGCCTTACGTGATCACCCCGGAGCAGATCGACTTCCTCGCCGAAGTGGCCAGCGAAGGCATCGATATCGCTACCCGTGATTCGATCAGCGTGGCGGTGCCGAAGGATTTCCACCCGGGGTTTCGTGATCCGGGTTGAGGGTTGGCTATGAATGTTCCTGGGGGGATTGCCCATGTGGAATTTCCCCTGTGGGGACTGCCTCCTGTGGGAGCGAGCCTGGACGTACGCGGCACCCTTGGACTTTTCGCGAGCAAGCTCGCTCCTACACACAGATCACCAGCATCATTAACAGAGAACCCGAATGAGACTGTCCCGCTTCTTCATCGACGCCCCGCTGAGCCTCGGCGAACACGAATTGCCGGAGGCGCAGGCGCATTACATCAGCCGGGTGCTGCGCATGGCGCCGGGCGATGCCGTGCAGGTGTTCGACGGCTCAGGCCAGGAATTTCGCGGCAGCCTGGCAGAGGTCGGCAAGAAACACGTGCGCGTAGCGCTGACTGAAAGCTTCGCCGGGCAAGTCGAATCGCCGCTGCACATTCACCTCGGCCAGGGCTTGTCCCGGGGCGAGCGCATGGATTGGGCGATTCAGAAGGCCACCGAACTGGGCGTGAACGAAATCACCCCGATTTTCAGTGATCGTTGTGAGGTACGACTCAAGGACGAACGCGCCGACAAGCGCCTGCAGCACTGGCGCCAGGTGGCGATCAGCGCCTGCGAACAATGCGGGCGTTCGACGGTGCCGGTGATTCATCCGCCGTTGCTGCTGGCGGACTGGATCAAGCAGACCCAGGCCGAACTCAAGCTGGTGCTGCACCCGGTGGCAGAGCCTATGGTCAGCCACGCCAAACCGGCGACCCTGGCGTTCCTGATCGGCCCGGAAGGCGGCTTGAACGACAACGAAGTCGAACAGGCCCAAGCCGCCGGCTACCACGCTGCCCGCCTCGGCCCACGGGTGCTGCGCACCGAGACCGCGCCAGTGGTGGCGCTGGCGGTGGCGCAGCAACTGTGGGGCGATTTCTAAAGCGTTACTGCACCGGGTCGCTGGTGGGTTTGGCGATGATTGCCTTGAGTTCGCTGGTCATCGGGAACTCGAGGTTCAAACCCTTCGGCGGAATCGGCTGCTCGAACCAGCGCTGGTAGATGCCGTTGATTTCCCCCGAGCTGTAGAGATCCCCCAGGGCCCCGTTGACCAGCGCGAGGAACTGCGGATCGTCCTTGCGCACCATGCAGCTGTAGATTTCCCGCGATTGCTCCTCACCCACCACCACCCACTTGTGCGGATCGCGAGCCTTGGCACGCTCGCCGTAGAGCAGCGCGTCGTCCATGTAGAACGCCGCCGCACGGCCCGATTGCAACATCTGGAAGGCTTCGCCGTGGTCCTTGGCGCTGATCACGAACATGTCCAGCTTGTTGTCCAGGTTGTAGCTTTTCAGGTAGCGCTCATTGGTGGTGCCGGCGGTGGTCACCACGTTCTTGCCGCGCAGATCAGCGAAACCCTTGATGCCACTGTCGTTGGCGGTGAGCAACTGGCCTTTGACATAGATAAAGCCGTAGGAAAACGCTACCTGCTTCTGCCGCTCGGCCGTAACGCCGGTCGACCCGCACTCCAGGTCGACGGTGCCGTTCTGCACCAGCGGGATGCGGGTCTGCGAGGTCACCAGGTTGTATTTGACCTTGAGCGGCCCGGACGCCAGTTTCTGCTCGATGCGCTCGACGATCTTGCCAGCCAGGTCCACCGAATAACCCATGGGCTGCCCGGTGTGATCACCAACGTAGGAAAACGGCACCGACGCGTCGCGATAACCCAGGGTAATGCCCTTGGCGTCGGCGATTTTGCTCAATGTCGGCCCCAGCGGGGCTTCGTTGGCCTGGACGTTTGCGGCCAGCAACAGGCCCAGGGTGCAGCCGAGCAACGTGATTTTTTGCATTGTTATTCTCCGTTGTGGGGTTCGATGGCTTAGCGTCGCGCCGCGATGACGGTGATTTCCACCAGCACCTGCGGACGTGCGAGTTGTGCCTGCAGGGTGGTGCGGCTCGGTGCCTGGCCGGGTGACAACCAGGCCGACCAGACGTCGTTCATCGCGGCGAAATCGGCCTCGATGTCCTTCAGGTAAATGGTCGCGCTGAGCAAATGGTCCTTGTCACTGCCGGCCTCGGCCAGCAGGGCGTCGATTTTTTCCAGCACCTCGCGGGTCTGCCCGGCAGCGTCGGTGGCGTCACCCGGGACCTGGCCAGAGAGGAACACCAGCTCGCCATAGGTCACGGCGGCGGACAACCGTGGGTTGCTGTGGATACGCGTAAGGGTCATCGGAAGGTCCTTCTAAGTGATTGGAATTCAGGCTGCACGGGGAGTAAAACCCTGCAAGTCGATGGACGGCCGGCGCTGGCCGATCAGTTCGCTGAGCACCTGGGCACTGCCACAGGCCAGGGTGAAACCCAGCGCGCCATGGCCGAGGTTCAGCCACAGGTTGCGATAAGCGGTGGCGCCCAACAGCGGCACGCCACTGGGAGTCGCCGGGCGCATACCAGCCCATTCGACGGCCGCATCATAATCGCCGGCCTGGGCAAAAGTGTCGCGGGCCTGGCGTTTGATCAAGGCCAGCCGCTTGGGGTCCAGCGCGGCGTCGAAGCCGACGATGTCGACCATCGCCGCCACCCGCAACTGCTCGCCGATCCGCGCGTAGACGATCTTGCGGTTGTAGTCGGTGATACTCAGTTCGGGCGCGCGGTGTTCAGGGCCGATCGGCACCGTCAGGCTGTAACCCTTGAGCGGATACAGCGGCAGGTCCAGGCCGGGCAAGGCCAGCAGCGGGCTGCGATGGCCGGCGGCAATCACCAGTTGCTCGACCGGCAGCACCTCGTCGCCCAGCTCAATTGCGTTCACCGCGCCCTGGTTGTGGTGAATCGCGGTCACGGCCTGGCCCAGGCGGAACTCGCAGCGGCCGGAGGCCCGCAGCCGTGCGGCCAATTGTTGACAAAAAGCGTGGCAGTCGCCGACTTCTTCATCCGGGGTGTAGATGGCGCCAACAAAGGGCGCATCGGCCAGCGCCGGCTCGAGTTGCGCGCACTCGGCAGCCGACAGCACCTGCTGCTGTTGCGGATCGGCGAGCCCGGCGCGGGCATGGTCGAAGCTGGCGGTTTCGCGGAAGGTCACCAGCTTGCCGTTGCGCCGCCAATTGAAATCCCCCAGCGCATCGTCTTCGCGCCAGTGTTTCAGGGTCGACTGACTGAACAGCGCCAGGCGCAACAAATGGGCGGCGTTGGCACGGTTCACCGAAGACCGGCAAGCCCCCAGGAACGAGGCCATCCAGCGCCACTGCGCCGGGTCGAACCGCGGCCGCAGCTTGAGCGGTGAGTCGCCTCGCAGCATCCAGCCAATCGCCTGCAACGGCACGCCGGCATCGGCCAGCGGCGCGACATAGCGGTAGGACAGCTGGCCACCGTTGGCGAAACTGGTTTCGCTGCCCAGCGAATCACGGGCCTCGACCACGGTCACCTCGGCGCCGTCGCGCACCAGCGCGTAAGCCGTTGCCAGGCCGATAACGCCGCCGCCAATGATGCATACACGCTGAGCCATGTCAGTCCTTAAGCGTTGATGAGACATGGCCCGAGGTTAGAGCCAGGTGACAGGCGCCGAACAATGAATAAAGATGGTCAACCCATAAACAAAGGTTATGGACTCGCCATGCGCCTTCGTCACATCGAGATTTTCCAGGCCATCCGCCAGACCGGTTCGGTCAGCGGTGCCGCGCAGTTGCTGCACGTTTCCCAGCCCGCCGTGACCAAGGTGCTGCAACATGCCGAGCAGCAACTGGGATTCCCGTTGTTTCTGCGGGTGCGCGGCAAGCTCCAGGCCACCCCTGAAGCGCTGGAGCTGGAGCGCGAAGTAGATAAGGTCACCGAGAGCCTGCAAGGCGTGCGGCGCCTGGCCCAGAGCCTGCGCCGCGAACCAGGCCACAGCCTGCGCATCGGCGCGACCCCGGCGCTGGCCCTGTCGCTGCTGCCGCCGGCGATTCATGAGTGGACCCAAGGCTATCCGGACATCGCCTGCGAACTGGCCAGCGCCCACAGTCGCGAACTGATGCAGAACCTGCTGATGCGCGAAATCGATGTCGCCCTGACCCTGCAACGCCCCGACCATCCGGGCCTGAAGGCCGAGGCGTTGGCCAGCGGCGTGCTGGTGGCATTGGCCCCCAAGGGTTTCTGGCCGATTGCCGAGCAAGGCAAACCATTGCCCCTACAAGCATTGGCCGATGCGCCGCTGATTGGCCTGTCCAGCGCCGACCCGTTGTCGGCGCGGCTCGACAGCTACCTCAAGGCGGTGGAACCGCCGCCGCGGGTGAGCATCGCGGTGCAGACCTATTCCCTGGCCAGGGCGATGGTCGAGTCAGGGGCCGGGCTGGCAGTGATTGATCCGTTCACCGCCCTCGGTGCCGCGCCCGACAGCACCGCTATCCGGCCGCTGGCACCGCCGTTGCCGATCACCCTGTATGCGGTCACCCGTGCCAGCGAACCGCCGCCGCACACCGTCAGCGAGTTGCTGACGATCTTCAGCCGCCGCGCCCGCGAACAATTGGATCGGGTCTACAACACGTAAAACAGAATCGCCACGAAGTGCAGGACACTGCCGGTGATCACGAACAAATGCCAGATGCCGTGGGCATGGCGCAGGCGGCTGTCGAGGGCGAAGAAAATAATGCCCACGGTATAGAACACGCCGCCGGCCGCCAGCCAGGCAAAGCCCGCAGTTCCCAGCGCAGCCAGCAGCGGCTTGACCGCCACCAGCACAATCCAGCCCATCACCGCGTAAATCACGATCGACAGGATCCGCGCCTCGCTGCGCGGCTTGATCTCCTGCAGCATGCCAATCACCGCCAGACCCCAGACGATGCCGAACAGGGTCCAGCCCCACGGACCGCGCAAAGTCACCAGGCAAAAAGGTGTGTAGCTGCCGGCGATCAGCAGATAGATCGACAGATGATCGACCTTCTGCATTATCTTCTTCGTCCGCCCGCGCACGCTGTGATAGACCGTCGAAATGCTGTACAGCGCCAGCAGGGTCACACCGTAGATCGCCACGCTGACGATCTTCCAGGGACTGCCATCGAAGCTGGCAACCACCAGCAGCCAGACCGCGCCGACAAATGCGGCGACCGCCCCCACCAAATGCGTCCAGGCGTTGAGTCTTTCCCCGTGGTACATAGGCCTCCCGTTGGTTTCACACCTTCTCAATCAGACCAGCCCGGCCTCCACCAGGCGCTGTTCCAGCGCCAGCAGGTCGGGGATCTTCACTACCTGTTCGGCCACTTGCACAGCCGCTTGTTCCAATCCGCAAAGAGGAACGTCGACGTAACTCAACTGACTGTCGAGCTTGCACGAGCGTGGGATGCCCTGAACGAGCAGTGCCATGAACTTGAGATCGAGCCGGCCACCGAGGGCGTTGAGCACGACGATGCGGGCGCGCTCGCCGATCACGGTCTTACCGCCGCAGGCCGACTCGAAACTGAGCAGCGGAATCTGCCGGTTGCGCCAGTTGACCCGTCCCAGGTACCAGGGAGGGGAGTCCAAATCGAAAGTCCCCGACTGGTAATCGATCAGCTCGGCCACGGCCACATTGGGCAAAATAAGGGTGCGGTCAGCCAGGGGCAACAGCAGCCCGGTCAGTTGACTGGTGCGATGTTCATGCATGGGTCTTGCTCCACAAGGCGATGCTGTCGAGCAGCACCGACTCCTGATAGGGCTTGCCGAGGTAGTCATTGACGCCGATGGCCATGGCCCGGTCGCGATGTTTCTGCCCGGTACGCGAGGTGATCATGATGATCGGCAGATGTTGCAGGCGCGGGTCGTTGCGCACCTGGGTGGCCACTTCGAAGCCATCCATGCGCGGCATCTCGATATCCAGCAACATCAGGTCGGGCAGGTGCTCCTCCAGCAGGAGCATGGCATCTACGCCGTCCTTGGCCGTCAGCACACTCATGCCATGGCGCTCCAGCAGGCGGCTGGTGACCTTGCGCACCGTCACCGAGTCGTCGACCACCAGCACCAGCATCGAACGCTGCGGTTCGCTCTCGGCACTGCGCGGCACCTGCGTCGGCAAGCGCACCTGCATCGCCCGCAGTGGCGCCAGCAGGTCGAGAATCGGCACCACCCGGCCGTCACCGAGAATGGTCGCTCCGGACAATCCCTGAACCGCCGCAAATTGAGGGCCGAGGCTTTTCACCACGATCTCGCGGGTGCCCAGCATCGCATCCACCTGCACCGCAATGTGCCGCTCGTTGCATTGCACCAACAGCACCGGCAACGCCTGGCTCTGCCCCAGCAGCCGCGGTCGAACCGTGGTTTTCAGCAGCTCACCGAGATGGCACAGCTCGTAGCACTGGCCGGCGTATTGGTACACCGGCGGATCCAGTTGGTAGTAACCCTCCAGTTCGTTGGGCAACACCCGGACGATGCCTTCAATGGTGTTCAGCGGAATCGCGTACTGGTCATCGGCACACTGCACCATCAGCGCCCGGTTGACCGAGACGGTGAACGGCAAGCGGATGCGAAAATGCACGCCCTTACCCGGTATCGAGTCAATGCTCATCGAGCCGCCAAGTTGCCGCACCTCCTCATGCACCACGTCCATGCCCACCCCGCGCCCGGAAATCTGGGTGATCTTTTCGGCTGTGGAAAACCCCGGCTGGAGGATGAACTGCAGCACGTCGCGATCACTCATGTCGCTTTCGGGCGCCAGCAGGCCGCGCTTGATCGCCTTGCGCCGCACCGCGTCGAGCGGCACGCCTGCACCGTCATCGCGGATGTCGAAAATCATGTCGCCGCCTTCGCGAGACAGGTCCAGAGTGATTCGGCCCTGGCTCGGCTTACCGGCGGCGCGGCGCACCTCGGCCGACTCCAGGCCGTGGTCGACAGCATTGCGCAGCATGTGTTCCAGCGGCGCCGCCATGCGTTCGAGGACATTGCGATCCATCTCGCCCTCGGCATTGCCGACCACGAACTCGACGTCTTTGCCCAACTCACTGGCGACCTGGCGAACGATGCGCTTGAGGCGCGGCAGCATCCGCTCGAACGGCACCATGCGCGTGCGCATCAGACCTTCCTGCAGCTCGGTGTTGATCCTTCCCTGCTGTTGCAACAGGTTCTGCGCATCCTGGCTGCGCCGTTCAAGCGTCTCCTTGAGCTCGAGCAAATCCGAAGCAGACTCGAACAACGCACGGGATAGCTGTTGCTGCTGGGAGTGGCGATCCATCTCCAGCGGGTCGAATTCTTCATAGCCCAGGCGTTCGGCCTCGACCTGCTGGCGACTGAGAATCCGCCCCTGGGTTTCGGTATCGAGCCGGCGCAATTGGTCGCGCATGCGCTCGAGGGTGGTTTCCATCTCGCTCAAGGTGACCTGAGCATCGTTGACCTGCTGCTCGACCCGACCGCGAATGATCGAAGTTTCCGCTGCCAGGTTGACCAACTCATCCAGCAGTTCGGCCGACACCTTGACCATGTCGGCGCCGAGTTCGGCGGGCGCGGCAACCGACTCGAGCTTACCCGGCGGCAGCGTATCGAGCGGCGCAGGTGGCTGCTCGAGCGTGCTCGGGTGGCTGAAACTGCGAATCGCCTCGATCAGGTTTTCGGCTGCTGCGACAGGCTGGCCGGCGCGAGTGGCATCAAGCATCTGCGCCAGACGGTCGTGGCTACGTTGCAGTAGGCCGAACAGCGCCGGGGTGGCCTGCAGCAAACCACTGGACAGCGCCTCGTAGAGAAACTCGAGTTCATGGGCAAGGTCGCCAATCGGTGCGATTTCGACCATCCGCGCGCCACCCTTAAGTGTATGCAGGTCGCGCAGCAGGGTTTCCATTTCCAGGCGATTATGGGGATCGGCTTGCCAGCGGGTCAGCGCCGCACCGGAGCTGTCGATGATGTCGAAACCTTCCTCGAGAAAGATCTCCAACAACTCCGGGTCCTGGCTAGCAGTGTCACCGCTCGGCGCCGGTTGATTCGCTTCGGCGTTACCTCCAATGCCCTGGCGCCAATGTGCCATGGCTTCGATCAGATCGCTGCAATCGTCCAGCGGCTGATGCCGTTGCAACTGTTCAAGCAATTGTGCGAGGCGATCATGGCTGTGCTGCAGCAACAGGCCCAGTTCGACGCTATGGCTCAGGCGCCGATTGACCAGGGCCTCGTACAGACTTTCCAGCTCGTGAGCCAGGTCGCCGACTGGCCCGACTTCGGCCATCCGCGCCCCGCCCTTGAGGGTGTGCAGATCGCGCTGCAAGGCTGACAGCGGCGCCGGGTTCTGCGGCTCATTGAGCCAGCGCTGCAAAGCCTGCGCCGTGCTGTCGAGGATATCCACCGCCTCTTCCAGAAAAATCTCGACCATTTCCTCGTCGGCGCTCAACGGCGTCGGCGAAGCTTGCCCAAGCTCGGCGGTGACACTGCTCAGCTCAGTGATGCTCAGGCTACGGCTGCCATCGCTGCGGATCAGGCCCATAGCCGCTGGATCGAGGCCCTCGTCGAGCAAATCACGCAGGGCTCGCACACGCTGGGGTTGATGACTGACCTCCTGTCCGGCCGCCAGTTGGTCGAGCATGTTGATCAAGTCTTCGTGGGCGGCTTGCGCCTGCTCGAAGAAGCGCTCGCTGACGGCCAGGCTGCTTTCTTCAACGGCGCCATAGAGATCGAGCAGCGCCTCGCAGAGCTCATCGACCGGGTGCAGATCGGCCAGGTGTGCACTTTCCCCCAGGGTGGTCAGTTCATCCAGCAACGCACTGAGTTCCTGGCGCTCGCCGGGATGTTCTTGCCAGCGCTGCAGCAGGCTCTCGGCATCGAGCAAAATGTCCATGCCCTGGGCCAGGAAGTTGTTGATCAATTGCGGGTCGCGCTTGCTGCGCAGGCCACTGTCCGGCGCGTTGTTGGCCGCCTCCAGGCGCTCGGCGAGCAGGCGCTGGAGGCGGCCGATCAGTTCGCCGGCACCGTCGATTTTCAGCAACGGGTCGTCCTGCAATTGTTCGAGACCACGACGCAGCAAGGCCCAGGCTTCGTGCAGCAGCTCGATTTCATCCAGATCGAGGGGCAGCAGGTGCGCCTTGTACTCACGCGCCAGTTGGTCCAGCGGCGCCGCCAGTTCGGCAACCGCCAGTACGCCCGCCACCGAGGCACTGCCCTTGAGCGTATGCAATGCACGCTGCAATTCATCGCTGGCCTGCAGCGGCACCTGCTCGGCGGCCTGATCGAGGAAGCGCTTGAGGCTATTGAGGTGGGTCTGTGCTTCGTTGCGGAAAATCTCCAGCAACTGCCGATCGGCAGACGGGTTATCCGCCGACGACGGCGCTTCACCCCGGGCCAGCGCGTGGGCGTCAGCGGCCAGGCGATCGACGTCCTGGCGCTGACGCTGGCGGTTGCCCGCATATTCGCGCGCCAGCTCCGGCAACACCTGCAACACTCGATCGAGCAGTTGGTGAACCTGTGGCCCCGGCTCGACACTGTGTTCGAGGATCCGGTTGAGCAGGTTTTCCACGGCCCACGCCAGTTCCGCCAGGACCAGCGCGCGCACCATCCGCCCACTGCCCTTCAAGGTATGGAAGGCGCGGCGCAACTCACCCAGGACCGAGCGGCTCTCGGGGCTGGCAATCCAGCGCGGCAGGTACTCGCGCAGAATCTCGAGTACCTCGTCCGTCTCCTCGAGGAACACTTCGCGCAACTCGTCGTCCACCGGCTCTTCATCGGCCGGTGGCGGCAGCAGGCTTTCAGGGGAGACCTTCGCCGGCGGATTGACCGCCGACATCGGACTGGCCAGCGCCTCGGCCAACGCCTGCAAATCCTCTGGGTCTTGCGGAGCAGCCTTGAGTGCCGTGACCGGCACCTCGCGAGGCAGGTAACCGAGCGCTCCCAGGCTTTGCTCGGCGACGTCGAGGACCTGCTCGCCGAGGTTCTGCGGGTCTTCGTTCAAGCGTTCCAGGTAGTACTCGATGCTGGTGATGGCGTCGGCCAGGTTATCCAGCTGATGCCAATCCGGCGGCGTGCGGTCGCCCAGCAAGTGCTCGCCAATGTAGTCATTGCAGGCTTCCAGCAGGCTTGCCGCACGATTCAGCGGAATCATTGCCAGCGCACCGCGCACCTGGGTCAGCAGCGCCGGCAGCAGTTGCAGCGGCTGACGATCCCAGTCGCTGTCGATGTACTCGACGATCATGTCCTTGGCCTGTTGCAGGCACAGGCGCGCTTCCTTGATCACGATCTGGTGGATCTCGGTCAGGTCGGTGGTCGGCAGGCGGCTTTCTTCGCGGCTTTCCTCGACCATCCCGACCATCCCGGCCAGGGTCGCCTCGACGTACAGCAAGGCCCCGGCTACGTCCATCAGGATTGCGTCGTTGGGTTCACGCTGCCCCTGGGCCAGGCTCTGCACCACCGCCAACTGATCAATGATCACCTTGCGCGGCTGGCCGAAGCCGAGCACCGCCAGGGTATCGGCGATTTGCCGCAGTGGCGCCAGCAGGCTGTCGAGGTCGGAGGTGTGCTGGCGGTCGCTACGCACGAACAAGTCGAGGCGCTCCTTGACCCGCACCAACTCTTCACACAGCGCCGCCAGCACCGAGCGCATTGCGTCGCGGTCAGGTCCGGCCAGGCGCGCGCGCTCGGCATCGAGCAGCGCACTGTCGGGCAGCGCGTCATCCAGTCCAAAACGATCTTTCATGGTTTGCATCCGGGCACTGGGGTATTGGGCCTTGGCGATATAAAACAACAGGCTCTTGAGCAACTCGGCCGGAGCCGGTTGATTGATCCCGGGTATGCCTTGCTCTTGCAGGCGTTTGAGTTCCTTGTCGGCATCCTTGAACAGGCTGCGCAGCGCCGGACTATTAGCGATGGCAGCACTGCTCATGCCTTCGACCAGCGCCGCGGCGACCTGCCACAGCGGGCTCAACGGGGCCTCGCCGGTCAGTGTTTCCAGGCGTGCGAAGACCTTGGCCAGATAGCCATAATGGGTATCGTCTTCCTGCTCTCGGAGCAAGCCGGCGAGGCCCATTTGCAGCATCTGCCGCAGCTTGCGCATGACATTCGGCCAGTCGTCGGGGGCCAGCCGTTGCAACTGGGCTTCGTCCAGCGCCGGCAGGCTGGGCAGTTGCGGGCTGAACAGGCTGGTTTCCGCCAACAGGCCTTCGCCGCGCGCGCTGCGCAGGTCGTTGATCAACGGCAGGACCACCAACGGCAGGTCGCGTCGGGCGCTGTGCACCCGATCGAGGTAGGTCGGTAACTGGCTAAGGGCTTGTTGCAGCAGGCGGATGGCTTCGTCGCGATGAGCCACGGTGCCCTTTTGCAGGGCTGCGGCCAGGTGCTCCATTTCTTCGGCGAGCAGGGCGGCGCCGTAGAACTCGACCATCTGCAAACTGCCATGGACCTGATGGATACCGGCCAGGCAACGCTCGAGCTCGTGCAGCGCCTGCGGGTCCTCGATCAGATTATCGAGGGCGAAGTAGGCCTGCTTCAGCGTTTCGGCAATTTCACCCTTGACCCATTCGAGGGCCACATAGTCGTGCCGATCACCCATAACCACTCCAGTCCAAGTCCCGCATTCAGACCTTTTCAGCCCCGCGCGCTGGCGCCGCCGGCAAGGTAAAACCGGACACCGAGCGGCGCAACTGGCTGGCCATTTTCGCCAGGTTGCCAATGCTCTCGGCAGTGGCGGTGGAACCCGACGAGGTTTGCGTGGTGATCTGCTGGATCACGTTCATCGTCAAGGAAATCTGCCCGGCCGAAGAGGTCTGTTGTTGCGCCGCGTTGGAAATACTCTGGATCAACGCCGCGAGGGTTTTCGACACGCCTTCGATTTCTTCCAGGGCCACACCGGCATCCTGCGCCAGTCGCGCGCCGCGCACCACCTCGGTGGTGGTCTGCTCCATCGAGATCACGGCTTCATTAGTGTCGGTCTGGATCGCCCGCACCAGGGTTTCGATCTGCCGCGTGGCGGCCGAGGAACGTTCGGCCAGGCGCTGGACCTCGTCGGCCACCACCGCAAAGCCCCGCCCGGCGTCTCCCGCCATCGAGGCCTGGATCGCAGCATTGAGGGCGAGAATGTTGGTCTGGTCGGCAATGTCGTCAATCAGGCTGACGATATCGCCGATTTCCTGGGACGACTCGCCCAGGCGCTTGATGCGCTTGGCGGTGTCCTGGATTTGCTCACGGATGTTGTCCATGCCGTGGATGGTGTTGTGCACCACCTCGTTGCCCTTGTTGGCAATTTCCACCGAGCGCTCGGCCACCGCTGAAGACTCCGCGGCGTTGGCCGAAACCTGATCGATGGACTGGGCCATTTCGTTGATCGAAGTCGAGGCTTCGGAGATCTGCTGCGCCTGATGCTCCGAGGCCTGGGCCAGGTGCATCGCCGTGGCCTGGGTTTCCTGCACGGCGGCAGCCACCTGACCGGCAGTGAGGTTGATGGTGGCGACCAGATCGCGCAACTGGTCGACCGAGTAGTTGATCGAGTCGGCAATGGTCCCGGTGAAGTCTTCGGTCACCGAGGCGGTCACGGTCAGGTCGCCATCGGCGAGGTCTTCGATTTCGTCGAGCAGGCGCATGATCGCGTTCTGGTTGCGCTCGTTCTTCTCGGCGGTTTCGCGCAACTGGCGGTTGGTTTCGCGGACCATCACCAGCCCGATCAGGATGATCGAGGCCAGCGCCAGCAGGCCCAGAATATAACCGCCGATGGTATCGGTGGAGCGCCCGCCCACCAGGTTCTCGAAGCCGCTGGCCAGATGAGAGGCCTCCTCCAGCAGGGTCTGCGAGAGATTGAAAATACTCCCCGCCGACTCACGGACCTTGAACAGTTGCGGCGAAGTTTCGAGAATTTCATCCACCGAGCCGGAGACGAACTGGAACAACTCAGCAATCTCGGTCAGCCGCGCGCGGGCATCACGGTCTTCGACCTCACTGATTTTCAGCGCCGGATTGCCCTGCAGCATGCCGTTGAGCACCTGGCCGAAGCGCGCCGCGTCACGGCCGAAGACATCGGCGGCCTGCTGGGCATTTTCATCGCCGGCCAGCACCGTGTTAACCGCGCCGAGAATCCGTTCGGCAAGCAACGATTGGCGCTGGGCCATGGCCACCTGGGCGGCCGGCGCGCCGCGCTGCAGCAGGATCTCGACGACTTTCTCATACTCGACCTGCAGTTGCGGCACGGTCTCGGCCAGTGTCGCGGCCACCTGGTGCAGCGACAGCACGGTCTGCTCGCTGGACAGGATCGCGTCGGTGTTTTTCAGCAGGCGCTCCCAATCGAGCTGCACCGCGCGCATCTGCGGTCGAACGGCTGCCGGTGCGGGCGGCAGGTTGGTCGCCGGATCGCCTTTTTTCAGGTACCCCCAACGTTGCGCAAAATCGTTGCGTGCATCACTCAGCAACTTGAACGCGGCCGCCTTGCCGGCAGCGGCTTCGGTGGCGTTCTTGGCGATGCGCTGGGACAGCACGCGCAACTCGCCGGCATGGCCGATGTACTGCTTGTCGTGGGAGGCCTGGGTGTTGAGGTAGGCAAAGTTGGCGAACAACAGCACGATGAACACGATCAAGGCGATGAACAGCGCAATGATCTGCGAGCGACTGCGCGTGCCGTCGGTGGAGGTGCCTGCGTTTGCTTTGTTCATCGATTCTCGCCTGTTGATCCACATGCGGCTGAAACCACCATGGGTTACAGCGCCACGTCCATGAAGCGTTGGGACTGCGCCAGGGCAAACGGACTAAACACCTGCCAGCTTTGCTCGCGCTCGAAGCGCCCCTTGATGAAAGCCCCTGCCGGCCCGTCCGGGTCTGCGGCGCCGGCCTGGAATCCGCCTTGATCGAAATGCTGCATGCCCAGCACCTCATCAACCATCAAGCCGACAAAAACTTCCTGATGCTCGACCACCAGCACCCGACGCTGCCGTCGCTGCGCCGACAACTCGGCGCCGAGGAAGCCGCACAGGTCCATGACCGGCAACAGCCGCCCGCGCAGGTTGGCCACGCCCCTGACCCACGACTTGACCCCGGGTAGCTGGGTCAGGCGCGGCTCATGGAGGATTTCACTGACCTCGCCCATGGGCGCCACGTACCAGCGCTCGCCCAGGCGAAAACCGATGCCGCTCCAGCCGTGATTGCGGGTGGGACGGGACGGCAGGTCCGCCGCCAGTAAACGGCAGCGCTGGTCAATCTGCAGCAGCAACTCGAATGCTGTCAGCGACTCGGCCATGGCGTGGCCGTCAGCCTGCCAGCACGGCGTTCAGGGTCTTGATCAGGGTGTCTTCTTCCACCGGTTTGGTCAGGTAGTCGCGCGCGCCCTGGCGTGTGCCCCAGACCTTGTCGGTCTCCTGATCCTTGGTGGTGATGATGATCACCGGGATGTGCCCGGTTTCGGCGTCCTTGGTCAGTTGCCGGGTCGCTTGGAAGCCGTTGAGGCCAGGCATGACGATGTCCATCAGGACCGCGTCGGGTTTTTCCTGGCGCGCCAGTGCCACGCCGTCGGCGCCGTTTTCCGCCTTGAGCACTTCATGGCCGTGTTTTTCCAGCATGCCGGTCAATTTGTACATTTCGGTCGGCGAATCATCGACGATCAGAATACGAGCCATGGTCTTCCCCATTCTTGTCGACGCCAGGCCGGCTGGCCGGGCATCACTGTGCATGTCCTACAGCGGCGAGTCGGCAGCAAAGCCCGGCACATGGGCGCGGATTGCGTTCAACAATTCGTCCTTGCTGAAGGGTTTGGTCAAAAACTGATCGGAACCGACGATACGCCCCTTGGCCTTGTCGAACAGGCCGTCCCTCGATGAAAGCATGATCACCGGCGTGGACTTGAAGGCACTGTTGTTCTTGATTAAAGCGCAGGTCTGATAACCATCCAGACGCGGCATCATGATGTCGACGAAGATGATCCCCGGATGATTGTCGGCAATCTTGGCCAGGGCATCAAAACCGTCGATGGCGGTGATCACCTCGCAACCGGCATTGAGCAACATGGTCTCGGCGGTACGGCGGATGGTTTTCGAATCATCGATCACCATGACCTTCAAGGCGTTGGACTGCTGTTGCATATCTGCTCTTACCATCGCCTGAGCGAATCAGTTTGTCCGTTTACGCCGCTCCGGTGGCTCGAAAGCCTTTAACTTCAAGGGTCAGCGCAACATGGCAGCCTTTTTAGCACAGTCTCCCGGTGCAATCTATCCGGCGGTCGGCACGGTGGTTTTTCCTTGACCGGGAACACACTGGGCGCCACTCTGACGCCACTTTTCAACGCCCTTTCTGTCCCTGAAAAGGCGCTACCACCATTTCGAGGAAAAACCCATGAGCGTTCGCGTCGGGATTGTCATGGACCCTATCGCCAGCATTTCCTATAAAAAGGATAGCTCGCTGGCCATGCTGCTGGCCGCCCAGGCACGTGGCTGGGAGCTGTTCTATATGGAACAGCACGATTTGTACCAGGGCGAAGGCGAAGCCCGGGCGCGCATGCGTCCACTGAAAGTGTTTGCCGACCCGCAGAAATGGTTCGAGCTGGGCGAGGAAAGCGACGCGCTGCTCAGTGACCTGGACGTGATCCTGATGCGCAAGGATCCGCCCTTCGATATGGAGTTCGTCTACTCCACCTACCTGCTCGAACAGGCTGAGCGCGCTGGCGTGCTGGTGGTCAACAAGCCGCAAAGCCTGCGTGATTGCAATGAAAAGCTGTTCGCCACGCTGTTTCCGCAATGCACACCACCGACCGTGGTCAGCCGCCGCGCCGACGTGCTGCGCGAATTCGCCGCCAAACACGGCGACGTGATTCTCAAGCCGCTGGACGGCATGGGCGGCACCTCGATATTCCGTCATCGCGCCGGCGACCCGAACCTGTCGGTGATCCTCGAAACCCTGACCGCGCTCGGCAACCAACAGATCATGGGCCAGGCCTACCTGCCAGCGATCAAGGACGGTGACAAGCGCATCCTGATGATCGACGGCGAGCCGGTCGACTACTGTCTGGCACGCATCCCGGCGCAGGGTGAAACCCGTGGCAACCTGGCCGCAGGCGGTCGCGGTGAAGCCCGACCACTGAGCGACAAGGACCGCTGGATCGCCGCCCAGGTCGGCCCGACGCTGCGGGAAAAAGGCTTGTTGTTCGTCGGCCTCGACGTGATTGGCGAGCACCTGACCGAAATCAACGTCACCAGCCCGACCTGCATTCGTGAAATCGACAATGCGTTTGGCACCAATATCGGTGAAATGTTGATGGCGGCCATCGATCAGAAGCTCAAAGCCCGTTGATATAGAACCCGCTAGGCGAGACCAACATTGCGTTATCATGCGCGGCTTGTGAAAAACGCGATGTTGGTTTCCTTGTCATGACCCTTCCGTCCGATCTGCCCCCTGAACTCGCCCATCGCGGCGTGCGCCCGGCCGATCGCCTCGGTTTTACCTTGTTTCTCGCGGCGCTGATTCACCTGGCGCTGATCCTCGGCCTGGGCTTTACCTTTGCCGAACCCAAACAGATCAGCAAAACCCTGGAAATCACCCTCGCCACCTTCAAGAGCGAAACCAAGCCGAAAAAGGCCGATTTTCTCGCCCAGGAAAACCAGCAAGGCAGCGGCACTCTGGATAAAAAGGCAGTGCCCAAGACCACCGAAATTGCGCCGTTCCAGGACAATGAGGTGAAAAAAGTCACGCCACCGCCCGCAGCTCAGCCGCCAGTGCCGCAAGCTGCGCCGAAAGCGGCAGTGACCACCGTCGCCCCGGCACCGAAAAAGGCCGTGACCAGGAAGGAAGAAACCAAGGCGCCACCTACGTCGAAGGCCGCGACGCCGACTTTCGATAGCTCGCAGCTGTCCAGCGACATCGCCAGCCTCGAAGCCGAGCTGGCCAAGGAACAGCAGCTGTACGCCAAGCGCCCGCGCATCCACCGCCTGAGTGCCGCTTCGACCATGCGTGACAAGGGCGCCTGGTACAAGGATGAGTGGCGCAAGAAGGTCGAGCGGATCGGCAACCTGAACTACCCGGACGAAGCACGCCGCAAGCAGATCTACGGTAACTTGCGCCTGATGGTCTCGATCAATCGCGATGGCTCGCTGTATGAAGTGCTGGTGCTGGAGTCTTCCGGCCAGCCATTACTCGACCAGGCCGCCCAGCGCATCGTGCGCCTGGCTGCCCCCTTTGCACCTTTTACCGGTGACCTGTCGGATATCGACCGCCTGGAAATCATCCGCACCTGGAAATTCGCCCGGGGCGATCGACTGTCCAGTAATTGACATCGGGTTCCCTACCCCCTGTAGGAGCTGGCTTGTCGAATCGTCGCACCGCAGCTTAGGGGCCATCAGCCCCCATCCATCTAGCGCCTGGCAAAACGCATTCGCGGGCAAGCCCGCGCCTACCGTTCAGGGTGCAAGCCGCAAACAAGTGCTCGCTCCTACAGGCGAATCGGATCATTCTCAGCGCATCCCCAGCTTGTCAGTTTGTCCCTCCACCGCCACACTAGCGCACATGAAAAACGTCATCCCCAGCTACCTCAAGCATCACTTCCTGATTGCCATGCCCCACATGGCCGACCCGAACTTTGCGCACACCTTGACCTATATCGTCGAGCACACGGCCAATGGTGCCATGGGGCTGGTGGTCAACCGCCCGCAGGACCTGAGCCTGGCGGATATCCTCGAGCAATTGCGCCCAGACATCGAACCACCTGCCCTGTGCCAGCACGTGCCGATCTTCATCGGCGGGCCGGTGCAAAACGATCGTGGTTTTGTCCTGCATCCCTCGGGCCAGACCTTCCAGGCGACCGTCGATCTGGAAAGCGACCTGTCGCTGTCCACGTCCCAGGATGTGCTGTTTGCCATCGCCGACGGCGTCGGCCCGGCAAAAAGCCTGATCGCCCTCGGCTACGCCGGCTGGGAAGCCGGGCAACTGGAGGCTGAACTGGCCGACAATGCCTGGCTGACCTGCCCCTACGACACCGATATCCTGTTCAACACCAGCAGCGAACTGCGCCTGGAGGCGGCGGCTCGGCATCTGGGCATCAACCTCAGCCTGCTGACCAGCCAGGCGGGACACGCCTGATGGCCATGCGTCTGATCCTGGGTTTCGATTACGGCACCAAACAGATCGGCGTCGCCGTAGGCCAGGTGATCACCGGCCAGGCCCGCGAGCTGTGCACCTTGAAGGCGCAGAACGGGGTTCCCGACTGGAATCAGGTCGAAGCCCTGATCAAGGAATGGAAACCCGACGCCGTTGTGG
Organism: Pseudomonas fluorescens; assembly: GCF_019212185.1. NCBI lineage: Bacteria > Pseudomonadati > Pseudomonadota > Gammaproteobacteria > Pseudomonadales > Pseudomonadaceae > Pseudomonas > Pseudomonas fluorescens. Next base: position 6,089,826 of record NZ_CP078138.1, read on the forward strand.
TCGGCCTGCCATTGAACATGGACGGCACGCCGAGCGAGATGTGCGCTCGGGCCGAGAAATTCGCCCGCCGCCTTAATGGTCGTTTCAACCTGCCGTTCTATACCCATGACGAGCGCCTGACCACGTTCGAGGCCAAGGGCGAACGGCTGCAGCGCGGCGGTCAAAAAGGCAGTTACCGCGATAACCCGGTGGACGCCATTGCCGCCGCACTGCTACTGCAGGGCTGGCTCGACGAAAATCATCATTTGTTTGAATCCTGAAAAGCGCCGCGGCGCTTTTCTTTTAGCTTAAACCCAGGCATCCCTCCTGCTGCGTCGGGAGGGTCGCCGGGGTAAATCGAAGGAGCAACCATGAGCCTGCCCAATCCCGCCGATCTGATCAGCCAGATGGCGATCCGCCTCAAGGCGCACCTGGCCCAGCGTGATATCAGCGAACCCCGCTATATCGGCATCCGCACCGGTGGCGTCTGGGTCGCTCAAGCCCTGCTCGATGAGCTGGGCAGTGATGCGCCACTCGGCACCCTGGACGTGTCCTTCTACCGCGATGATTTCAGCCAGAATGGCCTGCACCCGCAAGTTCGCCCTTCGGCCCTGCCGTTCGAGATCGAAGGTCAGCACCTGGTGCTGATCGACGACGTGCTGATGAGCGGTCGAACCATCCGTGCCGCGATGAACGAACTCTTCGACTATGGCCGCCCGGCCAGCGTGACCCTGGTCTGCCTGCTTGACCTCGACGCTGGCGAACTGCCGATCCGCCCCAACGTGGTGGGCGCGACCCTGGCCCTGGCCGCACATGAGCGGGTCAAGCTGTCCGGCCCTGAACTCAAGCTCGAACTGCAAGACCTCGCCCTTTAATCCGCCCTATTGAGAGTCCCCTTCGCGATGACGCCTCCAGATACCAAGCGCCCGCTGCAGCTCAATGATCAGGGCCAGCTGCGCCACTTCCTCTCCCTCGACGGCCTGCGCCGCGAGTTGCTGACGGAAATCCTCGACACTGCCGACTCGTTCCTCGAAGTCGGTGCCCGGGCCGTTAAAAAAGTCCCGTTGCTGCGCGGCAAGACCGTGTGCAATGTGTTCTTCGAGAACTCGACCCGCACCCGCACCACCTTTGAACTGGCGGCCCAGCGGCTGTCGGCGGACGTGATCACCCTCAACGTCTCGACGTCGTCGGCGAGCAAGGGCGAAACCCTGCTCGATACCCTGCGCAACCTTGAAGCCATGGCCGCCGACATGTTCGTCGTGCGCCACGGCGACTCCGGCGCCGCGCACTTCATCGCCGAGCATGTCTGCCCGCAGGTGGCGATTATCAACGGCGGCGACGGCCGTCACGCGCACCCGACCCAGGGCATGCTCGACATGCTGACCATCCGCCGCCACAAAGGCAGCTTCGAGAACCTCTCGGTGGCCATCGTCGGCGATATCCTGCATTCACGGGTAGCACGCTCGAACATGCTCGCGCTGAAAACCCTCGGCTGCCCGGACATCCGCGTCATCGCGCCGAAAACCCTGCTGCCGATCGGCATCGAGCAATACGGCGTGAAGGTCTACACCGACATGACCGAAGGCCTGAAAGACGTCGACGTGGTGATCATGCTGCGCCTGCAGCGTGAACGCATGACCGGTGGCCTGCTGCCGAGCGAAGGCGAGTTCTACCGCCTGTTCGGCCTGACCACCGCGCGCCTCGCGGGTGCCAAGCCGGATGCCATCGTCATGCACCCGGGACCAATCAACCGGGGCGTGGAGATCGAATCGGCAGTGGCCGACGGTCCGCATTCGGTGATTCTCAATCAGGTGACCTACGGGATCGCCATTCGTATGGCTGTGCTGTCCATGGCCATGAGTGGGCAGACCGCCCAGCGCCAATTCGAGCAGGAGAACGCGCAGTGAAGCTCAGCATCCTCGGCGCCCGCGTCATCGATCCAAGCAGTGGCCTGGATCAAACCACCGACCTCCACATCGAAGCCTGCAAGATCGTCGCCCTGGGCGCCGCACCGGCCGGTTTCGTCGCCACCCAGACCATCGAGGCCCAGGGCCTGGTGGTCGCCCCCGGCCTGGTCGACCTCAACGTCGCCCTGCGTGAGCCGGGCTACAGCCGCAAAGGCAGTATCGCCAGTGAAACCCGTGCCGCCGCCGCTGGCGGTGTCACCAGCCTGTGCTGCCCGCCGCGCACCAAACCGGTACTGGACACCTCAGCCGTTGCCGAACTGATTCTCGACCGTGCCCGCGAAGCCGGCAATGCCAAGGTGTTCCCGATTGGTGCCCTGAGCAAAGGCCTGGAAGGCGAACAACTGGCCGAACTGGTTGCGCTGCGCGATGCCGGCTGCGTGGCCTTCGGCAATGGCCTGGAGAGCTTCCGCAACAGCCGCACCCTGTGCCGGGCACTGGACTACGCGGCGACCTTCGACCTGACGGTGATCTTCAACTCCCAGGATCACGACCTGGCCGAAGGTGGCCTGGCCCACGAAGGCCCGACCGCCAGCTTCCTCGGCTTGCCGGGGATTCCGGAAACTGCGGAAACCGTGGCCCTGGCCCGGGATCTGCTGCTGGTCGAACAAACCGGCGTGCGTGCACACTTCAGCCAACTGACCAGCGCCCGTGGCGCCGCACTGATCGCCCAGGCCCAGGCCAAGGGCCTGAAGGTGACCGCCGATGTCGCGCTGTATCAGTTGATTCTCACCGACGAGGCGCTGATCGACTTCAGCAGCCTGTACCACGTGCAGCCGCCGCTGCGCACCCGCGCCGACCGCGAAGGCCTGCGCGCTGCGGTGAAATCCGGGGTGATCCAGGCGATCTCCAGCCATCACCAGCCCCACGAGCGTGACGCCAAGCTGGCACCGTTCGGCGCCACCGAACCGGGCATCAGCAGCGTTGAACTGCTGCTGCCGCTGGCGATGACCCTGGTGGAAGACGGCCTGCTCGATCTGCCGACCCTGCTTGCACGCCTCGGCGCTGGTCCTGCTGACGCCCTGCGCCTGCCAGCGGGCAAACTGGCAGTGGGCGCCCCGGCCGACCTGGTGGTGTTCGACCCGAATGCCTCAACCGTGGTCGGTGAGAACTGGCTGTCGAAGGGTGAAAACTGCCCATTCCTCGGCCACAGCCTGCCGGGCGTGGTGCGCTACACCCTGGTGGATGGGCGGATCAGTCACCAGGCGTAAAGCTGTTACCTGCAGGAGCTGGCTTGCCGCAAGCGGGAGCCAGCTCCTACAAATGAACCTGACTGCCATTTACTGAAAGGCACCCCGTTTCTGCGCATTACGCACCGAAACCTGGTCATTCAATGTCCAGAAGTCATACAGCACTCCCATAAAGAACAGCCCGCCGGTCACCAGGTACAGCAAGCCGCTGATCCATTTGCCCTGGTACATCCGGTGCAGGCCGAACACTCCGAGGAATGTCAGCAGAATCCAGGCCACGTTGTATTCAATTGGCCCAGCGGTAAAACGCAGGTCCGCCTCCCGGTCCATGGCCGGGATCAGGAACAGGTCGATCAACCAGCCAATGCCCAGCAAGCCGAAGGTAAAAAACCAGATCGTCCCGGTCACCGGTTTGCCGTAATAGAAGCGGTGGGCACCGGTAAATCCGAAAATCCACAGCAGGTAGCCAATCACCTTGCTGTGAGTGTCCTGGGGTGAAACATCCTGCCGATAGGTGTTCATGGGTTCCCTCATTTGCTTCGATAGATAAATATTTTTGTGACTTGTGTGACTTTTTTGTGTCGTGCCGACAAGTGGTTCAATCGTCCGACACTTCCCGCAAAGCCCCGTACCGCCTGACTTCTGTCTGACAATCGAGCCAATTTGCCGCAGCCCGAGGGCTTTTTCATCCTTGCCGGAATCGACCAACGGCCCCGAAAAGGACAAAAAAGCTGTTATAAAGTTGCGCGCTTCCCCATATAGAGCCCTGCCTAATGCGTCCATTTTTCAAGACATGGCTAACCATTTGCCTTTTATTGCCACTGGCCGCCCACGCCACCAATCGTGAGCAACGTCTTCCGAACGTTAATGGTTACACCCCTAAATCTCATGTTTCTGCCGCTACCAGCAAAAACAAACATGCCGTAAAAACCCCGGTATTGAGCAAGAACAACAGCTCGCTGGTACCACCGATGGCCGCCAAGCAGAGCAGCGAAGTCCTGAGCCGTGCGGTGAATGTGCTCGGCACCCCTTATCGTTGGGGTGGCAGCAGCCCAAGTAAAGGCTTTGATTGCAGCGGCCTGGTGAAATACGCCTTCAACGACGTTGCCGCCGTTGATCTGCCGCGCACCTCCAACGCCATGGCCGCGGGCCACGGCGTGAAAGTCGATCGCAAGGACCTCAAGCCCGGCGACCTGATTTTCTTCAACATCAAGAGCCGCCGGGTGAATCACGTTGCCATCTACCTGGGTAACGACCGTTTCATCCACGCCCCACGGCGTGGCAAGTCGGTGACCATCGACACCCTGAAAAAGCCGTACTGGGAAAAGAACTACGTCGTCGCCAAGCGTGTCCTGCCGAAAGAACCGAACACCATGCGCATCGTTCAGCGCTGAGCTGACACCGCCGTACCGAGGGAGCCTGCTCCCTCGCGCTCCTTCAGAATCCCTCCATCGAACGCGCGTGTTCGCGCGCATGCTCACGGCTGATCAAGCCTTTGCCGAGCAACGACTTCAGGCTCATGTCCAGAGTCTGCATGCCCAGCGCCCCGCCGGTCTGGATCGACGAATATATCTGCGCCACCTTGTCCTCGCGAATCAAATTACGGATCGCCGGCGTGCCCAGCATGATCTCGTGCGCCGCGACCCGACCGCCGCCGACCTTCTTCACCAGCACCTGGGACACCACCGCCTGCAATGACTCGGCGAGCATTGAGCGGGCCATGGCTTTCTCATCGCCGGGGAAGACGTCCACGATCCGGTCAACGGTTTTCGCTGCCGACCCCGTATGCAAGGTGGCAAATACCAGATGCCCGGTCTCGGCCGCAGTCATTGCCAGGCGAATGCTCTCCAGGTCACGCAACTCCCCCACCAGAATCACATCCGGGTCTTCACGCAGGGCCGAGCGCAGCGCCGTGGCGAAGCTGTGGGTGTCGCGCTGCACTTCACGCTGATTGATCAGGCATTTGCGCGGCTCGTGGATAAACTCGATGGGGTCCTCAATGGTCAGGATGTGCTGGTGCCGGTGACTGTTGAGGTGATCGACCATCGCCGCCAGAGTCGTCGACTTGCCGCAACCGGTCGGCCCGGTCACCAGCACCAGGCCCCGCGAAGTCTCGGCAATACGCCGAAACACATCCGCCAGACCCAAGTCCGCCAGGCTCGGCACTTTGCTGGCGACGGTGCGAAATACCGCACCTGGCCCACGATGCTGTTGGAAGGCATTGACCCGAAAACGGGCAATACCTGCTGTCTCGAAGGAAAAATCCAGTTCCAGGGCCTGGGCGAACTGCGTCCGCTGCTGATCGTTCATGACGCGGTGGATAAACGCATTGACCTGGCTGGCGTCCTGCGCCGGAAGGTTGATCCGTCGCACGTCACCGTCGACCCGGATCATCGGTGGCAAGCCGGTGGACAGGTGCAAGTCCGAAGCGCCTTGTTTGACGCTGAAGGCCAGTAGCTCAGTGATATCCATCGCACCCCTCAATTCCAGTAGAATGCCGCGAACCTCAGACTGCCGGCGTCCCTTGAATGTCCACGATAGCAGACAACATCTCACAGGTAGCCGCGCGCATCCGTGCGGCCGAACAGGCCAGCCAGCGCGCCGCAGACAGTGTCCAACTGCTCGCCGTGAGCAAGACCAAACCAGCCGAGGCCGTGCGTGAAGCCTTTGCTGCCGGGGTCCGGGATTTCGGCGAGAACTACCTGCAGGAAGCCCTCGGCAAGCAGCTCGAGTTGACCGATCTGCCCTTGAGTTGGCACTTCATCGGCCCCATTCAATCGAACAAGACGCGTGCTATCGCCGAGCACTTCGCTTGGGTGCACTCCGTGGATCGCTTGAAAATCGCTCAGCGCCTGTCCGAACAACGCCCTGCCGATCTGCCGCCGCTGAACATCTGCATCCAGGTCAACGTCAGTGGCGAGGCCAGCAAGTCCGGCTGCACCCCCGCCGACCTGCCGGCCCTGGCCAGCGCCATCAGCGCCCTGCCGCGCCTGGTGTTGCGCGGTTTGATGGCGATCCCCGAGCCCACCGACGATCGCGCCGAACAGGACGCTGCGTTTGCCGCCGTGCGCGAGCTGAACCAGAGCCTGCAGGCCAGCCTCAAGCTGCCGCTCGACACACTGTCCATGGGCATGAGCCACGACCTCGAGTCGGCCATTGCCCAGGGCGCGACCTGGGTACGTATCGGTACGGCCCTGTTCGGTGCCCGCAACTACCCCTAAATACATGGCCAGCCATCAACCCTGGCTGATATCTACTTAATAAGGACCTGACATGAGCAAGACGCGTATTGCCTTTATCGGTGCCGGAAACATGGCTGCCAGCCTGATCGGCGGCCTGCGGGCCAAGGGCCTTGAAGCCGCGCAGATCCGCGCCAGTGACCCAGGCGCCGAGACCCGTGCACGAGTCAGCGCCGAGCACGGCATTGAAGTGTTCGCCGATAACGCCGACGCCATCCAGGGCGCCGATGTGGTGGTCCTGGCGGTCAAGCCGCAGGCGATGAAAGTGGTCTGCGAGGCGATTCGCCCGCACCTGCAGCCGGGCCAATTGGTGGTTTCGATTGCCGCTGGCATCACCTGCGCCAGCATGAACAACTGGCTGGGCGCGCAACCCATCGTGCGCTGCATGCCCAACACCCCGGCACTGCTGCGTCAGGGTGTGAGCGGCCTGTACGCCACCGCCCAGGTCAGCGCCGAGCAACGCCAGCAGGCCGAGGAACTGCTGTCAGCTGTGGGCATCGCCCTGTGGCTCGACGAAGAACAGCAACTGGATGCCGTCACCGCCGTTTCCGGCAGTGGTCCGGCGTACTTCTTCCTGCTGATCGAAGCCATGACCGCAGCCGGAGAAAAGCTCGGCCTGCCGCGTGAAACCGCAGCGCAACTGACCCTGCAAACTGCCCTCGGTGCGGCACACATGGCCGTTGCCAGCGACGTCGACGCCGCCGAACTGCGCCGCCGTGTCACCTCGCCTGCCGGCACTACTGAAGCGGCGATCAAGTCCTTCCAGGCCGACGGCTTCGAAGCCCTGGTGGAAAAAGCACTGGGTGCCGCCGCACACCGCTCGGCCGAGATGGCTGAGCAATTGGGTCAATAAAGGAGCCATACATGATTGGATTGAACACTGCAGCGGTCTATGTGCTGCAAACCCTTGGCAGCCTCTACCTGCTGATCGTCCTGCTGCGCTTCGTCCTGCAACTGGTGCGGGCGAATTTCTACAACCCGCTGTGCCAATTCGCGGTCAAGGCCACCCAGCCGCTGCTCAAGCCGCTGCGCCGGGTCATCCCGAGCCTATTTGGCCTCGACCTGTCGTCGCTGGTACTGGCGATTCTGGTGCAGTTGGCGTTGATGGCCCTGACCCTGCTGCTGACCTACGGCACTACCGGTAACCCGCTGCAACTGCTGATCTGGTCGATCATCGGAGTCACGGCGCTGTTCCTGAACATCTTCTTCTACGCCCTGATCATCAGCGTGATCCTGTCGTGGGTCGCACCGGGCAGCCACAACCCGGGCGCGGAATTGGTCAATCAGATCTGCGAGCCAGCCCTGGCGCCGTTCCGCAAGATCCTGCCGAACCTCGGCGGCCTGGATATTTCGCCGATCCTGGCGTTCATGGTGCTGAAGTTGATCGACATGCTGGTGATCAACAACCTTGCGGCGATGACCATGATGCCGGAGATCCTGCGTCTGTTGATCTGATAGACCGCGTCTGCCCTCTCGCGAGCAGGCTCGCTTCTACAGGTATATATCGTACTTGTAGGAGCGCGCCTGCTCGCGAAGGCAACACCCCCAATCCAACTGCACAAAATCCCCCCCGCCCTTCGCTTGCCGCTAGCCACAGCGGTCTTTAGACTTACGCCTCATTTCAACGAGAGCAGGGTCGATGCCAACTGCCTTTCCCGCCGATTCTGTTGGTCTGGTGACGCCCCAAGTGGCGCACTTCAGCGAGCCCCTGGCCCTTGCCTGCGGCCGCTCCCTGTCAGCCTATGACCTGATCTACGAAACCTACGGCACGCTGAACGCCACGGCGAGCAACGCCGTGCTGATCTGCCACGCCCTGTCCGGTCACCACCACGCGGCCGGTTACCACAGCCCCGACGATCGCAAACCGGGTTGGTGGGACAGCTGCATCGGCCCCGGCAAGCCGATCGATACCAATCGCTTCTTCGTGGTCAGCCTGAACAACCTCGGCGGCTGCAATGGTTCGACCGGCCCCAGCAGCATCAACCCGGAGACCGGCAAGCCGTTTGGCGCCGAGTTCCCGGTATTGACCGTCGAAGACTGGGTCCACAGTCAGGCGCGCCTGGCCGAGCGCCTCGGCATCCAGCAGTGGGCCGCGGTGATCGGTGGCAGCCTTGGCGGCATGCAGGCCATGCAATGGAGCATCACCTACCCGGATCGCATCCGCCATTGTCTGGCCATTGCCTCGGCTCCCAAGCTGTCGGCGCAGAACATCGCCTTCAACGAAGTGGCACGCCAGGCGATCCTGACCGATCCGGAGTTCCATGGCGGCTCGTTCCAGGAGGCCGGGGTCATTCCCAAGCGTGGCCTGATGCTGGCGCGCATGGTCGGACACATCACTTACCTGTCGGACGATTCGATGGGTGAGAAATTCGGCCGTGGCCTCAAGAGCGAAAAGCTCAACTACGACTTCCACAGCGTCGAGTTCCAGGTCGAGAGCTACCTGCGTTATCAGGGCGAGGAGTTCTCCGGGCGTTTCGACGCCAACACTTACCTGCTGATGACCAAGGCACTGGATTACTTCGATCCAGCGGCGAACTTCGACGATAACCTGGCGAAAACCTTTGCCGGCGCCAAGGCCAAGTTCTGCGTGATGTCGTTCACCACTGACTGGCGCTTCTCCCCGGCGCGTTCGCGCGAGCTGGTGGACGCGCTTATGGCGGCTCAAAAAGACGTGTGCTACCTCGAGATCGACGCTCCGCAAGGCCACGACGCCTTCCTGATTCCGATCCCGCGCTACCTGCAGGCGTTCAGCAATTACATGAAGCGGATTACGGTGTGAGAAAGCCATGAGAGCTGATCTGGAAATCATCCAGGAATGGATCCCCGCCGGCAGCCGCGTGCTCGACCTCGGTTGCGGCGATGGCGAGCTGCTGACCTGGCTGCGCGACCACAAGCAAGTCACCGGCTACGGCCTGGAGAATGACCCGGACAACATCGCCGAGTGCGTGGCCAAGGGCATCAACGTCATCGAGCAGGACCTGGACAAGGGCCTGGGCAACTTTGCCAGCAACAGCTTCGACATCGTGGTCATGACCCAGGCCCTGCAGGCCGTGCATTACCCTGACAAGATCCTCGACGAAATGCTGCGGGTCGGGCGCCAGTGCATCATCACCTTCCCCAACTTCGGTCACTGGCGCTGCCGCTGGTACTTGGCCAGCAAGGGCCGGATGCCGGTGTCGGAGTTCCTGCCCTACACCTGGTACAACACGCCGAACATTCACTTCTGCACCTTCGAGGATTTCGAAGCGCTATGCAGCGAACGGCAAGCCAAGGTCATCGATAGACTTGCTGTCGATCAACAACACCGCCACGGGTGGGCCAGTAAGCTATGGCCTAATCTATTAGGTGAGATTGGCATCTACCGGGTCAGCAGTCCTGGCCTTCAGGATCACCAGGTAGCGGTTTAACCCTGTTATTCGAGGAGAACGATCATGAGTCGTCTTGCGCTGTTTGTCTTAACGGCCTGCCTGAGCATCGGTGCCATGGCCGCCGATGTGATCAAGGGCGAACGCCAGGAAACCTTCGGCGACGTCACGGTGCACTACAACACCTTTAATTCGACGTACATCCAGCCGGATATTGCCAAGGCGGCCGAGCTGATCCGAAGCAAGAACCAGGGCGTGATCAACGTCTCGGTGCTCAAGGCCGGTAAGCCACAGGTCGCCAATGTCAGCGGCAGCGTCAAGGACCTGACCAGCAAAAGCGTACCGCTGAACTTCAAGCAGATCACTGAGCAAGGGGCGATCTACTACATTGCCCAATATCCGGTTGAACAGCAGGAGACCCGCACCTTCGAGATCAAGGTGCAGACCGGTGACGCGATCAACACCATCAATTTCAACCAAGAGCTCTTTCCCGGCGAATGATCAATTTCCCGCAACTCGTATTGGCCAGCCATAACGCCGGCAAACTCAAGGAACTCCAGGCCATGCTCGGCGACTCGGTGCAACTGCGCTCGATCGGCGAGTTCAGCCAGGTCGAGCCTGAAGAAACCGGCCTGTCGTTCGTCGAGAACGCCATCCTCAAGGCGCGCAATGCCGCGCGCATCTCCGGTTTGCCGGCGTTGGCCGACGACTCGGGTCTGGCGGTGGACTTCCTTGGCGGCGCCCCGGGCATCTACTCGGCACGTTATGCCGATGGCCAGGGCGATGCGGCGAACAACGCCAAGCTGCTCGACGTGCTCAAGGACGTCCCGGAGGCCGAGCGTGGCGCCCAGTTCGTCTGCGTGCTGGCACTGGTACGACACGCTGACGACCCGCTGCCGATTCTCTGCGAAGGCCTGTGGCACGGCCGTATGCTGACCCAGGCCAGCGGCGAGCACGGCTTTGGCTACGATCCGCTGTTCTGGGTACCGGAGCGTAACTGCTCGAGCGCCGAACTGAGTCCGGCCGACAAAAACCAGATCAGCCACCGCGCCCGCGCAATGGTTCTGCTGCGCCAGCGTCTGGGCCTGAAATGACCCACGACTCTCCCGCGTCGCCGCTGATTTTCGGTGGCGCCGCACCTTCGTCCCGGGGCTCGTTGCCATCGCTGCCGCCCCTGGCGCTGTACATCCACATCCCGTGGTGCGTACGCAAATGCCCGTATTGCGACTTCAACTCCCACACCGCCAGCCCAGAGCTGCCGGAGGAGGAGTATGTCGACGCCCTGCTTGCTGACCTCGACCAGGACCTGCACGCGGTGTACGGCCGGGAGCTAAGCTCGATCTTCTTCGGCGGTGGCACCCCCAGCCTGTTCAGCGCCCCCGCACTGGGTCGCCTGCTCAAGGGCGTGGAACAGCGCATCCCGTTCGCCAGCGACATCGAAATCACCCTGGAAGCCAATCCGGGCACTTTCGAGCAAGAGAAGTTCGTCGCTTACCGCGCCCTGGGAATCAATCGTTTGTCGATCGGCATCCAGAGCTTCCAGCAGGAAAAACTCAAGGCCCTGGGACGCATCCACAATGGCGACGAGGCCATCCGCGCCGCCGGTATGGCGCGCCAGGCCGGGTTCGACAACTTCAATCTGGACCTGATGCACGGCCTGCCTGACCAGTCCCTGGAAGACGCCCTGGACGACCTGCGCCAAGCTATCGCGCTGAAGCCGACTCATTTGTCCTGGTATCAACTGACCCTGGAACCCAACACGGTGTTCTGGAACCAGCCGCCAACCCTGCCGGAAGACGACACACTTTGGGACATTCAGGAAGCCGGGCAAGCGCTGTTGGCCGAACACGGTTACGCCCAATACGAAGTCTCGGCCTACGCCCAGCCCGACCGGGCAGCGCGGCATAACCTCAATTACTGGAGTTTTGGTGACTTTATCGGCATTGGCGCCGGCGCCCATGGCAAGCTCAGTCACCCGGACGGACGCATCCTTCGCACCTGGAAGACCCGCCTGCCCAAGGACTACCTGAACCCGGCGAAAAGCTTCAAGGCTGGCGAAAAGGCCCTGGGTGACGAGGAAATGCCGTTCGAGTTTTTGATGAACGCCCTGCGTCTGACGGACGGGGTCGAGGCCAGGCTGTACCCGGAGCGCACCGGCATGCCCCTGGACAGCCTTGCCGAAGGCCGTCGCGACGCCGAACAAAGTGGCTTGTTGCGGGTCGAACCATCACGTCTGGCGGCTACCGAGCGCGGACAGCTGTTCCTCAATGACCTGCTGCAGAATTTTCTGATCTGATCTCAGACCTAAGGGAAAACGAATGGATTTGGTACTCGACCTGCTCGCCACTGTCTCGCGCTGGAGTCGCAGCAACCTGTCGGAAATCTCTTTGGCGCTGGTGGGTTGTTTGCTGGTGCTGTTTGGCGCGGACTTTAAAGGCTGGATCGAACAGCGCTTGGGCAACATCGCCGGAGCCTTGCGCGTGCCGATGATGTCGTTGCTGTGCGTGATCGGCAGCGGCGCCGCCCTGCTCTACGCCACCCCGTGGATCGTCAAGGGCCTGAGCCAGTTCAACAACTACAGCCTGGCGCCGGTGTTGTTGGTGGTGCTGGTGTTGATTGGGGTGGTGGCGGATCGGCGGTGATCTCGACCATGCCCTAAATCAAATGTGGGAGCGAGCAGGCTCGCTCCCACAGTTTTTGCAGTGCTCAGCTTAAGACTGTTTTTCGAACTTCAAATCCCACACCCCATGCCCAAGCCGCTCACCACGGCGTTCGAACTTGGTGATCGGGCGTTCGGCCGGGCGCGGCACGCACTTGCCGTCTTCAGCCAGGTTGCGATAACCAGGGGCGACGTTCATTACTTCCAGCATGTACTCGGCGTACGGCTCCCAGTCAGTGGCCATGTGCAGCACACCGCCGACCTTCAACTTGCTGCGCACCAGCTCGGCGAACGAGGCCTGAACAATGCGGCGCTTGTGGTGGCGGCTCTTGTGCCACGGATCCGGGAAAAACAGCATCAGGCGATCCAGGCTGTTGTCGGCCACGCAACGATTGAGCACCTCGATCGCATCGCAATCGTAGACGCGCAGGTTGGTCAGGCCCTGGGTCAGCACGCCATTGAGCAGCGCACCGACACCCGGACGGTGCACTTCGACACCGATGAAGTCCTGCTCAGGCGCAGCCGCGGCCATTTCCAGCAACGAATGGCCCATGCCGAAACCGATTTCCAGCGAGCGTGGCGCCGAGCGGCCAAACACCTGGTCGAAGTCTACCGGCGCGTCGGCCAGTGGCAGGACGAACAGCGGGGTGCCCTGCTCCAGGCCCTTTTGCTGGCCTTCGGTCATGCGCCCGGCGCGCATCACGAAACTCTTGATGCGGCGGTGTTGGCGCTCTTCGCCTTCTTCCGTCTGGATAGGCGTGTCGTTCGATTCAGTCATCAATGGCTCTTACTTGATCAGACCATCCAGCGGCGAGGAGGCGCTGGCATAGAGTTTTTTCGGCATGCGTCCGGCCAGGTACGCCAGGCGACCGGCAACAATCGCGTGTTTCATGGCTTCGGCCATCATGATCGGTTGCTGTGCATGGGCGAGGGCCGAGTTCATCAGCACCGCGTCGCAGCCCAGTTCCATGGCGATGGTGGCATCGGAAGCCGTGCCCACACCCGCATCCACCAACACCGGGATCTTCGCCTCTTCAAGGATGATCTGCAGGTTGTACGGGTTGCAGATACCCAGGCCCGAGCCGATCAGGCCGGCCAGTGGCATGACCGCGATGCAGCCGATTTCCGCCAGTTGCCGGGCGATAATAGGGTCGTCGCTGGTGTAGACCATCACGTCGAAGCCTTCCTTGACCAGGGTTTCGGCGGCCTTGAGGGTTTCGATCACGTTGGGGAACAGGGTTTTCTGGTCCGCCAGCACTTCCAGCTTCACCAGGTTATGGCCGTCGAGCAGCTCACGGGCCAGGCGGCAGGTGCGCACGGCCTCGATCGCGTCGTAGCAACCGGCGGTGTTCGGCAGGAAGGTGTAGCGATCCGGCGACAGCACTTCGAGCAAGTTCGGCTCGCCCTCGATCTGCCCGAGGTTGGTGCGGCGCACGGCGAAGGTGACGATCTCGGCACCCGAGGCTTCGATGGCCGAACGGGTTTCTTGCATGTCACGGTACTTGCCGGTACCTACCAGCAAACGCGACTGGTACGTACGACCGGCCAGGACGAAGGGCTTGTCGCTGCGAACGTTGCTCATCGGAAATCCTCTGTGGGGGTGAGGTTCTTGCACAATGCGTGTAGGGCGCGGCTGTCGCGATGGACGATCAGCCGCCGCCGATGGCGTGCACCACTTCTACCGAATCGCCTTCGGTGAGGGTGGTGTCTGCATGCTGGCTGCGCGGGACGATGTCCAGATTGCGCTCGACCGCGACACGGCGTCCGGTCAGGTCCAGACGGACCAGTAGGCCCGCAACGGTCTCGCCGTCGGGCAGTTCAAGGGATTCGCCGTTCAACTGAATGCGCATGCCGAATGCCGCCATCATTTTTAGGGGCCAGCATTCTAGCCCGATCATGACCTAAAGGTCAGTAACAAGCGTCAGGCGGTCGCCTGCAGGCGCCAGGCGGCGAGTCCCAGGCACAGCCAGCCAATCAGGAAAGCCAGGCCACCGAACGGGGTGATGATGCCAAGCTTGCCGATGCCGATGGTGGTCAGCAGGTACAGGCTGCCGGAGAACAGCAGGATACCGATGCTGAACGAAATACCGGCCCAGGCCACCAACCGACCCTGCATCTGAGTGGCCAGCAGCGCGACGCCAAACAATGCCAGCGCATGCACTAACTGATAGGTGACGCCGGTGTGGAAAATGGCCAGGTACTCAGGGGTCAGGCGGCTCTTCAAGCCATGGGCGGCGAAGGCCCCCAGGGCAACGCCGGTGAAACCGAAGAAAGCAGCCAGCATCAGAAAGCCACGCAGCATGAAGAACTCCAGTCAGACTCGATCAACAGGGTCTGTATAATGGCCCGCTCGACGGGTTCGGCCAAGCCATCTCTATGCTGCGTATATTTTTTCGACGTTTCACCAAGGCCCTGCTCTGGTTCGCGGCTGGCAGCGTGGTGTTGGTGCTGATTTTTCGCTTCGTCCCGCCACCGGGCACGACACTGATGGTCGAACGCAAGATCGAATCCTGGATCGACGGCGAGCCCATCGACCTGCAACGCGACTGGACGCCGTGGGAGGACATCTCCGATGACCTGAAAGTCGCGGTGATTGCCGGCGAAGATCAGAAATTCCCTGAGCATTGGGGCTTCGACATCGGCGCGATCCGCGCAGCCCTGGCCCATAACGAATTGGGCGGCTCGGTGCGCGGCGCCAGCACCTTGAGTCAGCAGGTGTCGAAGAATCTGTTCCTGTGGTCCGGCCGCAGTTGGCTGCGCAAGGGCCTGGAAGCCTGGTTCACCGGGCTGATCGAGGTGCTCTGGCCGAAGCAGCGGATTCTCGAGGTGTATCTCAACAGCGTTGAGTGGGATGACGGCGTGTTCGGCGCCGAAGCCGCCGCCCGCCACCATTTCGGCGTCAGCGCGAAAAATCTCAGTCCCCAACAGGCCAGCCTGCTGGCGGCGGTACTGCCCAATCCACGGGTGTGGAGCGCCAGCCATCCGACCGCCTACGTGCAACGCCGTGCCGGCTGGATTCGCCAACAAATGCGCCAGTTGGGCGGAGATAGCTACCTGATTGGCCTGAATGACTCGCGTCGGGCGCCTTGGGCGGAATAAACCCCGTTCCCGCTTCCACAGGGTGGGAGAAGATCCACAAAAAAGCCCCGGCTCTTGCGAGTCGGGGCTTTTTTTGTTGCCGGCTTTCAGCTTACGCCGCAATCGACAGTTTCAGCTTGTTCATCGCGCTCTTCTCAAGCTGGCGAATCCGCTCGGCCGAGACGTTGTACTTCTGCGCCAGGTCGTGCAGCGTGGCTTTTTCTTCTGCCAGCCAACGCTGGTAGAGGATGTCGCGGCTGCGCTCGTCCAGGACGTCCAGCGCCTCGTGCAGGTTGCTGGTGGAGTTGTCGCTCCAGTCAGCGTCTTCCAGCTGGCGGGCCGGGTCGTAGCGGTGATCTTCCAGGTAGTTGGCTGGAGACTGGAAGGCACTGTCGTCGTCCGCTTCGGCGGCCGGGTCAAAGGCCATGTCGTGGCCGGTCAGGCGGCTTTCCATCTCGCGGACTTCCCGCGGCTCTACGCCGAGGCTTTCAGCCACACGATGGACTTCTTCGTTGTTCAGCCACGCCAAGCGTTTTTTCTGGCTGCGCAGGTTGAAGAACAGCTTGCGCTGGGCCTTGGTGGTCGCGACTTTCACAATACGCCAGTTGCGCAGGATGAATTCGTGGATTTCCGCCTTGATCCAGTGCACGGCAAAAGACACCAGGCGCACACCCATTTCCGGATTGAAGCGTTTCACCGCTTTCATCAGGCCGACGTTGCCTTCCTGGATCAGGTCAGCCTGGGCCAGGCCGTAGCCACTGTAGCTACGGGCGATATGTACAACAAAACGCAGGTGGGCGAGCACCATCTGCCGAGCCGCCTCAAGATCCTGCTCATAGTAGAGACTCTCGGCCAGTTCACGCTCCTGCTCTGGCGTCAGCAGTGGAATGCTGTTCACCGTGTGCACATAGGCTTCCAGGTTTGCACCAGGAACCAGGGCATAAGCAGGTTGCAAAGAAGTGGTCATACGAAAAAACCTCCGACTCACATAACTCGTGCAGTTCAGCACT
This sequence comes from Pseudomonas fluorescens, assembly GCF_019212185.1. Lineage (NCBI taxonomy): Bacteria > Pseudomonadati > Pseudomonadota > Gammaproteobacteria > Pseudomonadales > Pseudomonadaceae > Pseudomonas > Pseudomonas fluorescens. The sequence goes on from NZ_CP078138.1 coordinate 6,106,310, forward strand.
GCGAAAATTGACCGGAAACCGAAGAACAAGTTCCCCTACACGCTGAAAGGACATACAAGCAAAAAATACGATTTACTTCGGTGCAAGCTCTCTCAAATGGCGTGCCACCGCAATCCACGCACCGATATAACCCAACAACACCGCGCCTAGCAAGAGCGACAGACCATCGGCTACCGGCACGCCGGCCAGCGAGAAGTTACTGCCGTACAAGCCGGCAAGGCCGACCACCGCGTCATTCAGCCAGTTCAGGCCGAACGCCAGGACGCCCCAGGAAAAAATCCCCGCACCGAAGCCATAAAGCGCGCCCATATAGAGAAAGGGCCTACGCACATAGCTGTCTGTGCCGCCGACGAGTTTAATCACTTCTATCTCTGTGCGGCGGTTTTCAATATGAAGACGAATGGTATTGCCTATCACCAAAAGTAATGCAGAAACCAGCAACACCGTCAGACCGAAGACAAACCGGTCGCCCAGCTTGAGAATCGCCGCCAGTCGCTCGACCCAAACCAGGTCCAGTTGCGCCTGCTGCACCTTCGGCATCTCGGCAAGTCTTTGGCGCAAGGCCTCGAGGGTCGCCTTGTCGACTTCTTTCGGGGTCACCAGAACGACGCCCGGCAGCGGGTTTTCCGGCAACTCCTTGAGCGCCTCACCCAGGCCCGACTGCTGCTGGAACTCTTCCAGCGCCTGATCGCGGCTGATGTACTCGGCATCCGCCACCCCGGGCAGCGCCTTGATCTGTTCGCGCAGTTGCTCGCCTTCACCGGCGCTGGCATCCAGTTGCAGGTACAGGGAAATCTGCGCCGCACGCTGCCAGGAGCCGCCCAGGCGTTCGACGTTACTTAGCAGAAGTGACAGCCCCATCGGCAAGCTCAGGGCCACGGCCATGACCAGGCAGGTAAAGAAACTGCCGATCGGCTGCTTGCCAAGCCGGCGCAGGCTGTCGAGCAGGCTGGCGCGGTGGCTTTCGATCCAGGCCCGCAATAGGGTGCCGAAATCCGGACCATCATCTTCGTCGTGTTTTTTCTTCTGCGGTTGCGGATCGGCAGCCTTGGGGGCTACGCGCTCGGAAACCTTTGGACTGCGTGTGGCACTCATGCTCCGGCCTCCCCGTCGCCAATCAATCGGCCGCGCTGCAGGGTCAACATGCGATGGCGCATGCGCGCGATCAGCGCCAGGTCGTGACTGGCAATCAGCACGCTGGTACCCAAGCGGTTGATGTCTTCGAAAACCCCCATGATCTCTGCCGCCAAGCGCGGGTCGAGGTTACCGGTGGGCTCGTCCGCCAACAGCAGGGCCGGACGGTGGACGATGGCGCGGGCGATGCCCACACGCTGTTGCTGGCCGGTGGATAGGTCGCCGGGGTACAGGTCGCTCTTGTCCGACAGCGCGACCCGATCCAGGGCCGAATCCACGCGCTTGGCGATCTCGACCTTGGACAGGCCGAGGATCTGCAGCGGCAAGGCGACGTTGTTGAACACTGTGCGGTCAAACAGCAACTGGTGATTCTGGAACACCACCCCAATCTGCCGGCGCAGGAACGGGATCTGGGCATTGCTGATGGTCGCCAGGTCCTGCCCGGCCAGGAGCAATTTGCCAGTGGTCGGACGCTCCATCGCCAGCAACAGACGCAGCAGGGTGCTTTTACCAGCACCGGAATGGCCGGTGACAAACAGGAACTCGCCGCGGCGGACTCGAAAGCTCAGCTCATGCAAGCCGACGTGACCATTCGGATAACGCTTGCCGACCTGTTCGAAACGAATCATGCACGCTCCCGCTCGGCAAACAATGCCTGGACAAAGGGTTCTGCTTCAAAGGTGCGCAAGTCATCGATGCCTTCACCGACACCGATGTAGCGAATCGGCAGGCCGAACTGCTTGGCCAGGGCAAAAATCACCCCACCCTTGGCGGTGCCGTCGAGCTTGGTCAGGGCCAGGCCGGTCAGCGCTACCGTCTGATTGAATTGCTTGGCCTGGTTGATCGCGTTCTGCCCGGTACCGGCATCGAGCACCAGCAACACTTCGTGCGGTGCTTCGGCATCGAGCTTGCCAATCACCCGGCGAACCTTCTTCAATTCTTCCATCAGGTTGTCTTTGGTGTGCAGGCGACCGGCGGTATCAGCGATCAGCACGTCGATATTCCGTGCCTTGGCCGCCTGCACGGCGTCGAAGATCACCGACGCCGAGTCGGCACCGGTGTGCTGGGCGATCACCGCAATGTTGTTCCGCTCGCCCCAGACCTGCAGTTGCTCGACAGCCGCCGCACGGAAGGTATCACCCGCCGCGAGCATGACTTTCTTGCCTTCGAGCTGCAGCTTCTTCGCCAGCTTGCCGATGGTGGTGGTCTTGCCAGCGCCGTTGACGCCTACCACCAGGATCACGAACGGCTTGTTCTGCGCGTTGATTTTCAACGGCTGCTCGACCGGCTTGAGCATCGCCGCCAATTCAGCCTGCAGGGATTTGTACAGGGCGTCGGCGTCAGCCAACTCCTTGCGGGCGACCTTCTGGGTCAGGCGCTGGATGATCACCGAAGTCGCTTCAACCCCGACGTCAGCGGTCAGCAGGCGGGTTTCGATGTCTTCGAGCAACTCGTCATCAATGATTTTCTTGCCCAGAAACAGGCTGGCCATGCCTTCGCCGATGCTGGCGCTGGTCTTCGACAGGCCTTGCTTGAGGCGGGCGAAGAAACCGGTCTTGGCTTCTTCGCTGCGCACCGGCTCGGCGACTACCGGATCGGCCACAACAGGTGCTGGAGCAACTGGCGCCGAAGCAACGGGGCCAGGTGCAACTGGTGCGGGAGCGGCGGCAACCGACGTCGGCTGCGAAACAGCCGGTGGGGCGACGAAAGCGGCAATGACCGGCTGCGGCAGATCGGGCTCTTCGGTTTCCGCGACTTCAACTGCGGCGACCGGCTTTGGCTCGGCCACCAACAGTTCCACGGCTTGCTGGACCACTGTCGGCGCGGGAATCGGCGGCGTGATGTGCGGCGCCTGCTCATCTTCGACCAGGGCCACCGGTTCTTCAGGCACCGGCAGGGTCAACCACGGCTCGGGGCTTGGTGCAGGTACCGGCGCTGGCTCGACTGCAGGCTGCAGAACCGGCTCAGCGATGGGCAGCACCACCGGCGCAGTCGTCTCGACCACCGGCGCGGCTTCTACTAAAGGCTGCGGGGCTATCTCGGGTTCTGGTTGTGGCTGTTCGACGACGGCTTGCTGCGGTTTTTTACGCAGCCATCCGAACAGGCTTTTTTTCTCGCCAGCCGCAGCTGGGTTCTTCTTGTCGTCGTTGGAACCAAACATGGAGGACGGCTATCTCACAGTAGCGGCGCGCCAATGGCGCCCCGGCAATTGAATATTCGATGCAGAACAGACTGCGATTCACACAGCTTGTTCACGCGCAATAATTTGTCGAGATGCTCGCGGGCATCTCAAAAGGTCGACTAACACTAAGGACTGGAACGGCATCGTCGGCGAAAACGCAGAGTTTAGCTAATAAACTCAAAGCTTCTTCCGGAAACCCATACAACCTGTCAGGCGATCAAAGGCCTGATAGGCGTGGCCGCCAGTAAAACGGATCAGTATCCTAGCACCTCCTCGCCCGCCGACGCTAAGACCAAGCGGGCAGCTCAACAGGTTAAAAAACCAATGAATGCTCTAGCCCGCCGCGCCGCTGGCCTGCTGCTCAGCACAGTTTGCCTACCCCTCGCAGCCATGGCTGCCGACCCGCAACCGACCCATGAATTCACCCTCGACAACGGCCTCAAGGTCGTCGTGCGCGAGGATCATCGGGCGCCAGTGGTGGTGTCGCAGGTTTGGTACAAGGTCGGCTCCAGCTACGAAACCCCGGGCCAGACCGGTTTGTCCCACGCCCTGGAACACATGATGTTCAAGGGCAGCGAGAAGGTCGGTCCCGGCGAAGCGTCGTTGATCCTGCGCGATCTCGGTGCCGAAGAGAACGCCTTCACCAGCGACGACTTCACCGCCTACTACCAGGTACTGGCCCGTGATCGCCTGGGTGTCGCTTTCGAACTGGAAGCCGACCGCATGGCCAGCCTGCGCCTGCCACCGGACGAGTTCAGCCGCGAGATCGAGGTCATCAAGGAAGAACGCCGCCTGCGCACCGACGACAAGCCGATGTCCAAAGCCTACGAGCGCTTCAAGGCCATGGCCTACCCGGCCAGCGGCTACCACACGCCGACCATCGGCTGGATGGCCGACCTGGACCGCATGAAGGTCGAGGAACTGCGTCAGTGGTACGAATCCTGGTATGCGCCGAACAATGCCACCCTGGTGGTGGTCGGCGACGTCACCCCGGACGAGGTCAAGGCCCTGTCCCAGCGCTACTTCGGCCCGATAGCCCGCCGCGCAGTACCTCCGGCGAAGATTCCGCTGGAACTGGCCGAGCCGGGTGAACGGCAGATCACCCTGAAAGTGCAGACCCAGCTCCCGGCCCTGATGCTGGCCTTTAACGTACCGAGCATTGCCACCACCGAAGACAAACGCTCGGTCAACGCCTTGCGCCTGATCTCGGCGCTGCTTGACGGCGGCTACAGCGGACGCATTCCGACCCAGCTGGAACGCGGCGAAGAACTGGTGTCCGGTGGCTCGTCGAGTTACGACGCCTACACCCGTGGCGACTCGCTGTTCACCCTGTCGGCCACACCCAATACCCAGAAGCAGAAAACCATGGCCCAAGCCGAAGCTGGCCTGTGGAGGCTGCTGGAGCAATTGAAAACCACCGCGCCGTCAGCCGAGGAACTGGAGCGTGTCCGCGCCCAGGTGATCGCCGGCCTGGTCTACGAGCGTGATTCGATCACCAGCCAGGCCACCGCCATCGGCCAGCTGGAAACCGTCGGCCTGTCGTGGAAACTGATGGACAGCGAACTCGCCGAGCTGGAAAGCGTGACCCCGCAAGACATCCAGAATGCCGCCAAGCTGTACTTCACACGCGAACGTCTCAGCGTCGCCCATGTACTGCCACAGGAGACGTCTCATGAGTGAGCGTAAACCACCGCGCCTGCTGCTGATCAGCCTGGTCGCTGTCGCACTGGCGGGCTCCGCCGCTTTCTATTTCTCGCGCAGCGCTGAAACCGTCGCCAGCGAAGCCATCGACAAAGCCCAGTCGAGCCAGAAACTGCAATCGCTGGCCGAACTCGACGGCAAGGCTCCGAGCCGGCGCAAACTCGATGTGCAGACCTGGAACACCGCCGAGGGTGCGAAAGTGCTGTTCGTCGCCGCCCCTGAGCTGCCGATGTTCGACCTGCGCCTGATTTTCGCCGCCGGCAGCAGCCAGGACGGCAATGCCCCGGGCCTGGCCATGCTGACCAACGCCATGCTCAACGAAGGCGTTGCTGGCAAGGACGTCAGCCAGATCGCCCAGGGCTTTGAAGGCCTGGGTGCAGACTTCGGCAATGGTGCCTACAAAGACATGGCCGTTGCTTCACTGCGCAGCCTCAGTGCCGTGGACAAACGTGAGCCGGCCCTCAAGCTGTTTGCCGAAGTGGTCGGCCACCCGACCTTTCCTGCCGACTCACTGGCGCGGATCAAGAACCAGGTGCTGGCCGGCTTCGAGTACCAGAAACAGAACTCGGCGAAAGTCGCGAGCCTGGAGCTGATGCGCCGCCTTTATGGCCAGCACCCTTACGCCCACGCCAGCGATGGCAATCCCCTGAGCATCCCGCCGATCACCCTGGCGCAGCTCAAGGCCTTCCACGCCAAGGCCTATGCCGCCGGCAACGTGGTGATCGCGCTGGTCGGCGACCTGTCGCGCAGCGAAGCCGAGGCGATTGCCGCCCAGGTCTCCAGCGCGCTGCCCAAGGGCCCGGCGCTGCCGAAGATCGCTCAGCCGGCCGAGCCCAAGCCCGGAACCAGCCGCGTCGAGTTCCCTGCCAAACAGACCAACCTGATGCTCGCGCAATTGGGCATCGACCGCGACGATCCGGATTACGCCGCCCTGTCCCTGGGCAACCAGATTCTCGGCGGCGGTGGTTTCGGCACCCGCCTGATGAGCGAAGTCAGGGAAAAACGCGGTCTGACCTACGGTGTCTATTCGGGCTTCTCGCCGATGCAGGCGCGCGGTCCATTCATGATCAACCTGCAGACTCGCGCCGAAATGAGCGAAGGCACCCTGAAACTGGTGCAGGACGTGCTGGCTGACTACCTCAAGACCGGTCCGACCCAGAAGGAGCTCGACGACGCCAAGCGCGAACTGGCCGGCAGCTTCCCGCTGTCCACCGCCAGCAACGCCGATATTGTTGGTCAGTTGGGTGCGATGGGCTTCTATAATCTGCCATTGAGCTACCTCGAAGACTTCATGCAGCAATCCCAGAGCCTGACGGTCGAGCAAGTCACCGCAGCCATGAACAAACACTTGAGCATGGACAAGATGGTGATCGTCACCGTCGGCCCTACCGTGCCGCAACAGCCGTTACCGGCCCCTACTGACAAACCTTCCGAGCAGCCGCTCGGGGTTCCGGAGCATTAATGGCCCGTTCATCGAATCCAAAAAAACCGGTTCACAACGTACATAACGGCGTGAACCAGCTGCGCATCATCGGCGGCGAATGGCGCAGCCGTCGCCTGAGCTTCCCCGACGCCCCGGGCCTGCGCCCGACGCCGGACCGCGTGCGCGAGACCCTGTTCAACTGGCTCGCGCCCTACGTGCCTGGGGCGAAAATACTCGACCCCTTCGCCGGTAGCGGTGCGCTGTTTCTCGAAGCCTTGTCCCGTGGCGCAGCCATGGGGCAGGCGCTGGACGCCAGCAGCCTGGCAGTATCCAGCCTGAAGGAGCATCTGGGGACCCTGCGCTGCACCGTGGGCCAGGTGCAGACCGCCGACGCGCTGCGCTACCTGGAAACCCAGCCGGCCACCGCCTACGACCTGGTGTTTCTCGACCCTCCGTTCAACCAGAACCTGCTGCCAGCGGTGTGCACGTTGCTGGAAGAACGGCAGTGGCTGGCGGATGACGCCTGGATTTATACCGAAAGCGAAAACGCCCCTTCCACTCTCGGCCTGCCGGGCACCTGGCGCCTGCACCGGGAACAGAAATCCGGACGGGTCTACTACGCGCTGTGGCACCGCCTGGTCTGACGCCACCGAAGGAACGGGCAAGCGCATCGCCCGTTCCTCCGCCCGCCCGGTATTAAATAGCTACCACCCCCCTTGTTGCGGCATGAGCGACAGTGATCGACAGCGTTTCAAGTCAATCACCAAGGATGCCCAATACATGAACTTCTACTGCAGCGTCCTGCTGCTCTTGAGCGGGCTGATGCCCATGATAGTGCTGACCGCCCACAGCGCCCGGTCGGTGACTGTCGATCCACCGACCCAGAGCATGTGTCGCGCTGACGAGCCGTTTGTGGCAAGTTAGATTTTCTGCCACCCGCTTACCCGCCCCTCTCGAGATCGTCGTGCCACAGCCTTCTACACCTGTAACGTCTTTCACCCCGGCCCTGGGCCTCGGCAACCCGCACCTGCAAACTTTGTGGGGTCCTCTGTGGCGCAAAACCACACACCTGGAGCGCCAACGTGAACGCCTGTGGCTCGACGACGGCGATTTTCTCGATTTCGACTGGCATGGTCCGCACAGTGCAGAAGCGCCACTGGTGCTGGTGCTGCACGGTCTGACCGGTTCCTCCAATTCGCCTTACGTCGCGGGTCTGCAGCGTGCCTTGTCCGCGCAGGGCTGGGCCAGCGTGGCGCTGAATTGGCGCGGTTGCTCCGGTGAGCCCAACCTGCTGCCACGCAGCTATCACTCCGGCGCCAGCGAAGACCTGGCCGCCGCGATCAAACATCTGCGCACAGTTCGACCCCTGGCCCCGCTGTATGCCGTTGGCTATTCACTGGGCGGCAATGTGCTGCTCAAGCACCTCGGGGAAAGCGCTGGCGACAGTCAGTTGCAGGGAGCCGTCGCGGTTTCCGTGCCCTTCCGCCTGGACCAGTGCGCCGACCGTATCGGCCAGGGCTTTTCCCGGGTCTATCAGGCGCATTTCATGCGGGAGATGTTGGCCTACATCAAGAACAAGCAGCGTCAGTTTCTCCAGGACGGCCGCCACGAAGGCCTGGCGACCCTGGCCAGCCTCGGCTCGCTGGACAAGATGCGTACCTTCTGGGACTTCGACGGCCGCGTCACTGCGCCCCTGCATGGCTTTGCCGACGCGCAGGATTACTATCGGCGAGCGTCCAGCCGTTACTACCTGGGCGAAATTCGTACGCCCACCCTGATTATCCAGGCCGCCGATGACCCCTTTGTCTACCCTCACAGCCTGCCCGAGGCGCACGAACTGTCTACCTGTACTCACTTCGAACTGCAGCCCAAGGGCGGCCACGTCGGCTTCGTTGATGGCACATTGCGAAATCCCGGCTATTACCTCGAGCGGCGCATCCCTCAGTGGCTGACCCTCGCGGGACGCGGTTAAGCCTGTGCAAAACCTTCCGGGCGAATCCATCCATTTCTGGCAAACCGCCCCCCTGGCCGGCGTCGAACTGCTGTCAGCTCGCTATATCGAGCAGCGTTTCGTCCCGCATGTGCATGATGGCTTCGTGATCGGCATGATCATGGCCGGCGCCCAGCGCTATCGGTATCGCGGCGCCGAGCACCTGGCCGCCAGCGGCACCCTCGTGGTGATCAACCCGGACGAACTGCACACCGGCAACAAGGGCACGGAAGACGGCTGGCTGTACCGTGCGTTCTATCCCGACAACCAACAGATCCACACCCTGCTGGCCGAACTCGAACTGCCCGCACACAACCTGCCGGCCTTCGGCGCGACGCTGTACCGCGACCCGGACCTGGTCAGTGGTTTCAGCTACTTGCACCGCTTGCTGGAGAGTCCGGCCAGCGCCTTGCAACAACAAACCCTGTGGCGCGAAATGATGCTTGCGCTACTGCAACGCCATGCCGCCGTGGCGACACCCGGACAACCGGGACGAGAACATCGCGCCATTACCCGGGCCAAGGAATTGATGCACAGCCAACTGGCCGCCCCGCCCTCGCTGGAAGCCCTGGCGGCAGCGGTCAATCTGTCGCCGTTTCACTTCGCCCGGGTATTTCGCCGCGCTACCGGCATGCCACCGCACACCTGGCTGATGCAACAGCGCATTGCCCAGGCCCGCGCCCTGCTGCAGGAAGGCTGCCTGCCGCTGGCCGTCGCCACGCAGCTGGGTTTCGCCGATCAAAGCCATCTGAGCCGGCAATTCAAGAAGGTCTATGGAGTCGGGCCCGGTGCCTATCGCAGCGCCCGATCAGTGGCACCGGCTGCATCCTAGAAACCTGCAAGATCGTTCAAGACAGACCTTTGCCGCCCGGTGCAAGATGGGCGGACAAGGAGAGTCACGATGACCCGAAAGCAGCTTTATTCACGCGGTATCCGCGACAGTTTCGCCATGGCGGTGGGCATTCTGCCGTTTGGCCTGATCTTCGGCACCCTGGCTGGGGCGGCCGGCCTGACACTCTGGCAGGCGTTCGGCATGTCGGCGCTGGTGTATGCCGGCTCGGCGCAGCTTGTCGTCCTCAGTTTGCTCGGCAGTGGCGCCAGCCTGCTGGTGATTCTGCTGACGACCTTCATCGTCAACCTGCGCCACGTGCTCTACAGCGCCACCCTGCAGCCCCATGTCGGCCAACTGCCGCAGCGCTGGCGCATCCTCTTGGCGTTCTGGCTGACTGACGAGACCTTCGCCGTGGTCCAGCGCTTCTACTTACTGCACGGCGACCGACCGCTGGCGCAGTGGTACTGGCTCGGGGTCGCCAGTTCGCTGTATGCCTGCTGGGTATTGAGCTCACTGGCCGGTGTGCTGTTCGGCCAGGCCGTGCCAGACCTGGCAAGTTGGGGCCTGGAGTTCGCCATGCTGGCGACCTTTATCGGCATCGTCATCCCCCTGCTGCGCAATCAACCACAGCTGGCCGCCGCACTGGCAGCGGGCGCCGTAGCCCTGGCCACATTCCACTGGCCGTACAAGCTGGGCCTGATGGCCGCGGCGTTCAGTGGCATCGCGGTAGGCGTGATGCTGGAGCGTCGACAATTGACCCGCCATACCGCCAGGGAGCTGCACACATGAATTATTGGTGGATGATTTTCGGCATGATGGCGATCAGCTTCATGCTGCGCTATAGCCTGTTCGCCTGGCCCAACCTGCGCTTTCCGACCCTGGTGCGCCAAGGCCTGCACTATGTGCCGACGGCCGTACTGACGGCGATTGTGGTGCCGGGCATGCTGCTGCCCGATGGCCAGCACTGGGCACTGACCCTGGACAATGCCTACTTACTCGGAGGCTTGGCGGCCATCGCCATCGCCGCCACCACCCGACACCTGCTGGCGACTATCGGGGGTGGCATGCTGGTGTTCTTCCTCCTGCGCTGGCTGTTCGGGCAACTGCCCATTTAGCCCATCAGTCGCCAGTGGCAACCGCTCGCTGGGGATCAGTGATCCACTCGCTCCACGAACCGGCATACAGCGCCCCCAGCGGGTAGCCGGCCAGACACAGGGCAAACAGATTGTGGCAGGCGGTCACGCCGGAACCGCAGTACGCTACCAACTCGTTCGGTGAACGATCCGCCAGCTTCTCGGCAAAGCGCTGCTTCAGTTGTTCGGCTGGCAGGAAGCGACCGTCCGCCCCGAGATTGTCGGTAAATGCTGCACACTGTGCGCCAGGGATATGTCCGGCAACCGGATCGATGGGCTCGACTTCACCGCGAAAACGCGGCAGTCCACGGGCATCGAGCAGGGTCAACTGCGGACGGCTCAGGCGCTTGAGCAATTGTTCAGCATTCAGCACCAGGCTCGAGTCCGGGCTGCCGCTGAAGTTACCGCGCGCGGTGGCCGGCGCATCCAGGCTCAACGGCAAGCCAGCGGCATGCCAGGCCTTGAGACCACCATCGAGGATAAACACCCCGTCGCGCTTGCCCAGCCAGGCCAACAACCACCAGGCCCGCGCGGCAAAGGCACCGGGACCGTCGTCATAGAGCACCACGACGCTGTCGTTGTTGACACCCCAGGCCTGAAGACGCTCGATCAAGTCCGTCGCTTGTGGCAATGGGTGGCGACCGGTGACGCCCTTGGTCACAGGCCCACTGAGATCACGCTCGAGGTCAGCGAAAGCGGCGCCGGCGATATGCCCCTCAGCATAGCTGCGCTGGCCATAATCCGGGTCTTCAAGGGCAAAACGACAGTCCAGAATCACCAGCCCCGGCTGGTCCTTCTTCAGGTCCAGGTCGAGTGGGCTGATCAGTTGCGCGATGGGCATGGCGGGCTCCTGTGAGTTCAAGCGGTGAGCGATCCTACTGCACTTCTTCGAGGGCCTGGCCCAACGGCACGTAAAACTCTTCGAACAGGGCGTCGATTTCGTCCCGCGACTGCTCTGTAACAAACCCGGCTTCGAGCACCAGCACCTGATACACACCACGTTTAATGGCCTGCTCGCTGAGGTGATTGGAATTGTCGCGAGTGGTGCACAGGAAGCGCACCCAGGACGTCAGGATGATCCAGGCGTTCAGGGTCAGGGATTCGATCTGGACCTTGTCCATCTTGAGGATGCCGGCGTCGACAAACCCGGCGTAGATCGCCGTACCCTGGATCAGGCAGCGCTGGGAGAAACGCCGGTAGCGGGCCGCCAACTCTGCATCGTTGTCGAGCAAGTGCTCCAGGTCGCGGTGCAGGAACCGATAGCGCCACATCGCGTTCAGCAGTTCTTTCAAGTAGTAGCGCTTGTCTTCGACGGTGGCGGCACGACCCTGGGGCGGGCGCAGGAAGCTTTCGACCAGGGCCTCGTACTCACTGAACAGCACGGCGATGATCGCCTGCTTGTTGGGGAAGTGGTAGTACAGGTTGCCCGGAGAAATCTCCATATGCGCGGCAATGTGGTTGGTGCTGATGCTGCGCTCACCCTGCTGGTTGAACAGCTCCAGGCTGTTCTGCACGATGCGCTCGCTGGTTTTTATTCTTGGGGCCATGGCTTGAGCTTTAATTCTTCTGTGCGTTGCGGGCATCTTACGGCGTATCCGTCGGCGGATAAATCATCGTGTCCCGAGGAAGCCATTTGACATTTTAGAGTATAGACTCTAAAAACATCCTTATTCTAAAAAAAACTGGAACCACCATGACCGCCGACATCGCCTACATGCAAAACGCCCAGCAGCCGTTGAGTGAGCTGAACGAGCTGTTTACTGCGCAGCGTCTGGCGTATGCCGGCAACCCGATGCCGTCGGCGGCCCAGCGTCAGCAGTGGCTCAAAGTATTGCGTGATGTGCTGGATACCCAGCGCGATCGGCTGATCAAGGCCATCAGCGAGGACTTCAGCAACCGCAGCGCCGACGAAACCCTGTTTGCCGAGCTGATGCCCAGCCTGCACAACATCGATTACGCCAGCAAACACCTCAGGGGCTGGATGAAAGCCTCACGGCGCAAGGTCGGTGTGGCGTTTCAGCCGGCCAGCGCCAAAGTGGTCTACCAGCCGCTGGGCGTGGTCGGGGTGATCGTGCCGTGGAACTACCCGCTATACCTGGCCATCGGACCGCTGGTCGGAGCTCTGGCGGCGGGCAACCGGGTCATGCTCAAGCTCAGCGAATCGACCCCGGCCACCGGGCAACTGCTCAAGGAACTGCTGGCGCACATCTTTCCCCAGGACTTGGTGACCGTGGTGCTGGGCGAGGCCGATGTCGGCATCGCCTTCTCCAGCTTGCCGTTCGATCACTTGCTATTTACCGGCGCCACCAGCGTCGGCAAGCACGTAATGCGCGCTGCCGCGGAAAATCTGACCCCGGTCACCCTGGAACTGGGCGGCAAGTCGCCGGCCATCGTTTCCCATGACGTGCCGCTCAAGGACGCCGCCGAGCGCATCGCCTTCGGCAAGACGTTGAACGCCGGACAGACCTGCGTCGCACCAGACTACGTGCTCGTGCCAGAAGGCCGGGTAGATGCCTTCGTCGATGCTTACCGCCAGGCCGTTCGCAGGTTTTATCCGACCCTGGTCAACAATCCGGACTACACCGCGATCATCAATCAGCGGCAGTTGGCGCGCCTCAACAGCTATGTCAGCGATGCCACCAGCAAGGGTGCGCAGTTGATCCCGATTTACGATCAGGATCAGGACCGACGCATGAGCCACAGCCTACTGCTGAATGTCAGCGACGAGATGCTGGTGATGCAGGACGAAATCTTCGGTCCGCTGCTGCCGATCGTGCCTTACAGCACCCTGGACCAGGCATTTGCCTACATAAACCAACGACCAAGACCGCTGGCGCTGTACTACTTCGGCTACAACAAGTCCGAGCAGAATCGCGTTCTCCACGAAACCCATTCCGGTGGCGTCTGCCTTAACGACACCCTGTTGCACGTGGCCCAGGACGACATGCCGTTTGGCGGCATCGGCCCCTCAGGCATGGGTCATTACCACGGCCATGAAGGCTTCCTGACCTTCAGCAAAGCCAAGGGCGTACTGATCAAGCAGCGTTTCAACGCGGCTAAGCTGATCTACCCGCCTTACGGTAAATCGATCCAGAAGCTGATCCAGAAATTGTTCATCCGCTGACACCTCACTGCCGGGTAATAACAACAATGAACCCTAGTGTTTCCGATACCCCCGCGCTGTCCCGGCGCGGCCTGCTCAAATTCAGCCTAGGTGCCAGCGCCTTCCTCGCCACGGCTGGGCTCGGCGCCAGCCTCAGCGGCTGCTCGGCCAGTATCCCGGCCAACGGTTTTGCCGCCTTGCGCAGCAGCGACCTGCCCTGCTTGCGGGCGATTATCCCGGTGATGATCGACGGCGCGGTGGACAGCGAAAAACTCAAGGCGGCGGTCGAGCAAACCCTACTCAGCCTGGATAACGGCCTCAATCACCTGTCGCCGGAAATGCTCAAGCTGACCCGGCAACTGTTTGATGTATTGGGCATGACCATCACGCGAGGACCGTTGACGGGGATCTGGGGCAGTTGGGAAAACGCCAGCCCCGGGGCCATACGCGATTTCCTCCAGCGTTGGGAAAACAGCTCCCTGAGCCTGCTGCGCATGGGCCACAACTCCATTGTGCAACTGGTGATGATGGCCTGGTACAACCGCGCCGAATCCTGGGCGCATTGCGGTTACCCCGGGCCGCCGAACGTCTGATCCCGCCCTTCCATAACTATAAAAAGAGACGCACCTGATGCCTGTACCCGATCCGTTCCGCGAAGGCATGGCCCGCGGCTGGAAGACCCATGACGGCTCGCAACTGACCGATGACCTGACCCTGGAAACCGATGTCGCAATCATCGGCAGCGGCGCGGGCGGCGGCACCACGGCTGAAATCCTCAGCGCTGCCGGCTACAAGGTGCTGCTGATCGAAGAAGGCCCACTCAAGACCAGCAGCGACTTCAAATTGCTGGAAGACCAGGCCTACACCCAGCTGTACCAGGAAGGCATCGGCCGCATGAGCAAGGACGGCGCGATCACCATCCTGCAGGGCCGAGCGGTCGGCGGCACGACCTTGATCAACTGGACGTCGAGCTTTCGTACCCCCGAACCGACCCTCGACCACTGGGCCCGCGAGCACGGGGTCAAAGGCCACAGCGTGGAGGAAATGGCGCCCTGGTTCGAAAAGATGGAACAACGCCTCGGCGTCGCCCCGTGGAGGGTCCCGCCCAACGCCAACAACGATGTGATCCGCAAAGGCTGCGAGCAACTGGGCTACAGCTGGCACGTGATCCCGCGCAACGTGCGCGGGTGCTGGAACCTTGGCTACTGCGGCATGGGCTGCCCGACCAACGCCAAGCAATCAATGATGGTCACCACTATTCCGGCGACCCTGGAAAAAGGCGGCGAACTGCTCTATTTCGCCCGCGCCGAGCAATTGCAGATCAAGGACGACAAGGTCACCGGCCTGCTCTGCGTGGCAATGGATCAGCGCTGCGTGGAACCCACAGGCCGGCGCGTCAACGTCAAGGCGCGGCATTACGTGCTGGCCGGTGGCGGGATCAACAGCCCGGCGCTGCTAATGCGCTCCAAGGCGCCCGACCCCCATGAACGCCTGGGCAAGCGCACCTTCCTGCACCCGGTAAACATGTCGGCCGCGTTGTTCGACGAGGTCATCAACCCGTTCTACGGTGCGCCGCAGTCGATTTATTCCGACCACTTTCAATGGCAGCACGGCGCCACCGGAAAGATGTCCTACAAGCTCGAAGTGCCGCCGCTGCACCCGGCGCTGGCGGCGACCCTGCTCGGCGGCTTTGGCGGCGAGAGCGCGGCGCACATGCAGCAACTGCCCCACACCCACGCGATGCTGGCGCTACTGCGCGACGGTTTTCACCCGGACAGCAGCGGCGGCAACGTCGAACTGCGTGGCGATGGCTCGCCGGTGCTCGATTATCACGTCTCGGACTATGCCTGGGAGGGCCTGCGCCGGGCCTTCCACAGCATGGCCGAGATCCAGTTTGCCGGTGGCGCCAAGGCGGTAATGCCGATGCACGCGGATGCACGCTACGTCAAAAACCTCGCTGAGGCGCGCACGCTGATCGACGGCCTGAGCCTTGAGTTGTACCGCACGCGGCTCGGCAGCGCCCATGTGATGGGGGGGTGCGCCATGGGTGAAGATCCGAAGCAAGCGGTGACCGACAGCCTCGGCCGACATCATCAACTAAGCAACCTGTCGATTCATGACGGCTCGTTGTTTCCCACCAGCATCGGTGCCAATCCGCAGTTGTCGGTCTACGGCCTGACTGCGCAATTATCGAGCGCATTAGCCGAACGCCTGAGAAATCCGTGAAAAAACTGCTTATTCGCCGTGTCTATAGTGCTTTCTTGGGCCAAAGGCGACTTGGCCGACCGGGAATGCTGCGATACCATCCGACTCCCCAACGGATTCCCGCCAGGACGACGCGATGAACCGAGTGTTGTACCCAGGTACCTTCGACCCTATTACCAAGGGCCATGGCGATCTGGTCGAACGCGCCTCGCGCCTGTTCGACCACGTGATCATTGCCGTCGCCGCCAGCCCCAAGAAAAACCCGCTATTCCCCCTGGAACAGCGTGTTGAACTGGCGCGCGAGGTCACCAAACATTTGCCGAATGTCGAAGTCGTCGGCTTTTCGACGCTGCTGGCGCACTTTGCCAAAGAGCAGAACGCCAATGTGTTCCTGCGTGGTTTGCGCGCGGTCTCGGACTTCGAATATGAATTCCAGCTGGCCAACATGAACCGCCAACTGGCGCCGGACGTGGAAAGCCTGTTCCTGACCCCGTCGGAACGTTATTCGTTTATTTCCTCGACGCTGGTCCGTGAAATTGCTGCCCTGGGCGGTGATATCACCAAGTTCGTCCACCCTGTCGTGGCCGATGCTCTTACACTCCGGTTCAAGAAATAGACCCCGACTGCAGGAGCTGGCTTGTCGGGCCGCCGCATCGCAGCGAAAAACGTCAAAAATTACGCAGCGCTATCGGAAAGTACACGGCGCCCTGACGTTTTTCGCAAGCAAGCTCGCTCCTACAGCGCCAATGCGGCACAATTGCGCGCATTAGTTTTCAAAATGCCCGGGCCGACGACCCTGGCTGGAGTCTCCAATGTCCCTGATCATCACCGACGATTGCATCAACTGCGACGTCTGCGAACCCGAGTGCCCGAACGCCGCTATCTCCCAGGGCGAAGAAATCTACGTGATTGACCCGAACCTCTGCACCCAGTGCGTCGGCCACTACGACGAACCGCAGTGCCAGCAGGTGTGCCCAGTGGACTGCATTCCACTGGACGAAGCCCATCCGGAAACTGAAGAACAGTTGATGGAGAAATACCGCAAGATCACCGGCAAGGCCTGATCGGCCTGGCAAGCGCCGGCGATTAGCGCTGACAGCGCGGGCAGAACACGCTCGCGCGTTGCCCCAGCTTCACGTCCCGCAGCTGCGTGCCGCAGACCTTGCAGCCCTCGCCGCCTCGGCCGTAGACGAACAGTTCCTGCTGGAAGTAGCCCGGCTGGCCGTCGCCGCCAATGAAGTCGCGCAAGGTGGTGCCGCCACGCTCGATGGCCGCCGCGAGAATGCGTTTGATTTCAATCGCCAGCTTCAGGTAGCGCGCCCGGGAGATGCCCTTGGCCTCGCGCCGTGGATCGATGCCGGCCGCGAACAACGCTTCGGTCGCATAAATATTGCCGACCCCCACCACCACCGCGTTATCCATGATGAACGGCTTGACCGCCATCGAGCGCCCGCGAGACAGCTGAAACAGCCGCTCGCCATCAAACAGATCGGTCAGCGGTTCCGGTCCCAGGCGAACCAGCAACTCGTGCTGCAGCGGGTCGAGGCTCCAGAGCATGGCGCCGAACCGTCGTGGGTCGGTGTAGCGCAGGGCCAGGCCGGACTCCAACTCGATATCCACATGCTCATGCTTGGCTGCCGGCAAGCCGACTTCCACCAGACGCAAATTGCCCGACATGCCCAGGTGACTGATCAGGGTGCCGACCTCGGCATTGATCAGCAGATACTTGGCCCGCCGCTCCACCAGCACGATGCGCTGCCCGGACAGGCGCACATCGAGATCTTCAGGGATCGGCCAGCGCAAGCGCCGGTCACGCACGATCACCCGACTGACGCGCTGGCCTTCAAGGTGCGGCGCAATACCGCGACGGGTGGTTTCGACTTCTGGCAATTCAGGCATGGCGCACTCGGTTCAGGCAAAGGTCCGACACTCAGTGGTGAGCACCGAGCTCGCGAATCGTCTGTTTCAGGTTCTCGAAGTCATAATCCGAGAGGCCGACATAGTCCAGCACCAAATGGCCGATGCTGTCCCACTCATGGTCTTCGGTCTGGTTGCCCAGCACCCGATAGGACGCGCAGATATGCTCGGCCATCTTCAGGATCGCCAGCAAGTTCTTCAACTGGCTGTTGCGCGCCGACTCGTCGCTGAAAATCGACAAGGCATTGTGGTGATTGGCGATGGCGTGGGTCACGTGCTCCGGCAGGCGCCAAGACTTGGCGGTGTAGTAACCGACCACGGCATGGTTGGTATTGAAGGCGCGGTTTTCCGTGTCCACCACCCGGCACTCGGCACCGGCATTGGCGTAGGCCTGCTCCAGCACCGCCATATAGTTGGGGAAACGCTTGAGCATCAGCGGCACCCCGCAATCGTGGAACAAGCCCAAGGCGTAGGCCTCGTCGACCGCTTGCGAGCCGATACGCTTGGCCAGGCTGAGACTGGTCATCGCCACGTCCTGGGCGGTGTCCCAGAAACGGTTGAGCGTGACGATAGTGTCGTCATTCATCTCGCCCTTGATCGACTGCGCGTTGATCAAATTGATCACTGAGCGACTGCCCAGCAGGTTCACCGCGCGCTGGATCGAGGCAATCTTGTTGCTCAGCCCGAAGTACGGCGAGTTGACGATTTTCAACAGCGCACCAGAGAGACCGGGATCCTGAGAGATCAACTTCGCGATCACTGCGAGGTCCGGGTCGGGCATGTACTGTTCCATTTGCAGATCCACCATGATCTGTGGTTGCGGTGGAACGCTGATGCCTTGCAGGGCCTGCTGAATCTGTTCGGAAGTTAGCTCTTGGGACATAAGTACTCACTCTGGGCAAGTGGGCGATTCTAGCGGAAAAAAACCGCCCAATGGGCGCTATGTCCAGCGTATCACCGACAAACTAGCGCGCTTCGAGCGCCCATCTAGCGCTATAATCCCGCTCTTTTTTTCACCTGGAGCGACGTCATGTCCCTGCCAAGCTTGCGCCTCAAAGCCAACGCCGACCGTCGCCTGCGCGCCGGTCACCTGTGGGTCTACAGTAACGAAATCGACGTAGCCACCACCCCACTGCACGGCTTCAAGGCTGGCGATCAAGCGATTCTGGAAGCTGCCGGCGGCAAGCCGCTGGGCATCGTGGCCATGAGCCCGAACAACC
Source organism: Pseudomonas fluorescens (assembly GCF_019212185.1). Taxonomy (NCBI): domain Bacteria; kingdom Pseudomonadati; phylum Pseudomonadota; class Gammaproteobacteria; order Pseudomonadales; family Pseudomonadaceae; genus Pseudomonas; species Pseudomonas fluorescens. The sequence goes on from NZ_CP078138.1 coordinate 6,125,150, forward strand.
TGATCTGCGCCCGCCTGCTGTCGCGCGACATCAAGCTGCCATTGGACAAGTCGCTGCTGGTGCACCGCCTCAACGTCGCCCTATCGCTGCGCGAGCGCCTGTTTGACAAGCCGTTCTACCGCCTGGTCTACGGCGATTCCGACCTGCTGCCGGGCCTGGTGGTCGATCGTTTCGGCGACATCCTGGTGGTGCAGATCGCTTCGGCAACCATGGAAGCCCATAAGGACGACGTGATCGCCGCCCTGACCCAGGTACTGAAGCCGAGCGGCATTCTGTTCAAGAACGACTCCGCCGCGCGCGACGCCGAAGGCCTTGAGCGCTACGTCGAAACCGTGTTCGGCCTGGTGCCGGAGTGGGTTGCCCTGGAAGAGAACGGGGTGAAATTCGAGGCACCGGTGATCCAGGGCCAGAAAACCGGCTGGTTCTACGACCACCGCATGAACCGCGCGCGCCTGGCACCCTACGCCAAGGGCAAGCGCGTGCTCGACCTGTACAGCTACATCGGCGGCTGGGGCGTGCAAGCAGCAGCCTTCGGCGCCAGCGAAGTGTTCTGCGTCGACGCCTCGGGCTTTGCGCTGGACGGTGTCGAGCGTAACGCCGCACTGAACGGCTTCGCCGACAAGATGACCTGCATCGAAGGCGACGTGTTCGAAGCCTTGAAGGAACTGAAAGCCAGCGAAGAGCGTTTCGACGTGATCGTTGCCGACCCGCCCGCCTTCATCAAGCGCAAGAAAGACATGAAGAACGGCGAAGGCGCCTACCGCCGCCTGAACGAGCAAGCCATGCGCCTGCTCAACAAAGACGGCATCCTGGTCAGTGCCTCGTGTTCGATGCACCTGCCCGAAGACGACCTGCAAAACATCCTCCTGACCAGCGCCCGCCACCTGGACCGCAACATCCAGATGCTCGAACGCGGCGGCCAGGGCCCGGATCATCCGGTGCATCCGGCGATTGCTGAAACGCGTTACATCAAGAGCATTACTTGCCGGTTGTTGCCGAATAGCTGATCGAACTACTACCCCACCGTAGGAGCGAGCTCGCTCGCGAAAAACGTAAACGATAACGCAGCGCTATCAGGCAGTCTGCGGTGTCCATGCGCTCTTCGCGAGCAAGCTCGCTCAGGTTTCGAGTCGAACTGCCGATTTGCGTGATAAATCACGCCCCGCCGCCTACGCAGTCCCATTCCTACATAAAAAAGGGAAATACCCCACGCCCATTTTGATTGAACTCCACACCTCGCAGATTAGTATCGGTTTCTGGCTTTCCTGCGGAAAACAAAAATAATGTCTAAGTCCTCACAACCGCCCACGGCTAGTGACGAATCCAGGCGACAATACCTTTCACGATTCATCCTTATCACCTGCATCTCGCTGATCAGCTTTTTCCCAATCAATATTCTGCTGCCGTCTTTCCCAGCCCTCGCCACCCACTTCGATACCACCAGCGCCGACATTGCGCTGTCCATCAGCGTGTTCACCCTGGCTTTCTCGATATCCCAACTAGTCGTCGGTCCACTCTCGGATAAATGGGGACGCAAGGCAGTGCTTTTGGCTTGTATCAGCCTGTCGATCCTGGGAGCGATAGGCTGTGTACTGGCCGCTGACTACCTGACTTTCATGCTGTTTCGCACAGTGCAGGCTTTAGGCTGCGGCTTTTTTGTGCTGGGGCATGCTCTGGTGGAAGATCTGTTCGAGGAACAGGATCGAGCGCGAGTACGTCTCTACTACATGACGCTGAGCGGCTCGTTTGTCGCCCTGTCACCGCTGATCGGTTCATGGCTGCAAACCTTATTCGACTGGCAAGGGAGCTTCTACGGATTCGCCTTGATGGCCCTGGGCATGCTGATCCATGCGATATCCACCCTACCCTCCAAGTCCGCCAGCCCGCATCGCGTGACGTTATCGATTATCGCCACACTGAAAGCCGTAGCGGGCAACCATAATTTCCTGCGCTACTGGTGGATCGCCTCTCTGGCCTTCGCCTGTTACTTCGCGTTAATCAGTGTGACACCGCTGATTTTCATGGACGCTTTGCAACTATCCCAATACCAATACGCGCTGGTGTTGATGGTGTACGGCATCGCCTATTTATTGGGTGGTGTCGCCGCGGGGTTGTTGCAAAAACGTGTTCCACTGTCCCGGCAAATCAACATCGGCCTCGGATTGCTCTGTGTTGCCGGCGTACTGTTAGCGCTGACTCTCAATGTTGACGCCATCACGCCCGTGACCTTGCTGGCCCCAATGCTAATAAGCGCCCTCGCCGTAACACTCGTGCGGCCCGCCGCAATTTCTGCAGCGATGTCAATGTTCTCAAGCAGCGCGGGTACGGCGGCGTCAGCAGGTAATAGCATCATGTTCCTCACAGCTGCCATCAGCAGCGCGGCACTGGCGCAGACGGGCAAATATCTGCTCGTAACTATCGCAATAAGCTTTATCCTCCTCAGCCTTTTGGGCTGGCTGACCAACGCCAAAATCTACGCTAAACGCCATCCAATGCGTTCTACCTAATAGCACTGCGTTATCGTTGACGTTTTTCGCGAGCAAGCTCACTCCTACAACTCCACACGTCCCAAAGCCGCCGTGTTCACGGTTTCGGCCATTCCCTCCAGCCGCCAGCGGTGTAGAATCGACGCTATTCATCGCCAGTCATCCCCCGGCGGGTTTATGAGCTCAAGGCCAATGCGCACGGCGATCCCGTCACGTTTGCGGCAACGTCCGGACACACGGCCATTTTTCGGGTGTTCCAGACGTCAATAGAAGCTCACTCCCCTTTGATACCTGATTTGCCGCCCGGAGTGCTCCATGCCTGATTACCGTTCGAAAACATCCACCCACGGCCGCAACATGGCCGGTGCTCGTGCCCTGTGGCGCGCCACGGGGATGAAAGATGACGACTTCAAAAAGCCGATCATCGCCATTGCCAACTCGTTCACCCAGTTCGTACCGGGCCACGTTCACTTGAAGGATCTGGGTCAACTGGTCGCCCGCGAGATCGAGCGCGCTGGCGGCGTTGCCAAAGAATTCAACACCATCGCGGTCGATGACGGCATCGCAATGGGCCACGACGGCATGCTCTATTCGCTGCCGAGCCGCGAGATCATCGCCGACTCCGTCGAATACATGGTCAACGCGCACTGTGCCGACGCCATCGTCTGCATCTCCAACTGCGACAAGATCACCCCTGGCATGCTGATGGCCGCCCTGCGCCTGAACATCCCGGTGATCTTCGTGTCCGGCGGCCCGATGGAAGCCGGCAAGACCAAACTCGCCTCCCACGGCCTGGACCTGGTTGACGCCATGGTCATCGCCGCCGACTCCAGCGCTTCTGACGAGAAAGTCGCTGAGTACGAGCGCAGCGCCTGCCCGACCTGCGGTTCGTGCTCCGGCATGTTCACCGCCAACTCGATGAACTGCCTGACCGAAGCCCTGGGCCTGGCCCTGCCGGGCAACGGTTCGACCCTGGCCACCCACAGCGATCGCGAACAGCTGTTCCTGCAGGCCGGCCGCACCATCGTCGAGCTGTGCAAGCGCTACTACGGCGAGAACGATGAGTCGGTATTGCCGCGCAACATCGCCAACTTCAAGGCCTTCGAAAACGCCATGATGCTCGACATCGCCATGGGCGGTTCGACCAACACCATCCTGCACCTGCTGGCCGCCGCCCAGGAAGCCGAGATCGCGTTCGACCTGCGTGACATCGATCGCCTGTCGCGCAAAGTGCCGCAACTGTGCAAGGTGGCGCCGAACATCCAGAAGTACCACATGGAAGACGTGCACCGTGCCGGCGGGATTTTCAGCATCCTCGGGTCGCTGGCCCGTGGTGGCCTGCTGCACACCGACCTGCCGACCGTACACAGCAAGACCATGGCCGAAGGCATTGCCAAGTGGGACATCACCCAGACCGACGACGAAGCGGTGCATCACTTCTTCAAGGCCGGCCCGGCAGGCATCCCGACCCAGACCGCATTCAGCCAGTCGACCCGTTGGGAAGCCCTCGACGACGACCGTGAAAACGGCTGCATCCGCAGCTTCGAACACGCCTACTCGCAAGAAGGCGGCCTGGCCGTGCTGTACGGCAACATCGCCCTCGACGGCTGCGTGGTGAAAACCGCCGGTGTCGACGAGTCGATCCACGTGTTCGAAGGCAACGCGAAAATCTTCGAAAGCCAGGACAGCGCGGTACGCGGCATCCTCGCCGACGAAGTGCAGGCCGGCGACATCGTGATCATTCGCTACGAAGGTCCGAAAGGCGGCCCGGGCATGCAGGAAATGCTCTATCCGACCTCCTACCTGAAGTCCAAGGGCCTGGGCAAAGCCTGCGCCCTGCTGACCGATGGCCGTTTCTCCGGCGGCACCTCGGGCCTGTCCATCGGCCACGCGTCGCCAGAAGCCGCCGCCGGCGGTGCCATTGGCCTGGTGCAGGACGGCGACAAGGTGTTGATCGATATTCCGAACCGTTCGATCAACCTGCTGGTCAGCGACGAAGAACTCGCCGCCCGCCGCGCCGAGCAGGACAAGAAAGGCTGGAAACCGGTGGAAGTGCGCCCACGTAAAGTGACCACCGCGCTGAAAGCATACGCCCTGCTCGCCACCAGCGCCGACAAGGGCGCGGTGCGCAACAAGGCCATGCTTGACGGGCTGTGATCGCTAGCTGCTGAACAAAAAATGCCCCGCCTCGTGCGGGGCATTTTTTTGCCTGTATCAATCGTGCGGATCAAGATTATCCAGCGCCTGATTCACCGCCAACTCACCCAGCATGATGACCTGCGCAATACCCAGCATCGTGCTGCGTTGCGGACCTTCCAGCAACCCGGCGAAATCACTGGCCATGACGTGCGCCGAGGCGAGTGATTCGCAGGCGTGGGCCAACAGGGTTTCGGTGTCGAGGCCAGGGGTCATCAGGAAGGTGCGGCAGGGTTTGCGGGGAGTGGTGTGAGCGCGGGAAAGTGGGATGTCGAGTCCCGGAGGATCGGGGGTGATCTTCAACATGGGAAAAACTCCTTACACCTATAGATAAGGAGCCATCACCCTCGCTACCAAACGAAGGGTGGCGGCCAATACACAGGTTGGTAGACCGGGGTGTAAGGAATCCGGCGCGCCCGAAAGCGCCCTGTGCATGGCCACCATAAATGCAGCAATGACAAAGCATTGCCCAAGGTGTTGCCTTGCACCTCACACACTCGGGCTACCAAACCCGATCGCTGATATTCAGCGACGGATCACGGTAGTGGCCGAGGACAAGGCGCACAAGTCGGACGATTCTGATGTAGGCGTAGTCCTTTACGCAAGATTGTGACCGCAGGGGTGAGTGACTGGAAATGTCGGCAACGGGCCGCTCACAGATTCGCGAGAAATCACCCAGCACGAACAACCGGCATAAGCGCGGCGTCGCACTGGGTGAACCGGTACTGGATAGATGCGAGGTTTTTTGTGCAGCCGTTCAGACCGCCTGCGGGATCATGGCCGAACCCAAGGCTCGGCTATGGCCAGCGTGATGAGATATCGCTCTTCATTTGGGCGCTTATCGTCTCTAAATCGACCTACCACCAACATCGCTTGGTACTTGCTTCCCGCCTGCCAATAAGAGGTGCCGCTTTTTTTTACACCTCGTAATTGAGCGCGCCATTCGAGCGTGTCGGCAAACGGCGGATCATCTTTGACGCGGATAGGCTTCCAGCCCGCCTTGCGCCACTGGTCTTGTAGGTCCAATACAATCTTGAGCGTGTCATCGAGCAAAAGCGGCTCGATTTGAGGGGACATACGCACACCATCGATTCGCTCATCACGGCCAAATCCAACCGTAAAAAATCGAGCCAATGGCGTTACAAAGCCATACTGAGAATCTATGAAACGCAGCCTTGCATCGGATCGTGGAATATTGAACCAGGCGTGCCCAGAAATTAGAGGTCCGATGCTCGCACTAGAGCGCTTACGCATATCTTCGTAAGGCTCACCAATCACCAGAGCGATTTCCGGCTCGTATGAAACGGCCTTGATCACAATAGTCGCCAACAAAGCTGTGGCTACCATAATCAGGATACGAGCGCGCCAACTCACCTGTTTGAGCCGATTCGCCAGCACAGCTCGAACCCGAATCATGGTTTCACCCACGGCTCGGCGAGCGAGAGGGTAATGAGATAGCGCTCCTCGTTCGGGCGCTTGGGATCATCAAAGCGCCCCACATTCAGCATGACCTGATAAAGATTGGCTGCCTGCCAACGAGTTGTACCGCCCTTCCTCTCATTCTGTAATCGAGCCCGCCAATAGGGCGTGTCAGCAATCGGTGGACGAATAGCTCGCCAACCTTTCTGCCGCCATTGGTCTTGCAACTCCAATATCAGTTTCAGCGTGTCGTCGAGTAGAAGAGGCTCAAGTTGAGGCGACATTCGCACACCGTCGATCACCCCCTCATCGAACATAACAGCGAAAAAACGAGCCTGGGGTGTCACGAAGCCGTATTGAGCATCAATAAATCTTAATCGAGCATCTGACTTGGGGATGTTGAAAGAGGAGCGCCCCGCCACAGCCGGGCCAATGACTGCACTGGATCGCTGACGCATGGCCTCATAAGGCTCGCCAATCATTAAGGCAATTTCTGGATCGCCCGCAGTAGTATTGATTGCCATAACCGCCCACGACAGCACTGCAACGGCAAGGCCTAGCGCTCCAAGCCGAATGCCGATTCGCTTGTTCAAGTTCATCGCACGCCGTAACCGGCAGCGATATCACGAATCGACTGCTCAATTCGATGACGATCAGTTCCTTCTAGAAGGCTATGAAACTGCATTGCGGCCTTTAGTACAAAGGCCATGCGCTGATCAATATCAGACAGGTCAGCCAAGGGGTTACTGCCAAAGCCGATAGTGCGGCTATCGTCAATACGCTGGCACTGACTAGCCAACGTCAACTCAATGGCTTGTGCCGCGCCAGACGGTATACCCGTCACAAAGGAAGCGTGGTTTGCTCGCAAAAGTCTTACGAACTTAACGTCGCTGTACATTGAAGGTTGCAAGATATTGACTTGCTCATGCTTAGCAAGATGTTCAACGCTTTTTGCAATATCCCCCATCTCGACTGCCCGGAAAGTCTGTCTGATTTCCTTGTAATCAGTACCGAACTTTAGCATTTGCCCAATCGGCCAAAGCACAGGAAATTCTTCAATTTCATAGATGTTCTCCCGCGCCTCAAGACACTCCTCAAACGCCCCCAACCCCCTCTCGCTATAAAACAAATGCAACGGATACACATCCAAAAACAGCGTGGTATTACCCAGCGCCAGCATGTCGTGGACGAATTGCAGTTGCTGTTGCACCAGCGATAGCGGTTCGCCGTCGCGCCGCAGGTCGACGCCTGGCACCGGGTTGTTGCTGCGGGCTTGTTCGTAGTCGCGTTGCGCTCGTTTGTCGGTCTTGCCGAAGAGGGTCAGTCCAGGAAATTTCCAGCGCCGCTCAGCGCTATCAATCATGCGTTGTCCTGCCTGGTGCTCGGCCTGGATCTTCTCGATCGACTCCACCGCATGCAACAACCCACACCCCACCTGCTTCGACGCAAACGCCGCCAGCCCTGCCCATTGGAAGCGTGGGTCTTTCAGCCAGAGGTTGGCGTAGGCGGCGTTGATTGCGCGGTTGCGGGCTTTGGGGTCAGCGATGAGGATGCCGCCCGGGGCGACGATGGCTTCGGCGCGCATTTGGTAGCTGCGCCAGAGGTTTTCGCAGAATGGCGTGGGTTGCTCGCTGAACGCTGCCGCAGGCGAGGCGTTGAAGGAGCGCGGGGCGGCGGGAGTGGGGGCGAATGATTGAGTGGCGGCTCGGCTGTGGTCGAACGCCTGGGCATTTTCGAATACTTCCGAGAAGATTGTCTGGTTGGCTTCGAGCCGGGGTGGCGGGTCGCACTTGCAGCGGCAGAGGTCACCGTCGAGGGCGACTTGGCGGCCGTAGAACGAGTTGTTCAGATGAGGACCGTCGAGGGCGATGACGCCGGTGCTGTCGCATTCCGGGCAATAGACTTCATCGCCTGCACAAGCAACGGGCTGGCCTTCGATCTTGAAAAATCCGGTGCCCGTGCGTACGTCGCCGCCGACGGTGGTTTTGGCCCCAACGGTGATGAGGTGGCGCTTCATGCGAAATGTGTCCCTGTCAGATCGAAAGGACGCACGCTAGAAGAGCCAATGCCGGAGTTAAATCAGACGTTTCGTTGCTTGGTGTAGGACGGCTCTGTAAAGCCGGAAACCAAGTGCGCCAATACCTGACTGTCAGCGCACCTGGATCTCATATTCTGACAACCTGCGGCGCCCTAAGGTTTTTCGCGAGCAGGCTCGCTCCTACAGGAGCGGCGGGATGCCGGAGTTACTGAATATCCTCCGGCTTGACGATCACCCAGTTCTTGTCCGCCGTCACCGGCAAGCCTTCTTTGGCCTGGGCCGCAGCGTTTTTGGCCATCATGCCGTTAATCTGGGTCATGTATTTGTCCTTGCGGTTGATCCACAGGTGGATGCCGCCCTTGGCCACGTCGACGCCGTGGAACAGCATGTAGCCATCGCTGGTCGGGGTATCGCCGCCTACCAGCACCGGTTTTTTCCACTCATCGATGTAGGTCAGGATCGCGGCCTGTTTGCCGGCCATCCAGGTCGCCGGGGTCCATAGGTAAGGGGTCAGCTCCAGGCCCAGGTTGGCTTTTTCGTCATACTTGCCGGCGGTGATCTGTTTGCGTGCGGTGGTCAACTCGCCGGTCTTGCGGTCCTTGAGCAGCATCGACACGCCGATGACGTTCTGCGGTTTGACGTTGTAGCCGTATTTCGGATCGGAAGCGACCATGCGCACCAGCTCTTCCGAGGCGGCGGTCATCACATAGACCTCAATGCCGTTTTCCATCAGCTTGTTGTACAGCTCGGCCTGGCCGGTGAAGATTTTCGGCGGGTTGACCTCGATGGTCTTGACCACATCCCCTTCGTAATAGGTGCTCGGCACCGGTTTGCCGGAAGCCATCAGCTCATCAACGTAGCCCTTGAGCTCCTTGAGGGTGAAGCCCGAGAACACTTGCGCGACCCAGGGGTAGCAGACCATGTCGTCGACTTCACAGAGCCGGTAGTAGTAACTGAACAGGCTTTCCTTGTGATCGGCGGTGTCCTTGAACGGCATCAGTTTCAGCGAGGGATCGAGTTTCTCACGGGTGATCAGGCCCTTGTTCTCCATGAACGGCAGCAACGACTCTTCCAGGTCGTAGCGGTAACTGGTGTTGTCCATGTCGAACACCGCGTAGTTACCCTTGTTCGCATTGGCCGCGATCATCGCGTCCAATTGCTTGGCCTGAGCCTCGGGCCAGTGCTTGAGATCAGTGGCGGACACCTGGCCGGCAAGGCCCAGGCACATGGCGACGGCTAACACTTTCGCGGCGACTTTCATGTGCATTTCTCCCTGGATGAAAGCTATCGACGCTAACAAATAAGTGTGACAGTCCTCGTCTGAGCGCGACCGCTTGCGTGCTGATTCCGCCACCGACATAACCCACAGCGCCATGGCCTTATTCCAAAAACGACAGTCGACCTGTCTTTTTGGTATTAATTCATTAGATATCAAGCTGTTAGGCTTGCCGGTTAGCAATCGCCCTTGCATCGCGATTGGCACAAGTCTTTTGGAGTTGTCATGAATCTGCCGCTGATCCTCAATCTGCTGGTGTTCCTCGCCCTGTTGTTCGGCCTGGCCCAGACCCGCCACACCACTTGGAGCCTGGCCAAAAAAGTCCTGCTGGCACTGGCCATGGGCGTCGGCTTTGGCGTCGCCCTGCATTCGATCTACGGTGCTGGCAACCCGATCCTCAAGGCCAGCATTGGCTGGATCGACCTGGTGGGCAACGGTTACGTGCAGTTGCTGCAAATGATCGTGATCCCGCTGGTATTTGCCTCGATCCTCAGCGCAGTGGCGCGCCTGCACAACGCCTCGTCCCTGGGCAAGATCAGCTTCCTGACCATCGGCACCCTACTGTTCACCACGGCGATCGCCGCGCTGATCGGCATTGGCCTGACCAATCTGTTCGGCCTCACCGCCGAAGGCTTGGTGGCCGGCACCCAGGAAATGGCGCGCCTGCAAACCATCCAGAGCGATTACGCGGGCAAGGTCGCCGACCTCAATGTGCCGCAGTTGCTGCTGTCGTTCATTCCACAGAACCCGTTCGCCGACCTGGCGCGCGCCAAGCCGACCTCGATCATCAGCGTGGTGATCTTCGCCGCGTTCCTCGGTGTCGCAGCGCTGCAGTTGCTCAAGGATGACGTGGAAAAAGGTCAGAAAGTGATCAACGCCATCGACACCCTGCAAGCCTGGGTGATGCGTCTGGTGCGCCTGGTGATGAAGCTGACGCCGTATGGCGTGCTCGCGCTGATGACCAAGGTGGTTGCCGGCTCCAACCTGCAGGACATCATCAAGCTCGGCAGTTTCGTGGTGGTGTCCTACCTCGGACTGGGCCTTATGTTTGTGGTGCACGGCCTGCTGGTGGCGCTGGCCGGGATCAACCCGCTGCGCTTTTTCCGCAAAGTCTGGCCGGTGCTGACCTTCGCCTTCACCAGCCGCTCCAGCGCAGCGAGCATTCCGCTGAGCATCGAAGCGCAAACTCGCCGCCTGGGTATCCCACAGTCGATCGCCAGCTTCGCCGCGTCGTTCGGTGCGACCATTGGCCAGAACGGTTGTGCCGGTCTCTACCCGGCGATGCTCGCGGTGATGGTTGCGCCAACTGTAGGCATCAACCCGCTGGACCCACTGTGGATCGCGACGCTGGTGGCGATTGTGACCCTGAGTTCGGCCGGTGTGGCCGGCGTCGGTGGCGGCGCGACCTTTGCCGCGCTGATCGTGCTGCCGGCCATGGGCTTGCCGGTGTCATTGGTGGCGTTGCTGATTTCGGTCGAACCGCTGATCGACATGGGCCGCACCGCGCTGAATGTCAGCGGCTCGATGACCGCCGGGGCGATCACCAGCCAGATCATGCAGCAGACCGATAAAGCATTGCTCGATGCCGATGAGCATGAGGAATTGGCGCACGCCTGAGATCCAGGGTGACCGGGCGGGCCTCTTCGCGGGCAAGCCCGCTCCTGCAATGGGTTGTGAACGGTGGGAGAGGGCCGGGCGGCGTTCCGCTTGCCCGCGAAGCTTTTAAGCTTTCTCCCAAACCTCAAAACTGTACGCCGGCTTGCCATCCTGCGCCGCATTCGGCGTGTCCGACACCAGCTTCCACTGCGCCGCATCGAACTCTGGAAACCACGCATCGCCCTCGGGGCTCAAGGCCACGCGGGTCAGGTACAGCCGGTCGGCGTGGGCCAGGCCTTGGGTGTAGAGCTGCGCGCCGCCAATCAACATCAGCTCGTCGACACCCTGCTCCAGCGCCCATTCCTGCGCCCGCGCCACGGCGGCCTCGAGGGACGGATAGACTTCGGCGCCCTCCAGTTGCAGGTCAGATTGGCGGCTGACCACGATGTTCAGCCGGCCCGGCAACGGCCGACCGAGAGAGTCCCAGGTCTTGCGCCCCATGATGATCGGCTTGCCGAGGGTGGTGGCCTTGAAATATTTGAAATCGCCCGGCAAATGCCAGGGCATGCTGTTGTCGACGCCGATCACACGGTTTTCGCCGAGGGCTGCGATCAGGCTGAGGGGAAGTGATTTTTTCATGGCGCCGAGGATACCAGAGCCATGCTTTCCCCGATAAGCGCCACAGCGGTTATGCTCATTCATTCACCTGAGCGACGGGACGACGCGTGACTGAACTGCACACACTCTGGCTGACCGAAACCATTCGCCTGCGCGAGGAACACGCCGGCGCCCTGGAGGACTCGGAAGCCAACCGCCTGGCCCGAACTGCCGGCGGCGATCTGCCGACACGGATCCAGGCGCGAGCGCTGTGGCTGGCCGAACGCGACGGCCTGAGCAGCGCCCTGCAACACTGGCTGCAAGGCGCGCGACTGGCGCTGATCGTCCTCGCGGCGCTGGCGATCGTCAGCGGCGCCGGCCTGGCCTTTGCCGCCCTCGGCGACGGTCAGAGCCCGGTCAATGTGTTCTGGGCCCTGGGCAGCCTGCTCGGGCTGAACCTGATTCTGCTGCTGAGTTGGGCGTCCGGGCTGATCTTTGCCGGCGACTACGGCGCGACCCTCGGTCGCCTGTGGATGTGGCTCAGCGAAAAGCTCGCCCGCGACGCCAAGGCTGCGCACCTGGCGCCGGCCCTGCTGCTGTTGCTGCAACGGCAAAAACTCAACCGCTGGGTGCTCGGCATGCTGGTCAACGGTCTGTGGCTGCTGGCCCTGGTCAGTGCGCTGGTGATCGTCCTGACGCTGCTGGCGACCCGGCGTTACGGCTTTGTCTGGGAAACCACCATTCTCAGCGGCGCCACCTTCGTCAACCTGACCCAGGCCCTCGGCGCCCTGCCCGCGTTGCTCGGTTTCAGTGTTCCCAGCGAAGCAATGATCCGTGCCAGCGGCGATGCCGCGCTGAACATCGAAACCGCCCGGCAAGCCTGGGCCGGCTGGCTGGTGGGGGTGCTGCTGATGTACGGCATCATCCCGCGCCTGCTGTTGACGCTGCTGTGCCTGTGGCGTTGGAAAAGCGGCCGTGGCGATTTGCGCCTGGACCTGAATCTGCCGGGTTATGCGCAGCTGCGTGAGCGACTGATGCCCAGCAGCGAACGCCTCGGCGTCAGTGATGCCGCGCCGCAACAGTTGCATCAGGTCGAAGGCGGCAGCCATGGGTTGCACAGCGACGGCGCGTTGCTGGTGGGTATCGAACTCGACGACCAGCGCCCGTGGCCACCGGCGCTGCCGAAGACGGTCAAGAACGCCGGCATTCTCGACAGCCGCGAGTCGCGGCAAAAACTCCTCGAACAACTGACCCGCTTCCCGCCGGCGCGGCTGCTGATCGCCTGCGACCCAAGACGCTCCCCCGACCGTGGCAGCCTGGCGCTGATCGCCGAACTGGCGCGCAACGCCACCGCCAGCCGCGTCTGGCTGCTGCAAGCGCCCGCCGGTCAGGCGCTGGACGCCGAACGCCTGGGCGACTGGCACGCCGCACTGAAGCAACTGGGCCTGCCCTTCGCCGATTGCGCACCGATGAACTGGCTGGAGTCGGGTCATGACTGATGCCCATAACAAACCGCTGAAACTGGCCGTGGTCGGTCATACCAATGTCGGCAAGACTTCATTGCTGCGCACCCTGACCCGCGATGTCGGCTTCGGCGAAGTGTCCCATCGCCCCAGCACCACCCGGCACGTCGAGGGCGCGCGATTGTCGGTCGATGGCGAGGCATTGCTGGAGCTCTATGACACGCCGGGACTGGAAGACGCGATTGCCCTGCTCGACTACCTGGAACACCTGGAGCGCCCCGGCGAACGCCTCGACGGCCCGGCGCGGCTGGCGCGGTTTCTCGAGGGCAGCGAGGCGCGCCAGCGTTTCGAACAAGAGGCCAAGGTGCTGCGCCAGCTGTTGGCGTCGGATGCCGGGCTGTACGTGATCGACGCCCGCGAACCGGTGCTGGCCAAGTATCGCGACGAACTGGAGGTTCTGGCAGGGTGCGGCAAACCGCTGCTACCGGTACTGAATTTCGTCAGTAGCGCCAACCATCGCGAACCGGACTGGCGCGACGCCCTGGCCCGCCTCGGTCTGCATGCGCTGGTGCGTTTCGACAGCGTGGCGCCGCCGGAGGACGGCGAACGCCGACTGTATGAAAGCCTGGCGCTGATGATGGAAAGTGCGCGCGGGCAACTGGAGCGACTGATCGCCGACCAACAGGCCCAGCGCCTGGCCCGCCGGCAAAGCGCGGCGCGACTGATCGCCGAATTGCTGATCGACTGCGCCGCCTGCCGCCGCAGCGTGGTCAGTGACGCCGAGCAGGAACAGCAAGCGATCAGCGCACTGCGCAAGGCCATCCGCCAACGCGAACAGCGCTGCGTCGAAGCGCTGCTCAAGTTGTATGCCTTCCGCCCACAGGACGCCGCCGCCAGCGATCTACCGCTGCTCGATGGACGTTGGGGCGATGACCTGTTCAACCCGGAAACTCTCAAGCAGCTTGGCGTCAGAGTCGGCGGCGGGATCGCTGCAGGCGCGGCGGCCGGCGCCGGGGTCGACTTGCTGGTGGGTGGCCTGACCCTCGGCGCGGCGGCATTGGCCGGGGCGATTGCCGGCGGCGCCCTGCAGACCGCACGCAGTTATGGCGGCCGGCTGCTGGGCAAGCTCAAGGGCCAGCGCGAACTGACCGTCGACGACAACGTGCTGCGCCTGTTGGCCCTGCGTCAGCGACAACTGGTGCAAGCCCTTGATCAACGCGGGCATGCGGCAATGGACAGCGTCCAGGTCGCGACGCCTGAAGACAAAGGCTGGCGCGAGGGCAAGTTGCCGGAAGCCCTGAGTCGGGCGCGAGCGCATCCGCAGTGGTCGTCGCTCAATCCACAGGCGAAGCTGAGCCAGGCCGAGCGCCAGGAACAGGTGGAGGCCCTGGCGCAGAAGGTGATCGAGGCCTGATCTCTAGTGAGCCAACACACCCAGCGCCTTGGCTTTCAATGTCGCCAGATCGAGCAGCGGCACACCGATTTCCTTGGCCTGCTCATCCCAGTGGCGCAGGCGCAAGCTGACGGCGCATAGCGGGTCCTGTTCGAACGCCCGCGCTTCACCGGGCGTCATCACCCCGCCCTGGTATTCCAGGGTGCGACGACTGGCTTCGCTCAGGCGCTGGAAGTAACCCGGCTCGGTCAGGGTCAGATAGCGCTTGGCCTGGACGTGATACTCCACCAGCCGCGCCATGCGCTCGCCAAAGCCCAGCCGGCGCAGGTAGTCGGCGCCGAGGCGTTCGTGACTGACCACGCCGAAGCCGCCCATGTTTTCCGCGTTCTCGGCGCAGATGTGCCCGATGTCGTGGAAGAACGCCGCCAGCACCACTTCGTCGTCATACCCTTCGGCCATCGCCAGTTCGGCGGCCTGGGACATGTGCTCGATCTGCGATATAGGCTCGCCGATGTAATCGTTGGCACCGAAGCGTTCGTACAGAGCGAAGACTTCGGCGACCACCTGTTCACTGCGTTGCATCAGCACGCTCCCCATAAGCTCTGGATATTTCGCTCGGCCAGCGCCGGGCCGACGCTCATGCCCACGCCGGTGTGCATCAACGCCGCATGCACCCCCGGCGCGGCCTGCAGGAACGAAAACGGCGCCGGCCCCTTGGCACCATAGACGCCCTGCCAGCGCTCGACCACCTGCACCCGACAGCCGAGGGTCTGCTCGGCCAGTTCGATCATCCAGTCGTCGACCTGCTCGGCGTTGAATGGCGAGGGATCGCTGCCGTAATGGTGGGAGTCGCCGATGATCAGCTCGCCGTGGGGCGTCGGGCTGATCAGCAGGTGAATCCCGTGTTCATCCAGGTACGGCGTCTCGCGCAGAATCTGCGCCCGTACTGCTTGCGCCTGCGGCAGGTCAGCGAAGGCGCCGTAGTGCACGCAGCTCAGGCCGGTCAGCACGGCATGCTGCAGGTTGAGCGGGGTCTGCGGCCGGGCGCGGAGCATTTGCAAACGGCAGACCTGCGGCTTGAGCGCGGCAAGCGGCTCGGCCAGCAGGGTTTGATAGTCGTGGCCGGAGCAGACAATGATCTGCTCGCCGCTGAAGCTGCCGGCGGTAGTGTGAACGCGGCCGGGCTCGACCTCGCGTACCAGGGTGCTGAAGTGAAATTCCACGCCCAGTTCGCGACGCAGGAAGTCGATCAGCGCCGGGATCGCTTCACGGGAATACAGTTGCTGGTCGTCGAGACCGTGCAACGCCGCACGGTGATGGCTGAACTGCCCGTCGTACAAGGCATGCAGGGCGGCACCGCGCAGCAGTTTGACGCGGTAGCCATGTTCGATCGCCCGACCATCGCAGAAGGCTTGCAGCAGTTGCTCTTCGGCTTCGCTGCGAGCAAATAGATAAGAGCCGTTGCGCTTGAGCTGCAGGCCGGCGACTTGCGCCCAGTGGCCCCAGATCTCGCGACTGGCTTGGGCCAGTTGCAGCATTTGCCCGGGTGGCTGGCCGGTGATCAGGGCCTGGCCGAAATTGCGCACTGAGGCGCCAAGGGGCGTGGCAGTGCGTTCGAAGACGCGGACCTTGAGACCGCGTTTGGCCGCAGCGTAGGCATGGGACAGGCCGAGGATGCCGGCGCCAATGATCAGCAGGTCGTTGTGGTGGGTCATGTAGTTTTTGTCCCAAATTCAGGACCTTTTTCGCTGGCAAGCCAGCTCCTACAGGGGTTTGCATATTCCAGAAAAATTGCACACGACGCAAAACCCGTAGGACCTGCCTTGCCAGCGATGAGGCCCTATCAGCCAATAGAGAGTTTACTTGGCAGCCACTTTCTCGGACTTGCCGTCATAACGCTTGCGCCATTCGCTGAGGATCTCGTCGCGATTCTTCGAGGCCCAGGCGAAGTCGTTCTTGATCAGGCGCTGCTCGTAGTCAGCCGGCAGTTCGGTCTGCGGCTTGGCAATCCCCGGTTGGGCAAGCACCGCGAAGTTCTCTTTGTAAAGCTCCATCGCCGCGGGGCTGGCGGAGAAGTCGGCCAGTTTCTTCGCCGCCTCTTCATGAGCGGTACCCTTGATCACGGCGGTGGCTTCGATCTCCCAACCCAGGCCTTCTTTCGGCAGGATGATGTCCAGCGGCGCGCCTTGGCGCTTGAGTTGCACGGCCGGGTATTCGAAGGAAATGCCGATCGGGAATTCGCCGGCAGCCGCCAGCTTGCACGGTTTGGAGCCGGAGTGAACGTACTGGCCGATGTTCTGATGCAGGTCATCCATATACTGCCAGCCCTGCTTCTCGCCGAAGGTCTGCAGCCAGGCGCTGACGTCGAGGAAACCGGTACCGGACGACGCCGGGTTCGGCATGACGATCTTGCCCTTGTACTCGGGTTTGGTCAGGTCCTGCCAGCTCACCGGTTTGCTCAGGCCCTGCTTCTCGGCTTCGACGGTGTTGAAGCAGATAGTCGCAGCCCAGACGTCCATGCCGACCCAGGCTGGCGGGTTGGCGGCGTCGCGGTAGTTCGCGCCGATCTTGCCCAGGTCCTTGGGCGCGTAGCTTTGCAGCATGCCTTGCTGATCGAGGATCGCCAGGCTGGACGCTGCCAGACCCCAGACCGCATCCGCCTGTGGTCGGGCTTTTTCAGCGAGCAACTTGGCGGTGATGATCCCAGTGGAGTCACGCACCCACTTGATCTCGACGTCCGGGTTGGCCGCTTCGAAAGCCTGCTTGTAGGTCTTCAGTTGCTCGGCTTCCAGCGCGGTGTAGACAGTCAGCTCGGTTTTCGCAGCGAACGCATTGAAGCTGAAAGCGGTGAGGACAGCAGCGGCTAGAGCCAGGGGCTTGAACATGGTGCGGTTCCTTTTGAGTGCGAAGCAGGGGTTGAGGAAATCAGTGGCCGGGCGCGGTCAGCCGCCAGGCCTGGGAGCGGCGCAGCAAACCGCGCGAAGCACAGGCCAGGAGCAGGGACACGCCCACCGAAGTGATCAGGATCAAAGTCGACATGGCGGCAGCTCCGCCGACGTTGCCGGCGTCGTCCATGTTCAGCACCGCTACCGCCGCGAGGATAGTGTCGGGGCTGTAGAGGAAGATCGCTGCGGAAACGGTGGTCATCGCCGAGACGAACAGGTAGCGCACGATGTCCAGCAGCGCCGGCAGGCAAATCGGCAGCGTGACGCGCCAGTAGTGGCGATACAGCGGGGCCTTGAGCGACAGCGCGGCGGCTTCGAATTCCGCATCGAGCTGACGCAGAGCGGTGGTCGCGGTCATCTGTGCGGTGGTCAAGTAGTGGGCAATGGTGCACACCACCAACAGGGTCATGGTCCCGTAGAGCACATGCAGCGGGTTGCCGTTGAGGTTGAAGAAAAAGACGTAGCCCAGGCCCAGCACCAGACCCGGCACTGCCATCGGCACGAAACTGAGCATACGCAAGGCCAGGTTCAAGCCGCGTTGGCCCTTGGTTTTTTCCATCAGGTAGGCACCGGTGAAAATCACCACGCTACCAATCAACGCCGTGCACAAGGCCATCTTCACGCTGTTGCCGTAGGCCAGCCAGCCGCCGCCGGCGGTGTCGCCAAATTGGTAGTGCTTCAACGACAGCGACAGGTTGTAGGGCCAGAACTTGACCAGCGACGAATACACCGCCATGCCGAACACCAACAGCAGTACCGCACAGATCAACAGCACCACCGCCAGGTAGCAGCTATCCCGCAAGCGCGAGGGTGTCGGCTGGAACACCTGGGCCCGACCGCTCATGGAATCACCATGACGACGGCGCAACCAGGCATCAACGGCGAAGCTGAACAGCGCCGGCAGCAACAGCACCATGCCGATCAAGGCACCACGGCCGAATTGCTGCTGGCCGACCACCGCCTTGTAGGCTTCCAGCGCCAGCACCTGATAGTCGCCACCGACCACCACCGGCACACCAAAATCAGTGATGGTCAGGGTGAACACCAGGCAGAACGCGGCGAACACCGCCTGACGCGTCGCCGGCCAGGTGATACTGCGAAACGCCTTGGCCGGACTGGCGCCCATGCTCGAGGCGGCATCGAACAGCCGTGCATCGGCCAGGGACAGCGCCGAGAGCAGGATCATCAAGGCATGGGGAAAGGTGTAGATGACCTCGCCGAGGACAATACCCCAGAAGCCATAGATGTTGTCCGAGAACAGCCCGCGCAACAGACCCTGGTTGCCGAACAGGTAGACCAGCGCGATCCCGGGCAGCATCGACGGCGCCATCAATGGCAGCAACGACAGGCCACGCCAGACCGCCTTGCCGGGAATCAGCGTGCGTTGCAAGGCGTAGGCAAACAGGTAGGCCAGCGGTACGACGATGGCGGCGACGCTGAACGCGACCTTCAGACTGTTACCGAGCAACCAGTGAAAGTTGGCACTGCTCAGCAGTTCCCGGGCCGCGACCCAGCCACCGCCCTGCCCTGCATCGTTACTGAAACCACGCCAGAAGATCGCCAGCAGCGGCATCAACACCGCAACGCCGAGCAAACACAGGAGCAGCAGCTTGCCGCCGACCACGAACAAACGATCACCGATTTCAGCACGGGAGCTCTGGCGAGTCTGCTTGTGCGCCAGCGGCAGGGCAACGGGCGCGCTCATCAGGCAAACACCTGCAGGCTGCGCGGCGGCAAGGCAACCATGATGTCCTGGGCGCCAAGGCGCGGCATGGCTTCAGGCGCCAATTCGGCGAGCAGTGCATGACCCGGCAGATGGTTGAGTTCGAAGCTCATCCGGCAGCGATTGCCGAGGAAAGTGATTTCGCGAACCTTGGCCGGGAACAGGTTTTCCTCGTGCACCGCCGGGTTGACGCTGATCGCTTCCGGGCGGCAGAACAAGCGCCCCGACGCGGCCTTGGCGCTGTTGTCGGCCAGGCGTACCGGCATGCCGCCGACCTGGGCGTGGCTGTCGCTGCTGCGCTGGAACGGCAACCAGTTGCCCTGGCCGACGAATTCGGCGACGAAGGGGGTGGCCGGACGGTTGTAGATTTCCTGCGGGGTGGCGTACTGCTCGACCTTGCCGTTGTTCATCACGGCAATCCGGTCGGCCATCAGCATCGCCTCGTCCTGATTGTGGGTGACCATCAGGGTGGTGATGCCGAGGTTGCGCTGCAATTGACGCAACTCGGTACACAGATGCTCGCGCACCCGGGCATCAAGGGCCGACATCGGCTCGTCGAGCAGCAATAACGAAGGGGCTGGCGCCAGGGCGCGGGCCAGAGCGACGCGCTGCTGCTGGCCGCCGGACAACTGGCCGGGGAATTTCTTCTCGCTGCCGGTCAGGCCCACCAACTCCAGCATCTGCGCGACACGCTTGCGCACTTCGTCGCGACCACTGCCGGCCAGGCCGTAGGCAATGTTGGCTTCGACGCTGAGATTGGGAAATAGCGCGTAGGACTGGAACAGAATGCCGTAGTCCCGCGCCTGGGGTGCCAGCAACGAAACGTCGCGCTCACCCAGGTAAAGCTCACCGCGGTCCTGACGCTCAAGGCCAGCGATACAGCGCAGCAAGGTGGTCTTGCCGCAGCCCGAAGGCCCGAGCAGACACACCAACTCGCCGGCCGCCACGTCCAGCGACACATGATCCAGCGCGGTAAACGCGCCGAAGCGTTTTTCGATACCGCGCACCCGCATCGGGATACCGGGGTGGGTCAGGGCTGTGGCGACGGAACGGTTCATGGACGGACCTCATCTGGCAGATGCAGGCCATCCTAGGGAGCGAATGCTTACTTCATGTGGCAGTGAGGCAAAAATTGCCGATAGTGGTATTGGGCGATTTGGGTTTACGCATTCGCGGGCAAGCCCGCTCCTACAGGCGCCATCTCCTGCGCCAACCCCAGAAACGCCGCCGGTAAGCGCGCATTCTTGCGCTCCTTGAGGCAATACAGGTATTCGGGAATCTGCGGCGCATTTTCCAGGGTCAACACCCGCAGTTGCGGATCGTGAGGCACTTCCTGGCGGGCGATGATGCTGATGCCGATATTGCGCAGCACCGCCTCACGGATCGACTCGCGACTGCCGATTTCCAGCAACGGACCAAAACTCACACCGGCGCCGGCCAGCAATTCTTCAGTCAGGCGCCGAGTGGTGGAGCCCGGCTCACGCATCAACAAGGTATGCCCGACCAGCGCACTCAAAGGCACATGTTCACGCACCGCCAGCGGGTGGTTGCGGTGGACGGCCAGCACCAACGGATCGGAGCCGAGTACGCGGCGAATCAGGCGTGCATCTTCCACCAGTTGCGACGACGCGGCGAGATCGACCCGGTAGTCCTCCAGCGCTTCGAGAACCTGCTGCGAGTTGCCGATTTCCACCGCCACCTCTACCTGCGGCAGGCGCTCGCGGAAGGTTTTCACCAGGTCGAGAATGTAATAAGGCGCAGTGGCGGCGATGCGCAGTGCGCCCTGGACCTGGCCACTGTTGCGCAGGAAAAACTCGATATCCGCTTCCTGTTGCAGCAGCGCCTTGACCATCGGCAGCAACCGCGCGCCCTCATCGCTGAGGCTGAGCCGGCGCCCGCCGCGATAGAACAACTCGACTGAGTACTGACTCTCCAAGTGGCGAATCTGCGTGGTCACCGTGGGTTGGCTCAGGCCGAGCTTTTTCGCGGCGAGGGTGATACTGCCCAGACGCGCGACCATATAAAAAGCCTTCAGCTCGGCACTCAGCACATCACCCTCACTTCGTTTACTTGCGCAGCAGGCGCAGACCGTTGAACACCACCAGCAGGGCCACGCCCATGTCGGCAAACACGGCCATCCACATGGTGGCCAGACCGAAGAAGGTTACCCCAAGAAAGATCGCCTTGATGATCAATGCCAACGCGATATTTTGCGTGAGGACAGTCGAGGTCTGGCGTGACAGGCGAATGAATGCAGGGATTTTGCGTAGATCGTCGTCCATCAGGGCGACATCGGCGGTTTCAATCGCAGTATCGGTGCCGGCTGCAGCCATCGCAAAACCGATCTCGGCACGGGCCAGCGCCGGAGCGTCGTTGATCCCGTCGCCAACCATGCCGACCCGATGCCCCTGGGCATACAGCGCTTCGATGGCCTTGAGTTTGTCGGTCGGCAGCAAGTCGCCCTGGGCCTGATCGATGCCCACCTGGGCAGCGATGGCCTGAGCGGTGTGCGGGTTATCGCCGGTGAGCATCAGGGTTTTCACCCCCAACGCATGCAGTTGCTGGATCGCCTCGCGGCTGGATTCCTTGACTGTATCCGCCACGGCAAACAGCGCCAAGGGACCTGAGTTGTCGAGCAACAGCACCACGGTCTTGCCCTGTTGTTCCAGCGCGAAGAGTTTTTCTTCGAGGGCCGGTGAACACAGGCCGAGCTCTTCCACCAAGCGATGGTTACCCAAGTGGTAGACCTGCCCGTCGATTTCGCCGCGCACTCCGCGCCCCGTCAGCGCTGCGAAGTTATCCACAGTGCGCAGCGCCATTTGTTTATCCACAGCAGCGTTGGCGACGGCCAGCGATACCGGGTGGTCGGAGCGTCCGGCGAGACTGGCGGCCAGTACCTGAGCGGTGGCTTCGGCGGTTGGGTCGAGCGGCAGATAATCGGTTTGCACCGGCTTGCCGTGGGTGATGGTGCCGGTCTTGTCCAGCGCGAGATAATCGAGCTTGTAGCCGCCCTCCAAGTACACGCCGCCCTTGATCAGGATGCCCTTGCGCGCCGCCGCCGCGAGGCCGCTGACGATGGTCACCGGGGTCGAGATCACCAGCGCGCACGGGCAGGCAACCACCAGCAATACCAGGGCGCGGTAGATCCAGTCGAACCAGGCGGCGCCCATGAACAGCGGCGCAATCAACGCCACGCCCAGGGCGAAGACGAACACCACCGGGGTGTAGATTTTCGAGAAGGCGTCGACGAAGCGCTGGGTCGGCGCACGTGCGCCCTGGGCTTGCTCGACGGCGTGGATGATCCGCGCCAGTGTCGAGTTGTTGGCCGCCGCGGTGACCTTGTATTCAAGGGAGCCGGACTGGTTGATGGTGCCGGCAAAAACCTTGTCGCCGACGGTCTTTTCCACCGGCAGGCTTTCACCGGTGATCGGCGCCTGGTCGATGGTCGAGTTGCCCGCCATCACTTCGCCATCGAGGCCAATCCGCTCGCCGGGACGCACCCGCACCAAAGCACCCAGCTCGATGCTTTTGGCTTCCTGTTCGACCCAGCTGCCATCAGCCAACTGCACCGTGACCTTTTCCGGGGTCATTTGCATCAGGCCGCTGATGGCATTGCGCGCCCGGTCCAGGGACTTGGCTTCGATCAATTCGGCAACGGTGAACAGGAACATCACCATCGCCGCTTCCGGCCATTGGCCGATCAACACCGCGCCGGTCACCGCGATACTCATCAGCGCGTTGATGTTCAAGTTGAGGTTTTTCAGGGCAATCCAGCCCTTTTTGTAGGTGCCCAGGCCACCGCTGAGAATCGAGATCAGCGCGATGATCGCCACCACCCAGTTTGGCGCGGCGTTGGTGAAGTGGATCACTTCAGCGGCCAGCGCGCCGACACCCGAAAGCGCCAGCGGCCACCAATGTTTTTTCGCCGGCAGCGGACGGCTGTCGTCAGCGGCGCCCTCCTCGATCGGCTCAGCGTGCATGCCAATGGCCTTGATCGTCTCGATGATCGGCGCAGTGTTCGGCAGGTCGTGGGTCACCCCCAGCACCCGGTTGATCAGGTTGAATTCCAGTTGCTGCACCCCGGCCAGCTTGCCGAGCTTGTTCTGGATCAGCGTCTGCTCAGTCGGGCAGTCCATGGCTTCGATGCGAAAGCGGCTCAGGCGCGCGCTTTCAGTCACCGCCTCGCTGATTTTCACCAGCGCCGGCGACGCAGCCGAAGAACAGCAGGAACCGCCGTGACTGGCGTGATCATGGGGCTTTTGCACAGGCTGCAATTTTGCGCCGTGGCTGTGGGGGTGTTGGTCGCCGGGGGCGTGGGTGTGCCGGGAGTCGCTCATTGGGTCGCGTCCATGAAGGTGCCTGTTGCCAAGTAAAGACCCTGTAGCCACTATAGGGTCAAGCACCCTTTTGGAGATCGTTGCGATGAAGATTGGAGAACTGGCGAAACTGACCGATTGCGCGGTCGAGACCATTCGCTACTACGAGCGCGAAAACCTGCTGCCGGAGCCGGCCCGCAGCGACGGCAATTACCGGGTCTACACCCAGGCCCACGCCGAGCGCCTGACCTTCATCCGCAACTGCCGCACCCTCGACATGACGCTGGAGGAAATCCGCAGCCTGCTGGCCTTGCGCGACAGCCCGCAAGACCAGTGCGAAAGCGTCAACGCGCTGATTGATGAGCACATCCATCACGTCAAGGCACGGATCGACGGCCTGCTCGCGCTGCAGGCGCAACTGCTCGACCTGCGCCAACGCTGCAGCGAAGGGCCGGATATCGAACAGTGCGGAATCTTGCAGCGGCTGGAGGTCAGTGGCGGGGTCGTGGCGACCGAGGTCGAGCATTCACATGTGGGGCGCAGTCACGGGCATTGAGAGTTGATCCACACCCCCACAGGTTTTACACCCACAGGGTTATCCCCACAGGTTTAAGGATTGCAGCTCAGACCGCCATCGGCGCGGTCATCGGCGCGTGGTGCTGGTAGCCTTCCAGCGAGAAATCACTCGGCTCCACCCGTTCCAGCCATTCCGGTTGGTACACGCCGGTCTTGGCGAACTCCGGTACACGGTCGGAAATCACCAGCTTGGGCATCGGGAACGGTTCACGGGTGAGCTGTTCGTTGAGCATGTCCAGGTGGTTCTCGTAGACGTGCGCGTCACCAATGAAATAGGTGAACCAGCGCGGCGTGTAGCCAGTCAGGCGGCCGACCAGGCTCAGCAGCGCGGCGCCCTCGGTGAGGTTGAACGGCGTGCCCAATGGCTTCATGCGACACCTATGATGCACACTACGAATGTATCCTTGAGCAATATCTGTATCATCTCGTAGTGCAGAATTATAATTGCACATTACGTGAGAAATAACAAGCACTTACCTTCATTCATTGCGCATGCATTTGCGGGCCTTACCCACGTTGACGCCCAGGAAAATGTGTCGCTATGCCAACACTTGTTGATGGCCTCCGATACCCCTAGATCCACCGATCTTCACGTAGGCCCGTCTCGCCCACGGGCTAGTGACTCCGAACGTGTCCGTACCGTATACACTTGGCACAGGCTATCTGCCATCACGACTATTAGCTTTCGCAATGGACACTCCATGGATTACAGACGCATCAGAGGCATGGATTCAGGACAGCGCCTCGCATTTGAAGAACTCGTTTGCCAGCTAGCCCGACGTGAACCACCAGCCGCTGACGCGGAGTTCAGGCGAATAGAAGGTGCTGGAGGAGATGGGGGAATCGAGGCGTACTGGTTGCTCAGTGATGGAAGCGAGGTTGGTTATCAAGCTAAATACTATACGAAATCGGCTGATATAAACTGGGCTAACATTGACGACTCCGTGCGGCGAGCCTTGGAAACGCATCCAGGATTGTCCAGGTATATTGTCGCTCTCCCCTGTGACCTGACTGATAAGACTGGCAAGCAAGGTGGCGGCAACACAGGTTGGGAACGCTGGCACTCTCGAAAGGAAACATGGGGAAAGCTCGTTGCGCCGGGTAAACATGTCGACTTTATTGCATGGACGGCCTCAGAGATCACGGATCGACTCACCCATCCGAATGCGGAGGGGTTGCGCAGATATTGGTTCGGCGACGTTGAGTTCTCACCAAAATGGTTTTCCGATCACATTGACCTAGCAGTCAAATCGCTGGACGAAAGATACCATCCTGAAGACCATGTGGAAGTTGGCATTGAAAGAATATTCAAGGTCATATTACGAGACGATAGCATTGTCTCCGAGATCCAGGATCACTTTTCAAAAATACAAAAAGCCGCCCAACTTGGAGACATTGAGCAGTCATTCGAAGGCAGCTTAGAGCTTATTGAGAATATCCACGCCAAAACAATTGACTTGGAGAAACTTAGCCTCGCATTTACTTCAGACGCCTACAGAGTCTGGCCTGTAGCGGCAGCCTTAGAGATAATCGAGTCTATTTCAGAAAGCGTCCATGATCTAGAAAGAATTTTTTGGCGAGCGAAGCAAGAAAAGGCGAAGGAACCAAAGTCCAGCAGCTCCTCATTGGACTATATAGAGTACCGACTGCGAGATCTCAGTGGTGCAGCATACGCCTTCAGATCACTCATCGAGGGTCGATACATTTCTGCGGAATCAGGTCGCAGCATCTTCATATTTGGAAAAGCGGGAACGGGAAAATCGCATCTGCTGGGTAACGTAGCGCAGAACGCCATATCAGAGGGCAGAGCTGTCGTCCTGATACTTGGCCAACAGCTAAACGGCGACAGCGTCTGGGCTCAGTTTTCAAAGCGCCTGGGAGTCGGAGACATTAATCCTGACGCATTGCTTCAAGCACTGAGTGCCGCCGCAGACGTTACCGGCAAGCGCGGATTGATCCTGGTGGATGCGGTAAATGAGGGGGCTGGATTAACTCTCTGGCGTAATGAGCTTGCAGAGTTCGTGGCAAGAATCGAACGCCACCCGAACCTAACGCTGGCCTTCAGTTGTAGGACTGAATACATTCCTTACATTATCCCTCCTGCGGTAAGTGAGAAGGTTCCGGCGTTCCGAATTCGCGGATTTGAGACACAGGAAGAGCAGTCCAGAGCGGCTCGAATATACTTGGGAAAGCGCGGCATATCTCAACCGAACACCCCATGGTTAGCTGCCGAGTTTGTAAATCCGCTTTTTTTGCGTAGCGCCTGCGTTGCTCTTGAAAGGGAAAATCAAAAGTGGTTCCCCAAGGGTTTGGTCGGCACGAAGCAGGTTTTTTCGTTCTATACGAAGAGTATTGCTCGCAACTTGGGTGCCGGTAGGGATGGTAGCGATGAGTTGGTAAGGCCGACGAACCAGGCACTCGCTGCTATTGCATCAGAGATGGCTGCAAACAGACGGGACTATGTCCCGCATAGCGACGCCATACGTATCGTCGATGGGAGGTTCCACGCATACCCGGCACCTCCGGGAACCACATGGTTTGAAATTCTCCAGAGAAACGGATTATTCAGGCTTGATCCAGATCCCAGGGAAAGGAGAGCCGATCCTTTTGCCGCCCCTGAAGACATCGTTCGCTTCAGCTTCCAGAGACTTCAAGACCACTTGATGGCCTCAGTGATACTGGAGACGGTAATCAATCCTGCTGATGCACTGAAATCTGGTGCCCTGAAATTCATCCATGATGATGAAAGCATTCATGGTGACTGGGTGGGATTGGTCGACGCCCTGTCGGTGCAACTGCCTGAGCGTTTCAATCAAGAGCTGCTCGATCTGTTACCAGGCGATATCAATGC
The DNA here is from genome assembly GCF_019212185.1 of Pseudomonas fluorescens. NCBI lineage: Bacteria > Pseudomonadati > Pseudomonadota > Gammaproteobacteria > Pseudomonadales > Pseudomonadaceae > Pseudomonas > Pseudomonas fluorescens. The sequence continues at coordinate 6,152,025 of NZ_CP078138.1, forward strand.
ATGGGCGAATGATCCAGCAGTCAATGATGCCTTCATAGAAAGTCTTAGGTGGCGCAATAATGAGTCGTTCACCGACCGGACGCTCGAGCTATTCAACGCATTCCTGGAGGTTGAAGATGGGTATTTCGACATTATCATCCAGGTCAGCGCGAGTGCTGGGCACCCCTGGAATGCAGAAGCACTGCATAAGCGGCTAATTGTCCTTGAAATGCCGAAGCGGGACGCATACTGGACTGTGCACGCGAATATTCTCCCGTTAGACGAGGGGGCTACTGCCAGGCGGCTCATAGAGTGGAGCGCTCTCGAGCAAAGTGAGCAGACAGACTCTGAGGTACAGTACCTTTGCGCGATAATCCTCACATGGTTCCTTGCTAGCTCTAATCGGGAGCTGCGGGACAAGGCCACCAAAGCGCTTACCTCGCTGATGATCCGCAACCATTCTCTGTACGCGAAGCTTTGTGATGACTTCGCCGCAGTGGACGACTTGTATATCCTAGAGCGCCTGCACACAGCAGCCTTCGGCGCGTGCTGTGTCAGCAATTGTGAACGGCTTCTGCGCCCCTTTTCTGAGGTGACCTACAAGGCTGTATTCGACCGAGTGGACGTCCCCGCGTCCATCCTGCTTCGAGACGCCGCCCTTGGCATTATCGAGCTCGCAGCTTGCAAAAACTGCTTGCCGGAAACCGTGGACATTCAGAAGGCCCGTCCACCCTATAACTCGAGAAGCATTCGGCTTTCCGTTACAGAAGATGCGCTCGAGAAGGCTGCCAAGCATGCTGGCGACTCTCAGATACAGAGCTCATGCGCCCAGTGGGGTGGCGACTTTGGCTGCTATGAAATACGACCTCGCGTAACTTCGTTCCTGAATATCTCGCTGAGCACGCCTGAGCCCCTGACCCCCTCTGAAAGATCTGAAATTTTTGAGCAAGAAGTCATCGACCATTGCCCTGAACGCGTCGAACTCCTTGAGATGATGCATGCCTTCACGCCGACCCGTTTCCGCGATCTTCTTCAGCGCCGGCAGGGCACAACTGCACCTGATTACTCTGAAAGCTTTAAGGCGTGCGAGACACTCCTTCTAAGAATGCTGAGCACAGGTGAAAAGGCAAGGTATCGCAAGGAATATAAGCCGCGATTCAATGCCCCCGAGGAGCGGCCTGACCAGCTACCGCATATCGATGTGACTGCAGCCCAGCGCTGGGTCGCAAAGCGTGCCTATGGCCTCGGCTGGACGAAGGATTTGTTCCCCGAAGATCGGAGCAGGCGTCATGATTACAGTCGGGACAGACCGTTGGTTGAGCGTATTGGTAAGAAATACCAGTGGCTGGCTTTGGATGAGCTTCTCTGCAGCCTTGCGGATAACAAATGGATGTCCGAACGCGCCCTCCATGGATCGCGTCAGTATGCTGGGCCTCTCGATGTAGGTTTCCATCGAGACATAGATCCGACAATCCTACTAGCCTCCGAAGAGGCGCCTAGCCCGGAAGATTCCATTCCCAGATCCGAAATCACCATGCGACAGACCTCAGAACAGGAACTCGGGAAGTGGCCTTTCGAAGAGGATCCGGCTTTGGGTATGGCAAGCCTTGTCAGCAGGACGGATGCGAAGGGCCGGGCCTGGATAGTCCTACATGAGCATCGGTCGGTATCAGAGCGGTACAAAGATAAGTCCAGCCGCGAGCATGGGCTTAGAAAACAGGAGTGGCGCTTTTTACTGCCAGTAATCGTAAAGCGTGAGGATGAGCAGAGACTCATAAAATACATCCGTATGGAAAAAGAGGTTCGAGTAGACAACTGGTCAACCCGAAATGCGACGGACGATGGCTATCTGCTGGAAGCCCCTTGGCGTTCGACGTGGGATCAAGAGCAGTGGTCAACCATGGACTTTCACAATATTGGTGAGGTTGAGATTGCCTACCCGTGTTTCCGTTACCACTGGGAGTCTCATCTAGATGCGTCTCTGAACGACGGCGCTCACGCTCTGATACCTGCACCATGGCTCGCAAAACGACTAGGGCTGACGCCGCATCAGTCCAACTCAAACATATACGCTGACAGCTCTGGCAGAACACTTTTCGTCAGCGGGCAGAGTCCTGACGACGGCTCTCATGCTTTTATAGATCAGGGTCTGTTTGACTCCTTTCTCGAGGAAGACGGTCTGTCCTGTGTATGGATTTTTGTCACAGAACGGGGCGCTTGGCCAGGCGGTGGAAACAGCCATGCCTCCTGGCGTCGATCTGAAGGGGTCGTTTGGTTTAGCAAGCGCGCTCCACAGCTGCAACATTGGAAAAGGGATGTGGACAAGGGAGAGCCAGGAGAGGCATCCGACCTGGATTCCTGAATTAGGGGCAGCCGGAGTGGTCACCAGGTCGAGGTTCAGCATTAGTTAGCTGGGCTAGCCTCGACTTGATGGCTGATGACGGTTCGAACAGTGCGTAGCCAAACAGGAAGTAGCTCATGTCTAACAGGAAGAAAAAGCCAAATCGCTCCGGGAAAGTTACGTCGTCACTGGCAGATCACAAAAGGGTTGGCAAAGCGCTCATACCCCCCATTATGCAGATCACAGGGATGAGCTTCTCGTCATGGGCGAACAATCGCCTACCGGAGATGCTTTGGGCCTGCCTGGTCATTACCGTAATTCCCCGTGAAGAGGCAATCGAGGTTTTTCGGGACATCGCTTCCATCGGCATTCGCTATCGACGTGACGATGACCGCGAACAGGAGCCAAAAGAAGCACTGGGCTGGACGCTTCGCCACTCTGATTTGCCGAACCAGCCGAGAGAACTCTTCAACGCCCTCGTGAGCCGGGTGCTCCACTGCCATTCAGGCTTGCAAGCGTTGCGTCCGTTACTGCTCCTCGAAAACCTTCCAGGTCGAGACTGGTGGAAAGCAGCACTCGCTGCTGAAGCAACCGAGGACGACTGGCAGACCCTTGGCCAGGCGGTACTGAAAACCTTTGACCACCAGTCCCAAGAAGCAACGGATGTGCGCTGGTTAAGCGTACTGTTCAAGCTAGGGCTAGGGGAAATCTTCGTCATGGAGGAGATGAGGGAGCGGATTCAGGAAATTATCGAATATCCACACCGGGGAGATATGAGATCAGTCCGACCCTCCATTAGATCCATGGAAATGGCTGTAATCAGCCTTAAACCGGATCAAGAACCTAGCCTCTGGCCCGAATTATTTTGGGCTTACACACTGGAACATACCCACTGCCTCCCAGCTCCGTTGGAGGCCAGAGGTGAATCTGCCCATGACCCCAAAATCTTGGGCAAGACGATCAATGATGTCCGTGAAGGTTTACTGGCTCACTGGTTCACGAGCTTGAGCACCACTGGCCTGAATCAGAAACATGATGGCGTTTTCGGGTTCGGGTTCTTCGCTCTCGCCTGCTTAGCCGAAATAAGCATGGGGCCGTTGAGCTCAGCCATTACCGGAAGGCTACTGCTTCGATCTCTCACTGAGTGCAGGATCTCGCTGGCTTACCTAGTACGCTGTGGGAACGACGAGATGTGGAAAAAATTCCGTTCCTATGGCGCCGGCCAAGCCAAGCTGGCACTGCTCAAGCACGAGGAGATGGCCGGTCAGAAGGCTCGGTTTGTGACCCAACAGGCTTTGGAAACCTTGGCGAACGAAGACTACTTCCAAGAGTACGTGGAGATCGATCTGGGCCATTGGGCCGGTAAAGATCTTCGCAGGCTAGCAGAGGAGTCAGGCACGAAGGATGACTACGACAGGTACTACGGTTGGGCCTCGGGCTTCGTCCATGGACAATGGGGTGCAATAAGGGACAGTAACTTCACTCACTGTCTGAACCCTCTGCACCGGTTCCATCGCATCCCACTGCCATACCACCGGATGCTAGAACCTACCATTGCTGATGCGTTGCATTTAATAAATGCCATTCTTGCCGACGTGAACACTGCGTACCCTGGATTTGATACGCGCTTCGAGATCGAGGACGCACCGAGGGATGATGAGAACAATGCGGCGGCTCCTAAAGAGCCTGCATAGGCTGAGGTTTGGGGATAAACGGGATTCATCTGCTGGTTAATAATGATCCCGAATCGGGATATTAAGCCTCTAAAACTGGCTTAGTGTCCCTTTTCGGGCACATTACACGACCCTTCAATCTCGAGCCGTGTTTGGTCATTGTTTGAACAGCTTATCCAGTGTCACGAACGCAGCGCCTGTCTCTGCCGCTGCTCTTACTTGCCGCCCATAGCCCAATCTTTCGGAACCATCGTAGACGCTCCGCAGATTGCCATGCTAATTTCTATGCCCCTGATCTCCCTGGATCAAACGGTCGGCTCGTGAAGGCTCCAGTGCCACAGGTTGCAACACCACTTTTTCGCACGCATTTCGACGATAGTCAGCGGGCAGCCGACACCCTGACGCTACCGGAGAACTGCTATGCGCGTCCCAGTCTATCCAGACGACCTGATCCGAAATCGTGGCTTCAAAAGCCTGTCCAAGCAGTTGCAGCAGCACTGGTGTGGCCCAGCCCCAATCTCACTTGCAGATGCTCAAAAAGCGCTCGCGCAGGGACTAGGTTATCTGAGCTTCCACGATCTCAGCGAGACGTCAAAAGTCTGCCCGCCAGATGAGCCTGTGCCGCATGAAGCCGATGTCAGGAAGGCAATTGGTTCAGCCATCAAAGCTACCCTGCAGGCAGAAACATCGCCGCCTGTGGATCGACAGAAGCTGGAACGGCTCGTGAACGATCTCTCCCTGAAAAAACTCCTAGCCTTTAAACGTGTGCAGGTTTCTCCCGCTGCTGGTCATGGCCTACTACCAAAACTGGTTATCCAGACTCAGCAAGGGTTGATCAAAGAACATGTTCAGACCTTGGAAAAGATCCTTGCCGAATCGGGCGACTTGAGAGATCGGGCGCTGTTTGCATGCATGCTGGGTGGGCTGCGGGCAAACGAGTTCCTATCGGCGAGGATGCAACAGGGTGCTGCGGTGTATAGCGTGAAGAGCCGTGATACCAAGCATGTACTCGATGCGATTCCTGATAGGTACAGGTCGATACTTAAGGAGTACATCAAGGTCTCAAGGCTGTCAGACGGAGATTATCTTTTCCGTGCGGGTAATGCCTCTGGGCGTCCGCTGTCGGTTATAACTCTGAGAAAGATCTGTTTCTCCTGGACTCGCAAAGGGAATATTGATGCGAGCTTGCTCACACCTTATGGCATCCGCAAAACCACGGACAATTACGCCGACTTTTTGCGCGAAATGGGCGTGAGGATGGGCCACCACTCAGTGAATACGTCCTTGGCATATGGAGTCGGTTTGCCGAAAACCAGTAGCACTGTTCACTAGGCCTAACCTTGGGAATGGTTTCGCGACTAATTTGCGAGGCCATTGAGTATTCCTGTTTTGGGCGAGCCCCCTGTTGGGGTACGGCTGTCGTGAACCCAATCTTGGCTTCGCCAATGTTGGGCCCTCCGGGCGTCCATCCTCAGGACTTTGGCCCATCCTATGCCGGCGCGCTCCGCTTACGGTCACGACCGATACCTGAGCAACGCTCCAAGCCACTTCCTGCGAAACCAGCCCGACGATGCCCTTCCCGCTGGCTATTGCGAAGTGAATTTTCCTGACCTATGATCGGGTCAGGCGGTGATGGTCGCCTGGCGCCTGTTTCGCGAAGCAATAGCCCATCGTTTGACATCTTCCAGCATTACATCGGCATGTCCCTAACCAGACGCTGCCCGGTGAACAGGCAATCGGACACCTAAGCGTCGTAGATTTAGGAACCTTTGCCATGTCTGATTTTTCCCCGCTAAACATCTTCAAATCCCAAGCTAAAAAGCTTGCTCATGATCAGGGCCTGAAGCTTTCTGTCGCTCAAGAAACCCTTATTCAAAAAGCAGGCTTCGCTGATTACCATGAGTTTTCTGTAGTCGCCCAACGGAACCCCAAGGATGCGCGTCTGATGGTGGCTGTTTTTGGGATCAAAGACTTTCACCAAGCGATCCATGAAGACGACGTCTACGCCCATCTGGATCTAGAACTGGAGGATCAGCTCTCCGGCGCGATTGCGGACACCAATGCGAGTGGATTCACTATTGATACTCTTGAAATTGAAAACGCTGACTACAGCGACGCAACCGGGAAGCTTACTTTAGAAGTCTCCCTGACCTACCAGGGGCAGCAAGATCAGGAGAGGATGTATCACGGTGCAGCCTTCTATCTCAAAGCCACGGTCGAATTGCTACGCCGTGATGGTATATGGCTACTTGCTGACGAGGGCGTGGTCATCTCCAGCAGTGAGTCTGATGCTGATCGCGACCGTAGATCTGAATGGGAGCACTGGGCCCAAGTTGAAGAAGCTGAACGCGGCAACCGCAAAACCATGGCCCAGGCCCTGGCGAATGAGCTGGAGATTTCTATCGACGACGCAGAGCTTCTAGCCGATTCGGAGGTCACGGCCAACGAATCGGATGAGGGCCTCGTATACAGTTACTGGATCAATTTTGAACCCGTAGCCGAGGGTAAAGTGAGAGCAGACCTCCTAGCGCGATTCGGTTCTCTTGAGTACGAGCTTGGCCCGAACTTCTTCGACGATATTGAGCACGAATTCTGAGGTTGACCAGGTGATGGCCGGCGCAAACGCTGGCCATTCAAAACGCTCTCTGCTTTATCCAGCCAGTACAAAACAAGCTGCGCATGTCGACAAGAACCATGGTGCTCGTGGGGGACAGTGCGCATCGCCACTTTCCAGCTACGCTGAGGCTCCATGCCCACCGTAGATAGGGAATTCCGGCCATGCACTCCTTGAGCAAAATACACATCAAGAACTTCCGCTCGTGCAAGCAAGTGTTTTTGCCTCTGGGTGATTTCACCCCACTGGTCGGTCAGAACAACGCGGGGAAATCCACCATCCTCGACGCGATCAGATTGGTGTTAGCACCAAAGGCATTTGCGAAAACAGACGCTAATGACCCCAGCCAGCCAATCATCATCAGCGCCTGCGTGTCAGGGATTACAGAAGAGCTGATTGCACAAATCCCTGAAGCCAAACATCAAGCCGCGATTACCCCCTACTGCATCAACGGTGACCTTTGGATAAGGATTTCCGCATCAGGCTCGACTAAACCGACTGCGGAAGTCTGGGAAAATGCTGGTCTTGATGATCAAGGTCTTCCCACTTCATGGCGCTCCTATCCCACGGGCCTGCCTCAAGCCATTTCGGCATTGTTACCCGAAGCGCTGCACATCCGCGCCATGGATGATGTCCAGGAAGACTTGGGCAAAGGCAAAGCTGGGAGCACAATTCGTGGGCTGCTGGATGAAATCATGGCCCCCATCCTCACTGCTCATCAAGAGGTACAGGATGCACTCACAGCGGTCAGGAATATATTGGGAGCCGACGGTGAGAACCGATCCCCTCTACTGACTGAGTTCGATACCAGCGCCACTAATGCCCTCTCAAGCTTCTTCCCTGGTTTGCTATTGAACCTGGACGTACCGTCAATCGACGTTAAGGAGTTTTTCAAGAGCGGTGATCTGAACGTGACCGATGAGATATCTGGTCAAACCAGACGTTTCGATACCTTAGGTAGCGGTGCGCAGCGTGCGATACAAATGGCCTTGATCCGGCTTCTGGCGGATATCCGTAAAACTCGCGAGCAAGATCTTGCCCGTCGTCTCCTACTGATCGATGAGCCTGAGATTTTCCTCCACCCTCAAGGAGTCAGAGGCCTTCGGGAAGCACTACATGTGCTTTCGAAATCCGGCTACCAAGTCGTGTTCACGACCCATTCGCCCTTGATGGTGAGCAGGGACAACGCACCTGAAACGGTCATCGTACGTAGATCACGGGAGAGTGGTTCCGAGGTTCGCATTCCAATGGGAGCGGCAGTTGCGCAAGCAATGGCAGAGGCACAAGCCCAATCTCGAACCCTTTTCGAGCTCGGAAATATTGCTGAAATCTATTTCGCAGAAAAAGTAATTCTCTGCGAGGGCAAAACCGATCAGAGGTTGCTACCACTCATCTACGAAAAGCTCTACGGCGTCAGGCCTGAGCTCGAACGGATCTGTTTTGTTGCTCTCGGCAGTTGTACTTCGATTCCCAAAGGCTTTTCTGTCCTGACAGCAATGGGTATCAAATGCGGTGTGATCGCTGACTTAGATTTCGCGTTCACTCACGCCAGGGGGCCATGGCTACCGAAGGAATGCGAGGAGATGGATAACGTCAGATCTGTGCTTCAAGTGGTCGGCCAAACTCAGGGGTTCCTGATCGGTGGAAACGGACTGCCACAGAATTCTAGGGGAGGTTCAGCAGCTGACTGTTGGGCTGCTTTTGCGAGAACTGCAGACGGCCAAGCACTCGCTAATACTGCTCATGAAGCAATGAAAGGTTTTGCAACTTGGGTCTGGCCAATGGGGTGCATTGAGGATGCCTTGAGAATTGATGAGAAGGGAGAGGCAGCCATAATCGCTCAAGAAGACAATATCCGGAGCTGGCAACCGGAGATAATTGATCAAGAATATCCCGTTTTCCGAAGCACCCTAGATTGGATGCGAGCTATCTAATTGCGCACCTTGCAGCTGCTGAGGAATGCGACGTCTTCCTCACGATTGGTACGCCCCAACTTGCTTCAATTTTTCAGTCGATCACACGGCAGCAGTAAGGGCTATCGTCATTACAGGCCGCATTCCGTCTCTCAGTTAATGTGCCCGAATAGGGCCATTAAGCCTAAAAATGATAGTTAATGTGCCGTACTGGGGACATTAACCTTGCTCGTCACACGGGACATATCCGCAGCACTCGGCCTCCAAAAGGCGTTTAATACTCTAAGTCGCTAGGCTCATAGCGAGCCCAACGCAATGTAGCTATCGACATGAATTGCCTATAGCCAACTCACCGAGCTCAAGTATGGCTTTCGAACGTGGCAAAGTCAGAGCATCCTCTACCCTGGCACTACTTGTACGAATCCAGCAGCACTAAGACCACAATATCGGTATCAACCCGGCCAACACATCGTCCTGTCCCACGCGGAACGCCATGGTGTCCAATTCAAGTGGACACCATTTTCGAATTATCAAGCGGATCTACCGTGCCGAGTTGCCCGCAGTGTACTTTCATGGCACGGGACTGCTCCGGGGGTTGATGGTCGGCTTGCAGTGTTCATTGGTAACGGTTTACCACCAGGTTGCAGAGGATGACAGTTGTATCTACAGTCGCCCCGCTGTCCTGAGCGGGTGTGAGTTTCAACTTGTAAAAGGCTCCGCTGCCCTCAAGGTCGCTAGCAGCAGAGGAGATTTTCAAGCCTGCATACGCAGAGTCGCAAACCCTAGCAAAGTCTTCATTTCGAACAAATATGATCAGGGCAGCTTGGTCGTCGTGTCGAGTCAGATATCTACATATCTGCGAGACAGCGGCAACGAATGCCGCCTGTCCGCTCCATATCTTACATTCGACGACCAGTTCGTTGCCCGCTGTATTACCTCCTCGTTTTGGGGGTCTTTGGATCAGGATATCCGCACGGCCCTGATAATTATATCCTTCACTTACGCTTGCAAAACCTGCGTTTCTGAGCCCAAGTGCAAGCTGCGCGCGCAAGCCATTCTCGTCTTCGCGTTGGTGGAGTTGGATATTTTGTTCCCAATTATAGATCCACTGGGTTATTACCTGTATTGGATCAGCGGTTACCAGCGATTGGTACGAAGGTAGTTCGGCTAATTGGTCTAATAGATGTCGAACCATAGGGATTTTTTCCCATTGTTCTTCATACAGTTCAATCATATATCGAACGGTGTAATTATTAGGATAGTTGGCTTCGTAATCTGATCGGGCATCTGCTCCAATCTTCAGGTAGTCGCTTTCATTTGGAATGGCTTCCCTCACTTGCTCTATGTATTCATTTAGAAGCATAGAAGTATTCACATATTGCGTTTCTAAGCGTCCTGAGAGATACATAGACAGACTTCTACCCTCGGAATACAGTTCTCTAATAGGCGAGGTATGTGCCACATCAAAAGAGAATTCAGATTCGTTTTTGTAACGCACCCACTCCTGATCGTGGCTGGAAAATTTTGATTTCATGACTTGCAGGTGATTCAAGATGTTCTGTTGCATCGATTACTGCCTCGGTCAATTAGCTTTGAATATTATTTATCACGACTTGCATAACTAAACAGATCGAGCCTAGTAGTAGCCGCTTCGTACTCTGCCACCTCGTCGGTCACGCCCAGCGGCTTGCCGGTCAAGCGATAGAATCTACGCGCAAGCACCTTGGCTTCTTTCAAGATCTCTAGGATTTCATCCTGGATCAATGCAGCCTGCAGAGGTTCGTTGCCATGACTGAGTTCAGTCATCTGCAAACGCCTCGAGCGCAGTGAGCAGCTTGGCAAGCTCAGCCAGGTTGGCTGTCGTCACAATGTCATATTCTCCTCGACTACTCAGCCGATACACCTCTCGAGCCTTTTTGACCCGTTCCAGTAGAGGAACAACAATGCCTGACGCTCTTTCAAGAAATTCGTTAATGTCTGCCCGTGTTTGAGGGATCTTGTAGCCTTTGGCCGCGCTTGTGATGATGACGTCCGCATCGCGGAGTTTGGCAATGCCACTGGAGCGGACTCTCTGGCCGTTGACCTCTCCCAGTCCGCTATCTTTTAGATGGGCCATGATCTCCGTAGTCAGCACGTAATCCTTGGTGACGAATTCGCTCTGGAATCTCAAGAACCTCAAGATGCTCAGCTGCAGTCGCTCATCTTCATCGGGGTGCTTACCAACCCGCTCGCTAAAACGATCAGCCTGGCGGAGAGCTTCTTGGTGTACCTGGTAGTCTGCATACCCAGATTCATCCGTTGGCGGTGGCAGAAGAGACTGGTACTTGGATGGCCACTCAAGCATTCCAAGAGTCAGGCTGCGGAGGATTTTCTTGTAGGCAAGAACTGCTTCTTCCGAAGCTTTCTCTTCGTAGATCTGAGCGACTGAGCCAGCGAAGAAATCTGCAACCTGAACCAAAACGTTGTCCTTACTGGCCATCGTCTGGAAGGCATCCTTATCGCCAAATAGGTCGTCCACGAATCGTTCTGCAACGTAGCTTTTGAGGCTCTCCTGAAATTCCTGGCCACCATGCTCGTCTACGATCATCTGGAGGTCAGGGTATGTGCGGAACAAACGTTCATAGAGCAACCCGTTCACGTATTTTATGAACGAGGTCTTGATACGGAGCCCGCCGTCTTTGTGAATTCGGGATTTATCAACGACGGTGAAATAGAGCTTGAATGGCAGCTCAGCTAGCTCGTTGAGGATTCGGGCACGGCGATCTGAATCCTTCGGCTTCAGATTGCTGGATTTGATCTCGCCTGTTTGAAAATGACGCATGCGGAGTGCTTCAGCTTGGGCATAAGCAGCTTCCAGGTCTTTCTCTGCCACCAGAATGGAGCACACGACGAAGAAGCCCGAGCTTCCTCCCTTTGACGTATCAAGGTCGGAATTCCCGGACTCATCCACGAAGGCATAGGTTCTGTCCATGAGCTTGCTCCATCAACAACGTGCTGAGCGCAGTGGGTCGCCCAATGGCAAGGTGGCGAACTTAGTTCGTCGCAGTGGTAGTGCCTGAAGCGGGGCCTTCGCTGAACGTGTAGTTGATGACCACGTCATTTCGGATCAAGACGTCGAGCGTTTTCTGGGTGCCAGTAGTCGTCACCTTCATAGTGACCACATAGCTCTGGGCATGGGCTGAGCCATTGGTGTAGGTGTAGATCCACTTCTCGTCAGTCTCGCTGACTGCGCTCTTGGCGTAAGGCTCGCCGAATAGCGACTTCAACTCAGCAGTCGTGGTTTTGCCTTTGGTGATGCTCGCTACACTTGCCGACGGAAAGTCTCGACCTGCGGTGTAGTGGGATGTGGCGCAACCGCCGAGCGCGACACACATCCCAATGACTGCGATGAGCTTTTTCATATCTATCCTTGATCGGAGAAAGCTCCAAATCTAGCTGGCATCGAGGCTAAAAGCCATCACCACCTTGATCACCTGCGCTCGCGCTTGTCGACAGCTCATAGCACACCATCCTGCACTGGGGCTGCAGCGTTGTTCGCCCTCGAGATCCTCTCGGCATAAGGTGCCCTAATCGGCACATTAAGCCCTTAAACAAGGATTAATGTGCCGTTTTGGGATCACTACGCCAGCATTTATTCGGTGGGAAGCGCAAGGCTTGTGATGAAGCTAATCGCCACTAAAACGCACAAACCAACCAACAGCGGGATTGAACCAAATTTCTCTAGAACAAGTGCTGCTGCTACAGGGCCTGCAGCCTGGGCGATCAGCATGGGGCGAGCCAACAGCCCCATGCGTGTTCCGTAGCCATCAGCGCCGAATAGAGCCAAGGGTAATGTTCCGCGAGCAATGGTCAGAATTCCATTACCTGCTCCGTAAAGCGCCAGGGCTACGAAGGCTAGCCACGGGATGGCCGGTAAAAGTAGGGCAATACCCACCCCGCATAGCAGGATGGCGATACGAGCCGACCAGGTAGGGTGCAGGTTTCTCCCAATCGAAAACTCAGCAAGGCGTGCCACGACTTGAGATGGCCCAATCATCATTCCTATGGCTAATGCCGTTGAGGTTGCGATGCCAAGCAGTTTCAGCACATCAAGTAGATGGACTGAAACGGAGGAAATCACCAGGGATTGGAATGTCAGTAGCGCTGCCAGCAGGATGAATATGCGATTGGTTAATTTGCTGGCAGTTGCAGTGGACTGGATACTTGCAAGAGGTGCAGATTCATCTGGGGGGCCTTTCTCGCTGGGAATTGCCAGAAGATGGATTGGTAGACCAACTACCAGATGCGTTGCGGCTAAGGCAAAGCAGCTGTACCTCCACCCGATCTGGTGCTCTAGGCCTGCGATCAGTGGCCAGCCTAAGGTGCTGGCAAACCCACCTAGCAAGGTTAGACCAGTCATCGAGGCACGTGCATGGTCGCCAAGTAGTCGTCCGAGTGTCGAAAACGCTGCGTCATAAAGACCAGCAGCCATGCCCGCGCCGATCAGCGTCCATGCTAGGTAATAAACGGCTAAGTTACTGGCTAAGCCCATCAACAGCATACCCATCGCCAAAAATAACGAGCTAGCTGCCAACACGGGGCGTCCCCCACTTCGGTCGATCCATCGTCCCACCATGGGCGAGCAAGCTCCTGCGACCAGCAGTCCCCAAGACAATCCAATTACTACGCTCGTAACTGACCATCCTGTTTCTTTGGTGATTGGTGTCGCAAGAACTGCTGGCAGGTAATAGGTCGAACTCCAAGCGAGGATTTGTGCGATGCCTAATGCCCACACAAGCCTGAGTCGGTTGATAGGTTGCTGGCTGCTTTCTAGGTTTTTCACTAGCTACGGGCTCTTGTGTTTTTCAGACGTAAGCTGCTCAGTTTTGCGTTACAAGCGTGGGGGCGGCTTCCAAATTACGAGCTCGCTTTAGCAAATACGGGAGTATGTGTTCGGCATCAGGCCCCACGCCTCGTAGGGTTGCAGAGGCGAAGTTGCGTTGTTTGGGCAAGCCTACAAAGTACAAGCCTGGGACATGAACTGCTCGCCCGTCGCGTTGCGCCACTCGTCCCTGCTCATCCATTACTGGAAGGCCTTGGAGAAATGGCAGGTTCGGACGAAAGCCAGTGGCAAAAATGAGGCTATCAACGGTTTCATGCTGACCTTCGGCCCAAATCACGCCTGTTGAAGTGACCTCGGAGAACATTGCTGCTTGATTGAAGTCTCCGGATCTCAGAGCCTTTCTGTACGTGCCGTCGTCCAGTACAGGCGTGCTTTGATCGTTTAGCCACTTAGTTTTCTCTAGGCCTGTCCATTTCAACCAAGTATGAAAATCTGCTCCTAATATCCGTTGTGGCGCGAATCGAATCGCCTCTCGCGTGGCCAGAGTCACTGTTGCAACTTTGGATAAATCGTAAGCGATTTGTACAGCGGAGTTCGCAGCGCCAACTACGACGATGCGTTGCCCACTAAATGCTTCTGCATTCCGATAATGAGCACTGTGAAGCTGAGTGCCGCTGAAGTTTTTGAGCCCAGGGATATCGGGTACGTAGGGACGACTGAAGGCTCCTGAGGCCACGACCACCGCTCTCGCCCAGAAGCGTTGTCCGTTCGTTGCAGTGATCCGAAATCCTTCGCCTTCCTGACCTACGTTCGTGACCCTAATCCCTTGAAGGATAGGTAACCGGAAGAAGTCGGCATAACCTTCCAGATAACGCACTACTTCATTCCGAGAAGGGTAGTGGCCTGCTGTTCCAGGAAAAGGAAGTCCCGGAAGAGAGGAATATGCTGCTGGCGAGAACAATTCAAGGCTGTCGTAGTAATTACGCCAGTTCCCACCAGGCTGCGATTGCTCATCAAAAATGCGGAAATTGAGGCCGTGCTGCTTCAGGTGCCAACCGCTAGCCAACCCTGCTTGGCCAGCACCAATGACAACAACATCAAACATCTGATTATTTGCGTTCATGTATGCGCACTTATGCACGTATTTATACAAAAAAGGATTAGTCCTTTTTGCCTGGACAGCACAGCGGGGCGATGCTTTTGGTGTGGAGGAGGATGGCTTCTAGACGCTTGATAATGGCTGGGCCGTCCACTTCATAGAACATCTGGCGCCCTACCTTAGCAGCTCGAACAATCCCCGCTTCCAGTAGCACCTGAAGATGGCGAGATACAACCGAACGCTCCTGAGGCAACTCAGCTGCAATTTCAGTAACATCAGCGCGACCCAATAGCATGACGCGCTTCAGCACGGCGATTCGCGGTGGCTCACACAGGGCTTTGAAGAATGCGCCGTCCAACGATTCGATGGCGGCCTCAATAGCTTGGGTTCGGGTTTGTGATGTATTCATGAAGGAACTATATGTGCATGCACGTGCACATGTAAAGGGCCGGTCAATAATGGACACTACCTCCCAGGCTATCGGTTGGGCAGACTATCAGCCATTGTCGAATGGTAACGCCTTGCACATGTAGCAAGCCGAGCCAGGGCAAAGCCCCCTGAACTGCCCCGTCTGAGAAATCAGAGGTGGCGCTGAGCCTCGTTGATTTACTGCATAGCCCTGTTGCTCAAAAAAGCCTGACGCGGTTGTTGTCAGCAAATGAAATCGAGCGATTCCCTGCTCGGCAGCTATCGCTTCAATGACCCGAAGCACCGCGATACCGACCCCCTTCGATCTGTATGTCGACACTACGACCAAAGAACGCAACAACCCGTCCGTACCATGCGTTTCGAATCCTCCCCATGCGACCGTTTCACCGTCTAGTGTGAACTCAAAAAAGGTTCGGCCTGGAAGATCAATATCGTCTGCTGGAAGATCAGCAGATTTCAGCGCATCGCGAAAGCGCTGCCACTGTCCTCCGGCTATTTCCTTTGCCTGGATCATCATCTTCCCCTCCATTCTCTCATCTCCGTTATGCCGACACGCATGGAACGTTAGGGCGCATACCGAAGCAGTAAACATCATATTCGCTTTAC